>DASUKV010000032.1:0-13188 GCA_036278555.1 Terriglobia bacterium
CGCTCACCGGCAGCTTCAGATAAGCAAAAATGCCAAAAATGACGATGCCAAACATGACCAGCGTGGTCATGATGGGCCGCCGGATGAAGAGATCTGCGAAATTCATGCTATGTTCTCGCGCCTTGCGGGAATAACAGCGCCACTTCGTTTACCCCTCGGGGCAGTGCCAGGCTGCCGCCCCTCACAAGCTCTTCTTCACTTCCACTTTCGCGCCGGGATAGAGCAGAAGCTGCCCATCCGTGATTACCGTCTCACCCGGCTTCAGACCCTTGGTAATCACGGTATCCCCCTCGTAATTGATCCCGGTCGTAACCGGGCGGTATTCGACCGTGCCGCCCTGCTGCATCACATAAACATAACTTCCGTCCTTGCCCGTCTGGACGGCGGGCGAGGGAGCGACGACCACATTCGACTGCACGGTAAGGTCAACGGTCACATTCACGTAGGCGCCCGGCCAGAGGCGGTGCTGGCGGTTGGCAAACGTACCCTTCAGGAGGATCGTCCCCGTGCTGGTGTCCACCGTATTATTAATGAAGGTCAGCGTCCCCCACCCGGGATGGTCTGGCTCGCTCGGCACAACCACTTTCACGCGAAGCGGCTTTCGCGCCTGATGTTCCTTAATCTGCTGGAGATATTGTTGGGGTACCGAGAAATCGATATAAATCGGCTCGATCTGGTTAATCACCACCATCGGTACGTCGTTTGCTTTCACCAAGTTGCCTTGGTCCACCTGGAGCGCGCCGGTTAATCCGTCAAGTGGGGATCGAATCGTGCAATACCCAAGCTGGACTTGGGCGCTCTGGATGGCCGCCTGGTCCGCGCGCACGCTCGCCGATAAGGCGGCAGCATTGGTATGGAATTGATCGTACTGATCCTGTGAGACGATGCCTTCCTTGAAAAGCTGCGCGTATCGCTTGTCCTGCGCGGCAGCGTTCTGGAGCTGAGCCTTGTCCCTTGCCAGGTTTGCCTGGGCCTGGGCCAGAGCGGCCTCGTAAGGGCGGGGATCAATGGTAAAGAGCAGGTCGCCCCGTTTCACGTACTGACCCTGGTGGAAATAGACCCGCTGAACCTCGCCCGCGACGAGCGATTTAATTGAGACCGTGGAGTAAGATTCGCCAGAGCCAATCGCCTGAATCTGCACCGGAATATTCGTCTGATTCACTTGCCCCACCCGTACCGGGACTGCGGGCCGGCCGCCGGACCTGACGGCATTGCCTTCAACCTGCTTGCTGGAACACGCCGGCAGCAGCATTAATCCAGCCAGGAACACGCCGAGGCTAAGGGCCGTGAAGGACCGGTGTTTCCCAAGGATCCGAAATTTCTTCGCAGCCGTTCTCATCAACAATTCGTTCCTTCCACCCGAAAGTCCCGCCGCTTCAATGAGGGGTAAATTCAGCTTTGACGCGCCCTTGGAGCGCTTCGAGACAACGCGCCGCCAGCAAGCGCTGAAATTCCCAGTCTTGAAGCTTCCCCCTTGGTTTTCCTTTGGCAACCCTTTCAAAGGCAGGCCTGCCCCCGTGATCGCTTCTCCCATTATACTAGTACGAAAAGCCCTTGCGCTCAGTTACACGACCCAGCCGCCAGCCGCGACAACGTCAAGGCGTTCACCGCGCGAGGGGCGGAAAATCGCCAAAACGCGCAGCGACCCCACCCCGCAAGGATTGGATGCAGCAGTCCCGCGTTCTGGTTTCGGCCCGGTTTCGGCCCAGTTTCGGCATTGCTACGCCGGCCCGGCATTTTTTTAGGGAAGATGTTGAGACCGCGCCTTGCTTGATTCCTTACGTCACGCGAGGTGTAACACAAAAAACTTCAGACCCGGCGCAGAAAATTGGCATACTAGAAGCTGATGATTGATATCCATTGCCACCCTTTGCCGGAAACCGATGACGGCGCCAAGTCAGTTGAGGTCGCGCTCGCGATGCTCCAAATGTCCGCGGAAGATGGCGTGACGCACGTCGTCGCGACTCCCCATTGCAGCTTCCGATACGCCTTTGACGCCGAAGAAAACAAGAAGAAGGCAGCGGAACTGCAGGCAGCCGCCGGTGACGCTCCGAAAATCCTTCTGGGCTGCGATTTCCACCTTTCCTACGACAACATTCGCCGCCTCACCGAAGACCGGGCTCCGTTCACCATTAATGGAACACAATACGTTCTCGTGGAATTTGACGACCACTTTATTCCGCAACAGATGGATAACGTATTTTATGAGATTCAGATGGCGGGCTTTACGCCGATTCTGACGCATCCTGAACGCAATGCCGTCTGCCGCCGCCGCGTGCAGAACGTTTATAACTGGGTCACACGAGGGTGCCTGGTGCAAGTGACGGCGCAATCTTATATGGGTGGATTTGGCTCGGACGCCCTCCACGCCGCGGAGCAGTTGCTGGACCTTAATATGGTTCACATCGTGGCTTCGGACGCGCACGATACCCGGCGCCGGCCGCCACTGCTCTCACCCGCCTATGAGAAACTTGCAACGGCTCGGGGAAAACAGCTTGCTGACCTCCTGTTCACGAGAAATCCGGAAGCGATTATCCAGGGGAAACCGCTGCCACCCTCCCCGCCCCCCATCTCTCCGCAGGGGAAAAAAGGAAAAAAGAAATGGTGGCCTTTCTAAACCGCCGGTCACACGCGCTACCGGCGCATTCTGCGCCAGTGCGGGTTGAGACGTGCCGCGATGCCAATGTTTGCGCAAAAAATCAGAATTGAAATCGAAGATTCCGGCGGCCTTCGCCCATGCCCTATCGAGTGGCTCGATAGTTTTGCGATGCGAAGCTTTACCGGACGCAGCGCTTTTGATGACACCTTGCCGGTCGCGGATGGGGAATTGGAAGCCGGTGTCCGGGTTAACCTGGACGCCCTGCGCGCCGATATGGAGGATTGGATCACCAGGAAGTTCGGTAAGGGGCGGGCCGTCAAACTCGTTTTCTCGGTCAAAAACTCATCGGTAAAACCCACCGCCGCTTAATCTTTGTGAACGGCGCGGCCCCTTAGAATCCCCATTTTTTGGGCATTTTTTGGCGATTTTCGCCGAAAAAATCCTTGACACTGCGATTGGTATTACATAAAGTGTCAGCTAATTGTAATGTGCATGTCTCACAAAATCTTAAGTTCAGGAGAGGAGCTTCAATGGCGAAGGTTATGACGAAGTCTCAGGTGGTGGCGCACCTGGCGGATAAGTCTGGCATTCAGAAAAAGGCGGTCGCGAGTGTGCTCGAAGAACTGGTGGGACTGGCCACCAAAGAGTGCAAAAGCGGTGGTCAGTTTGTGGTGCCCGGACTCGGCAAGGCTGTGAAGGCGGCCCGCAAGGCGCGCATGGGCCGTAATCCTCAAACAGGCGAAGCCATCAAGATTCCAGCCAAGACGGTTGTGAAATTCCGCCTGGCAAAAGCGTTCAAAGACGCCGTCGTTCCACCCAAGAAAAAATAGCTTTCATCGGGCCGGCGGCGGGTGCTATCTCGCCCGCCGCTCCGCATCCTGTTTTCCCCCATTAATTCCGGCTTACGGTCATCGGGCAGCTTATTTTCCGGCATCACCCAAATGCTTACGTGTGAAAGGCTGGCAGGGAACGAGCGGCTTTGCGTTGCGGAGAATCGCCTTCTCAACGAGGCCGTTGCGAAGGGTTTGCAGAACCGAAAGGGCGCCGAAGCCCCTGCTTTACGGCGGCCACGGCTTCGGGGAATGTTGTTGCGGTGATGGCAGCGGCGTGATACTGCTTTAAGGCATCGTCGCGCCGGTCTTCGACATCGTAGATTCTTCCCAGGTAGATGTGCGACCAGGTTACGATTCGCAGGCTGCGACCGTTGGCGAGCGCCTGCTTGAAATACTTCTCCGCAACGTCCGGTTCCTGCGTGTTGCTGGCCGCGACGGCAAGGCCAAAGAAAGCCCGCTCGTTTTTTGGATCGTACTGGCTGAGAACCTTCTTGAACAATTCCTTGGCCTCCTCATATTTCCCCAGATAAATCAAATTATCCGCCTGATCGAGAAGCTGCTCTTTGGGGCTCAGTTCCGGAGCCTGCGCGACCTTCGGTGCAGGTTTAGGGGTCGTGAATTTCACGGTGGCCAGGGATTTTTCCATCTTCTTCAGATCAATTCCCTGAATCATCGTCTGGTAGTAGACGCTGATCGGAGCCTCCTGCTTCTGGTATTCAGCCAACGCCCCGTAGAAATAAGGGGTCAGGATCAGCCCGGCGGCCTGGTCCTGCGCCGCCTGCGTCTGCGCGCCCGCAGGTTTATCCATCCGCAATTCCACGGCGTGGATCAGGCATTCGGTGACCAGTAGTGAAAAATCGTTCTTGAAGTCCTGTCCCAGGGCGGGAGCTTTGCGCGCAATGGCTTCGAGCGCCGCCTTCTGGTGGATTTCCGCAGCGTATTTAACGGCGAGAGGGTCGAGGAGGAAATGCAGATATTGGTGCCGGATTTCCTTGAAGCGCGGATGCGCAGAGGGCGTAATGACCAGGTAATACTTTTCGCCGTAAATACGCGCCTGCACCTGCTCGGGCGCGCCGAGCAGGCAAAGATAAATATGGTAGGTTCTGCCCAGATAGGAGCCGCTCGGGAATCGCAGATAAGCGTCGGTCAAAGCGATATCACGGCGCACCGGGCCGGCGTATTTCGCGATCTCCTCCATATACCGCGGCTGAAACCGGGCGTAAAGGGCCTCCAGATTCGCCTGCTGGTAGAACGTGCGCAGCAAGGGAACCAGGTCACGGAGGTCGCTCGCATCAGGCGGCAGATCTTCGCTCGGGATCGTGAACTTGAAATCGGGCGGCGGCCCCAGCAAAAGCGCCAGTGACACGTATTGCGCAAAATCTTCGCCGGTATTGGAGGCAATCCGGTGAGCGTTATAAAATCTGGCGATCTCGGCCGCGGAGGGGGCCTTTTGCTTCTCCAGGGCATCGCGAACTTCCTGCCGAGTGTTGTCGCCGGTGTTGACGAACAACCCCGTGTTATATCCAGCCGCGTTGAGCGCCGCCATCAGGTCGAAGAGCGGCTCGTAGGAATCAATGGTGACGTTCGCGGTGGATTGCCCAAGCCCGGGTAAACAGCCGAGGAAGCAAGCCAGCACCAGCGCGAAGGCGCCTGCCCTCAGCGGCCGTCGAGGATTCCCGCGACGGATGCAGGGGGCGGACAACGGGCCTTCCAGGAATCGCAGGTTTCCCCGAACGCCTGGACGCTGCGGCTGGTTTTTTGCAGGTTTCACTTTGATCTTGTCAATGATGGGGATTGGGACAGCCTGAAGCTCTTTCCGTTAGCCGCGAACGGTAATCCGCCTTAACGACAGAACAACCCTGCCGTCGGTAGGCTTTCCGAAAGTCATCGCGGGCGCAAATCGGCTGAAGTAAATCAGCCGGTCAAGGTTGTGCATCAGTTCCGGAGAGCGCTGCCCGGAGAGAACTTTATAGCTCATCACTTCGCCGCCCGCGTCGATATAAGTCACAACCACTACCGGCCGGTCGCCCGTGTTAAAATCCATCGGCGCGAGCGCCAGGACCTGGGCGGGGGTCACGAATGAAAGCGGCACATCGGGGATGCTGTTTACGGGAACCGCCGCTGAACCTAGCATCAAGGCGAAAAACAAGACGGCTGCCGCCAGACCGCCCGTCGCCGGCAGAAGCAGGCTCCGGAAACGGTTATCGAGGTTCACGCAGAGCCGCCCCAGCAGATTGCGGTTAAGTTCCTGGGAGACCCGCACCCGAAGCCGCAAGTCCGCCCGGGATGGGACCCGCCGGCGTCGCAAAGTGTGCAGATCCTCTTGCAACACTTGCGCCCGCTCGAGCTCTCTCTCGCACCCAGCGCAGTAGCGCAAATGATAACGAATCGAAAGTTGCGCCGCAGGTGGGCACAGATTGTCCAGGTAATCAGAAAAGTGCTCGCGAATCTCGACGCACGACTCGAACATCAACGACCTCAGCGACTCACAAATGCGCCTGGCAAGCGGCGAGCTTCCGCCGCAGCAGTTCGCGTCCTCGTTTCAGCCGGGACTTCACAGTTCCGTCCGCGACGCCCAAAACCTCCGCGATCTCTTCGTAGGAAAGGTTCTCCACTTCGCGCAGCACGATCGCCGACCGGTACGGTTCCGCCAGGCTTCTAAGCGCCTTCGCCACAAGCTCACGCCTTTCGCTTTGTTCCATCCATTCGTAAGGCGTTTCAGGCTGGCGCTGCGCTTCCGCCAGTTCCACCGGACGGGCGTGCAGTTCGTCATCGAGAGAAACCGCTTCCCTTTTGCGCCGCCGGAACCAGCTTCGCCGGTAATTCAGCGCCTCATGAACGGCAATGCGGTAAATCCAGGTTTTCAGGCTGCTGTCGCTATGGAATTGCTTGATTCCACGGATGATTTTTACGAACGTATTCTGCAGGACGTCCGCCGCATCGGATTCACCCCCCATGATGTGGTACACCATGTTGTAAATCGGGTTCCGGTAAACGGCTAGAAGATAAGCAAAGGCGTCTTCAGACCCGGCTTGCAACTCCCCGACAAGCGCGGCTTCCTCCGCATGCGCCGGCAGAACCCGGTCGAGCGGTATTGCGATTGAACGAGCAATGTCTCCCATGTGTTCACGATATCAATTCCCTGTCCCGGCTGCAACTAGCGCGCCGGGCGGAAATTGACCCGCCCCATTTGCCGCGAAAGCCTTTGCTCGAAATAAATGACACGGGGCCGCTTCTTTCCGCAACTCCGGTCTGGCTCCATCCACAGTAATAGACACCTGGCATGCTGATCCCGTTCCTGAAAAATCACCGGTTCCCGGTATTACTGACAAATACCCCGTTTCCGGTCAGTAAGTATCCTCCGACAGAGCCGGAGGCTTTACGATTGCTGGCCTCCTCAAAAGGGGGCTAAGCGACACCGTAACGTAACGTCCGTGATCTCGCATGAAAACCCCTCACCCGCCCTCCTTCGTCGGGCACCCTCTCCCGGAGGGAGAGGGTTGAAAACGGAACCGGGTAGCAACTCCTTTTCGAGAGGGTTGCCGAAAAAATAAGGATCTAACCCCTCTCCCTTCGGGAGAGGGGGGACCGCGAAGCGGTGGGTGAGGGTTCTAGCCGACAGCTCCACTCGTTTCGTTCTCGCGGAGCTATAACGGGAATCTGTGTCACGAAGTACTCGGTTCATTTCGCGTGGGTCTTTTCCCGCAGCTTGTGATTCTCTTTCTCCAACTGGCGCAGGCGCTGCTGCTGATGGGTGGCGAGGTCGACGGCGTATGAGGCGATCAGGTTGGCATCCTGGTTCAGCTTGTTCAACAACTCGGTCAGGTTCTGGGCCAGCTCCTCCCGGTCATTATCGTAGGCAATTTGCGAAAGGTCGTAGACTTCATCCGCCAGCTCTTCCGTCTGGTCGGAAAGGGTCATGACCACCACCAGATCTTGCGGGTTTCTTGTGAAATCCTTCATCGTCTCCCGTAAATCGACAAGAACCTGGCGGCGATCCTTGATCTTTCTGCGGCCGAGCGCCTGGCCGGCTTCGTCGAGAAGCGGAAGCTTGGCGTCTTCCAGGTTCTTGAAGGCCGCATCGGTTTGATTGATGCTTTGTTCGAGGCTTACGCGAAAGGCGGGCAAGCTTGAAGCCGTCAATTGAGTGATCTGGGCCCCAAGCGCAGGGACTGAACCGAGCGCCGCCGCGAGAATCACACTCGCTAGAATCTTCATGGCTCCTCCCCCGCCGCGAATCTGTGGCTGTGATTTGCCGTCCGAATTAGTATCGCAGAGGTCTATTCAGTAACTCAAATAGCGCGAGGGACGGAGTACCCGCCTGCTTTTCTAAGGCACAGCGCGATCGTCAGGCGCATAAATCCTCACCCACTGGCCCCGCCGCTCAAATTGCTTCAAAAGGGTCAGGCGGAAACGCTCTTCGAGAAGGGCGGGCGAAGCTGCTGGCTGGTAGTCGTAAAAGCGTTCCACAAATCCGCGAAAGCGCGGAAACGCAGCGAGAAGGTTGTGCGGCGGGTTCCACTTACGCGAATAAAGATAAAGCACGTCAAATCGCGGAGGATTTTCAAAGCTGGCGGGGGTGAAATCCTCCACCGCTGCCGTCCGAAGCGGGTGATTCACGTAGCCCAGGAAGGGCTGCTTCAGCTCGTCGGTTGCCGGCCAGGCAGTAAGAATCACAGGCTGTCCTGGAAGGGATTCAAGATACCGTGCCGCCTCCTGATGCAGCCTGATGAAGTCCGCGTAGGAAAGGTTATCCTCATACGGAAATGGATAGGGTGGATTGATATACCATGCCCCCACGAAGCAAATGGCCGCAATCAGGCACACAGGCCGTGCGATGGCGCGAGGCAGCTTGCCGATGAGGGCGGCGGCGAGGATGAAGAACACCGGGAAAACCGGCAGCATATAGCGCGGCAGAATTGCTCCGCCCACCAGGCTGAGCATCAGGATGTAAATGATGATCAGGCCCACGGCGAGGAACAGAAAATCCGGACTGATGCTTTCTTTCCATAATATCCGGCGATCCCGGGTGGCGCATACATCGCGGCCTTTGCGATGTGTGCGACGCATGGAGCCCTTTCCTCTTGTTTCTATTGCACCCACGCCAAACCACGCCATGTGTGCGCCACCCGAAGGCAAAGCCTCGCCCTTTTTCTGGCGCATGGCCCACCAGATTCCCGCCAACGCTCCGGCCGTGAGCACCCAATTGAAACCCTGAACGAACACTTCGCCCACGCGGGCCAGAAGGCTGCGAAAGATATGGAGCGGGGTGAGCGCGGAATAAAGGTTGTACTGCAAATATCCGGCGTTGCCCGTCCAAAAGCCCGTCGCGTGATGGTAATAAACCGCCCATGCGATCAAGAGTACGACGGGAAGACAGGCCGCCGCCCAAACGCGAGGCCGGCGCTCCTCTCGGCGAAACCACAGAAACAGCCAGATGACCGGCAGCATCACGACGGCGGTCTCTTTGCTCAGAACCGCCAGCGACGCCGCAAGCGCGAGCATTGCGAAGCGCTCTTCCAGCAGAAAGTAGATGGTTAGTGCCGTAAACAATGCTGCCGTAAGGTCCAGAAAAACCAGCGAGCTTTGCGCGAAGAAAAGCGGCGAAAGCGCGAGCAGCGCGGCTGCCCAAAGGCCGGCCTCGCGATTCGCTGCGCTACGCCCCAGTAAGTACGTGGTGAGGACTGTAGCCGCTGCGATGAGGATCATCGCCGCGCGCGTGACGATAGGCGAATATCCGAAGACGTGCCAGATGGAGCCGAGATAGACCATCACCAGAGGCGTGTGGCCCGTCGGGAGGGTGAGGTGGGGAATCAGCCACCCATGACGGTAAAAATCGAGCGCCGCCGGGACGTAATAGCCCGCTTCATCCCAGAAGTAGGGAAGACGCAGAAACGGCCCGTGAAGCGCCAGCAAAGCCGCGAAGATGGCCAGCCCCGCAACCACTTTTGAACGAAGAGACATCGCAGGTTTACTTTAACAGGTTGCTGCCGGCCCGGTTCCGCGTTATAACCTTCACCGAAAGGAGTGAATGGTGGCTCAGAAGATTGGGGTGATCTGCAAGCACTGCGGAGAAAAAATACAGATCGAGGATGAGTATGTCCCAGGCATACGAGGTGCAGAAATAGCAGCAAGCCTTTATCGGCCGACTGGAGGAAGAACCTTGAGTTTTGTCAGTAGCGCGTGGCAGAAAACGTTAACCTGCGAAAACCCTGATTGCCGCCAAACCCACGAATATCTCGGTAACGATCTTCGGCTTTACAATGACTAGGCCCTCACACACCGCTTCGCGGTCCCCCCTCTCCCAAAGGGAGAGGGCTTGGAGTCCGTTGTGGAAGCCGCAATTTAGCTGCGAAAACAGCCACGATCTGCTAATTTATTGCTGAATGGCTCACCCATCGTCTCGGGTCTCAACTCCCACAGAATTATCTGTTGGCCGGGCGCTCACCCGGGCGGCCTTTTGCGCCGTCCTCCTGCTGTTGATGTTGCCGGTGACCGGCCTAGCCGAAAAATCGGCGGACCTGAAGCCGCAGGGCTACGTCAGCGATTTTGCCCAGGTTCTGAACGCCAACACCGCTTCTCAGGTTTCCGCGCTCTGCCAGGAGATCGACCAGAAAGCCCACGCCCAGATTGCGGTAGTGACAGTCCATTCGCTCGATAACGTTCCCATCGACATGTTCGCTAACGACCTCTTTACGCGATGGGGAGTGGGCTACAAAGGGTCGGATCGCGGAGTGATGATCCTGCTTTCGATTCAGGATCGCCACTACCGCATCGAAGTGGGCTACGGTCTTGAGCCGGTGTTGACGGACGCTTTGACGGGCCGTTTTGGGCGTCAGGTGGTTCCGGCGCTGCGCCAGGGAAATTATAGCGGCGCTGTCTTGCAGCTCACGCGCGACGTAGCGGGCGTGATCGCAAAATCCAGCCACGTGCAGTTGACGAACAGCCTGGCGGACGCGGTACCGCGACATCAAGCAGACGGCGGCCCCGGACCGTACCTGCCGCTTATTGTTATCCTGGGGATTCTGGGGTTTGGTATCCTGAGCGCTTTCGGGTCCCGATCTCGCGGGCGCGCGGGATGGCGGCGCCGCGGGGGATGGTGGGGCGGACCTTGGATGGGTGGAGGCTGGGGCGGGGGGCGCGGCGGCTTTGGAGGCGGGTTTGGCGGATTCGGCGGAGGCGCTTCGGGCGGCGGGGGCACCAGTGGCGGATGGTGAGCCAGGAAGGTTGGGGATCAGTATCGTGACGAGTGATTATTAAGAACAGGAGAAGCTTTATGAATCGGATGAAACTCCACAACGTTCTCTTTCTTGCGGCGATTGTTGCAGCATCGCTCGTGCCCGTTTCGCTCACTGCCCAAAAATCGGGATCTAGGCCGGAGACCAGGCGATCTCCGCTCATAGTGGCTGCTCCGCCGTGGCAAAGCGGTGACGTCTGGGCCAAGTTCGACCATCAGTTGCTGGTTGATTTTGCCGACCTCGCGCGCTTCCACGATTCCGATCTGAAGCTTGGCCCGCCGGCCGCAGGCCAGAATCGCGTCGTGTTTATGGGCGACTCGATCACGCAGGGCTGGAATCTTCAGCGATCCTTTCCCGGTAAGCCGTATATCAATCGCGGCATCAGCGGACAGACCTCGTCGCAAATGCTTCTCCGCTTCCGCCAGGATGTGATCAACCTCAGGCCGAAGGTGGTGCTGATCCTGGCCGGAACGAATGACCTTGCCGGGAACACCGGGCCCGTGACCCTCGACCAAACCGAAGGGAACATCCTGTCAATGGCGCAACTCGCCACGGCCAGTGGCATCCGGGTGGTGTTGTGCTCTGTCTTGCCGTCAGTCAATTTTCAGTGGCATCCGGGGCTCAAGAATCCAGCGCCCCGAATCGCGGCGCTGAATAAGCGCATCAAGGCTCTTACGGACAAAAATGGATATGTTTACGTGGACTACTACTCAGCGATGAAAGATGCGCAGGGCGGCCTGCCGCGCAAGCTGAGCCGGGACGGCGTGCATCCGCTGCCGGCCGGCTACCAAATCATGGCGCCGCTGGCCGAAACCGGCATCGAAAAGGCGTTGAAGGAAAAGGATTAGCGGCCGCGGCGAGAGGGATCAGGCAACTGAAGCTGGAGGACCGGGAAAGCGCGCGAAGCAGCCCGCGTCGTGGCGATATAACATCAAGGTCTCTAAGATGGAAAAACAACTCAACGAACTGGTTGAAAGGCTGAAACGGGCGGAAGGAGAAAACCTCCAGGCTGTCGTGCTGTATGGCTCAGCGGCGAGCGACGAATACCGCCCCAAGCATTCTGATTTAAATGTTCTTTGTCTTTTACGCCAGTTGAATCCGGCGGCGCTTGGCAAGCTGCACGCGGCTTTCAAATGGTGGACGAAGAAAGGGTATCCGGCTGCCCTGGTTTTCACGCTGGAAGAGCTTGAGCGCGCCGCGGACGTCTACGCAATGGAAATGCTCGATATCCGGGCCAGCCATCGCGTGCTTTATGGCGAAGACGTATTTTCCAATTTCGACGTACCCCTGAAGCTTCACCGTGGCCAGGTGGAGCGTGAGTTAAGGCACAACCTCATTCGCTTGCGGCAAGGCTACATTGCGGCGGCAGAAGACCCGAAGGCGCTGCGGGCCCTGATGGTTCAGTCCGCATCCACCTTCGCCGTCCTTTGCCGGCACGTCTTGATTGCCCTCGGAGAGCAGGCTCCCGCTTCAAAGCGCGAGGCGGTAGGAAGGCTCGCGGCAACGCTTGGCTTCGATCCGGCGCCTTTCGAGACGCTTTTCGAAGTGAGGTCGGGCCGGGAGAAGGAGAAGAGCCTGGATGCGCCGGCCCTTTTCAAAAGCTATTTTGAAGCCATCACCCGCGCGGTGAATGAGGTGGACCGCAGATTTGCGGAACTGGCAGGAGCTTGAAAAAACCTGGCCCATATGCGGCTCCAAGGAGCGAAGGCGGCGAAGAATCTCACGCGCGCTGTCAGCTTTCAGCATTCAGCGCTCAGCAATGGCTTCCGAAGCTTCATTGCTGACCGCTGATGGCTGATTGCTAAAGCTAAAAACAGCGCGATTCGCCGCCGAATTTGCCGTGAGCCACGGCAGGAGACATTCTATGAAGAAATGGCAAATCATCGTGATCATTTTGATCATCATTGCGGCGATCATCGGCGGTTCTTACGCAAGCGTGCGAAATAACATGGTCCGCAAAAAGGAACAAGTGAGCTCCACCTGGTCGCAGGTGGACGTGGTGCTGCAGCGGCGCGCTGACTTGATTCCGAACCTGGTCGCCACCGTAAAGGGCTATGCCGCGCACGAAGAGTCGGTTTTCAGCCAGGTCACCCGCGCCCGGGAGGCGTTACTGGCGGCCCACAGTCCTGCGGGCCGCATTCAAGCCAACGGCCAGCTCGATGGTGCGCTGGGGCGTCTGCTGGCGGTGGTCGAGAATTATCCGCAACTGAAGGCCAACGAAAATTTCCTGGAGCTGCAGGATCAGTTGGAAGGCACTGAAAATCGCATTGCCGTCGAGCGGCGGCGCTACAACCAGGCGGTGCAGGACTACAACACTTACATCGGATTGTTTCCCAACAATATCTTCGCGCGCTGGTCCGGCTTCAGCCGCGACAACGATTATTTCAAAGCTGCTCCGGGCTCCCAGCAGGCGCCCAAAGTGGAGTTCCCCGCCGCTCCTGCCGTCGAAAAGTGAAGCGCCTCCGGAGGGTTCAGAGTCTGTGTGATAACTGCGCTGTAGCGGCGGTCTGCGACCCCC
>DASUKV010000033.1:0-4853 GCA_036278555.1 Terriglobia bacterium
ATGACGTCGATCGCGTGGCCATTTGTCCCCGGCGATCCCACCCCGGAATTGCCGTAGATCGGGGCGTAGGCGAACCGGCCGTCCGGCGACGCCGCGACCTCGTGCCCGGTGACGCCGCTGAGCGTAACCTTTGCCAATTGCTTCCCGGCCTCAGGATCTACGATTCCTAAGGTGTGCTCACCTTTATTCTCAACCAGGAGTAATCCGCGAGCCGGTGTGGTGGCGGGCGCTGCCGCCCGCAAGGGAGCCAGCAATCCCGCGCCTGCAAATAATACCAGCCAAGACGCAAAGCTGAACATTCGAGCCTCCTCGGCTTGCCGCTTCGGTCTGGGGCGGCGAGCGTTGAATAAATCAGAAACCTGGATTTTGCACCAAAAGCGAACCGTTGGCTACTGCAAAAAGCCAGTGGTAGAGCCTACTCACATCGTATCCCCCCTGTGGGGTTGAAGTGTGTCAGTTCTCGGAGGAGAAGAGAGATGGCGGCCTTGGTGGGGGGGACCAAGGCCGCCGCGCCGGTTTTTAGCTTATAAAATAGCCGGACCATGAGCGCTCCGGTCCCTTATTTCGATGTGATTCGCAACATGTCCAACGCTTTTGATTATCGGCTCCGCCTGGTCACTCATGCCCGCCAGCACGGCATCAAGGCGACGGCTCGCGCCTTCTCCACCACCGTGCCCACCTTCGGCTCCCGCCGCCTGATCCGCGAATTCGATCTCCCGCTCAGCCATGGCGCCCTGGAACGCATCTGGCACGCCCACGGCCTCCTCCACCGCCGCCGCAAAAAGTATCAGCGCAAACAGGATCTGGCGGCGATCAAATCCACCTGGCGGCTCTTTCAGCAAATCTCCGCCGATACCAAGGATCTCGATGATCTTCCTCGCTACGGGCCTCAGGCCCAGGCTCTCGATCTGCCCGTCATTCAGTACACCGCCCGGGAAGTCCGCAGCGGCCTGCAGTTCCTGGCTTTCGCGTCCCGCCGCTCCGCTTCCGCCAGCGCCTGCTTCGCCGCCCGCATTCAGGCGCATTTGGCCCGCTGCGGCATCGAACTCCGCCACCTCGTCTGGCAGACCGATAATGGCAGTGAGTTCACCGGCGAATTTCAAAGGTCCGACGGCACGCGCGCCGGCTTCCCTTCCGCTCTCGGTGACAGCCAGCATCAGCGCATCCCGCCCGCCGCTCACACCTTTCAGAGCGACGTCGAAACCGTGCATCGCCTCATCGAAGACGAGTTCTATGATCTGGAAACTTTCGCCTCCCGCGCCGACTTCCTGGCTAAGGCCACGCTCTATCAGCACTACTTCAACCTGGCCCGGCCCAATTCCCACAAACAAGTAAAAGTAAGGTGGACCCCATTGTCAAGACCACTTTTTGCTTTCAATAAGCTTAGGTTTGACAGGGTTCGTCGTCGTTGTTTCCTCAAGCGGGGGATGGGGGTTTGGGGGAAGGGGGCCGGTGTTTGAGGTCCCCTTCCCCCACAGCGCCATCAGCCTCCGCGTTTTTCTTCATTCGATAGCGCCGCCCGCGCCGGTTTTGGGGGATAGCGGTTACGGCAACAACGGGGAATTTCGTGCCGCGGTCCGCGACGAGCTGGAAATGGAATTCTTTCTGCAAGTCGACGGGACGGCGCTGAAAGGCTGGGACCGCGAGGTCCGAACGGAGGTCAAGCGGGCCCGGCGTTATGTCTGTGAGGGAGAGCCTCCCGCTGAAACCTTGGCGGAGTTGGCTCGCCGAATTCCGGAAGACGAGTGGAAAAAGTGCTCCTGGGTGGCCGCCGGGAGGCAAACCCGGCGGACGCGGCTCGCCTGGCGCGAGGTCTTTCTGCAGCATGAGCTGCGCCAGGCCGGGGGCGAACTGGAAAAGGCTTGGCGGGTGGTGGACTGGCCGGCCGGCGATCCCGAACCTTATCACTACTACTTGGCCCATCTTCATCGGGGCCCGACTAAAGCCCGTTGTCTGAAGCTGAGCCGCTCCCGCTGGCACATTGAACAGTACTTCCAGCGCTCCAAGGATGACTTGGGGTTGGATCACTTTGAGGGCCGTTCGTGGCGAGGCTTTCATCACCATCTGGTGCTCTCCGCCTTGGCGTATCTATTTATCCTGACGGTCTACCTACGCCGTAAAAAAACTTTTGGTGCGACGTGGGAACAGATTCTTCGGATGATCCAGCCCTGGCTGGTGAGATCGACCGGGCTCTGTCCCGTATGCGGAATGAAATTCAAACGAATTTGTAACGACACCACTTAACATAGTAAGGCTAGGCATCCCTACTGCAAAAAGCCAGCGTCCTACCCATCGCCCAGGTTTGGGCGCAAAGCTACGCAGTCCGTGCAAGGGCATAACCCGCGAAGATAGGGAAAGGTGTAGATTCCGGTGGAGTGGCCGTCGTTCCAGTAAATCTGCACGGCGTAGCGGCCTAACAATTCCGCCCGAAGCGGCCGGAGTGATTTCCTGAACATGGGCAGCGGACCCTCCGGGGCTGCGGCTTTGGGCGCTCCGCCGCCTTCGGCGCCTGTGCACGTCGCGCAGGGGCAGCGGTCGCGCAGATATTGGTAGCTGTAGGCGCTCATGTGGCCGTCGGACCATTCAACCCTCAACGTTTCGTTGCCGCCTTCGAGCTTGATTTTCTTGGGAACAACCGGCATGACCCTCACCTGCCCCTCACCCGGCCTTCGGCCACCCTCTCCCAAGGAGAGAGGGCCGGGATCAACAATGGGATTAAGGACCTCTCCCTGCGAGAGAGAGGGGACCGCCGCGCGGCGGGACTGGGCTAAAAACATAGGTTACAGCCCTCTCCTACCGGGAGAGGGGGGACCGCATCGCGGTGGGTGAGGGCCCAAACCGCCAGTTCCGGTCTCTCCTCGATTCCCTGCAGCGTAACGCGAGTCTGACTCACGAAGTCTTATTCAATCTGAATTTCCTGGCTCGCCTGCTCCTGGGCGCGCTCGATTTGCGCGATCAGCGCCTGAGCCGTTTCGAGGAACGCTCTGCCCGCTCCGGTCGAATCATCGAGCGCCACCGGATGGCCACGGTCGCTTTGGGTGCGAATGACGGCATCAAGAGGGATTTCGCCTAGAAACGGTAGCTTCATACGGTTTGCGGCGGCGCGCGCCCCGCCGTGCCCGAAGATATCTTCGCGCTGCCCGCAGTGGGGACACGTGTAATAGCTCATGTTCTCGACGACGCCCAGGATCGGGACGTTGAGCTTATTAAACATGGCGATGGCTTTCGAGGCGACGCTCAGCGCGATGTCCTGTGGCGTTGACACAATCACAGCTCCGGTTAGCGGAATGGTTTGCGAAAGGCTCAATTGAATGTCGCCCGTGCCAGGCGGGAGATCAATCACCAGATAATCCAACTCGCCCCAGCGGACATCGCCCAGGAATTGATGGATAGTCTTGTGGAGCATGGGGCCGCGCCAGATCACCGCTTCGTCCACTGGGAGGAAATACGCGATCGAAATCATCTTGATTCCGTGCTGGGTAGGAGGCTCGAGTTTTCCTTCGACGACGATGGGCGCTGTCTGGCTGCCCATCAAGTGCGGGACGCTCGGGCCGTAGACATCGGTGTCCATCAATCCGACCTTCGCGCCGCCGCGATGAAGCGCAACGGCAAGGTTTACGGCAACGGTGGATTTCCCCACGCCTCCTTTTCCGCTTGCCACGGCCACAGTGTTTTTGACCTGGGGAATAAGGTTGGGCCGGGATGTGGAAGGCGCAGAGCCTGCCGCGACGCGAACCTGAACGTCCGCGACGCCCAGAGCCTTAACTGCCTGCCTGGCGTTTTCGATCAGTTGCGCGCTCGCCGGACTGGAAGGGTTCGCCAACTGGAGTGTGAACGAAACGCCGTTCTCGCCAATCTCAAGATCCTTTACGAGATTCAGAGAAACGATATCCCGCTGCTGGCTTGGGTCCTTCACCGCCGCCAACGCTTTCAGAACGTCTTGAGGATGAATTCTTACCGGCATTGCCGTTTTATGAACTCCCTCCGAGTATTGGGCCATTGGATCATTGATTCATTGAATCCTCTGCGGTTAATGAATCAATGTTTCAATGAAGTAATTCGCAAGTTTTACTATAGCATTGCTTGCCTGGCGGCGAGGGCGCAGCAAGCAGCGCGCCCTACGCGATCTCGCGCCCGCGAGCGGGAAATCCATTGACAACATGCAGGCAAGACACTACAGTGGCCATTTAGTAAAGGCTCCCTGTTTCTATAAGGTGAGATGATGAAGCATTGGCTCCTGCTGGGCGCGCTCCTCGCGGCGCCTCTGGTCGCAATCCGCGGCCTTTCCGGCCCTGTCCTCTGGAAGGCGCCGCTCGCCGAGAAAACTCTGGCCAATGGTTTGCGCGTCGTGGTTTCCCGCGACACTTCGGCCCCGACTTTTGGCCTTTGCGTGACCTACGGCATCGGTTTTCGCCTTGAGCCCAAAGGCCGCACAGGGTTCGCGCATCTGTTTGAGCACATGATGTTTGAGGGAACTCCGGATGCTCCCAAAGGCGTTTTTGACCGGATCATTGAGGAGGGCGGCGGCGCGAACAATGCTGACACCCGGTTTGATTTCACGGAATACTACGAGACCGCGCCGATTTCAGCCCTGGCCCCTGTTTTATGGCTCGAAGCGGACCGCATGAAGGGCCTCGCTTTTTCGCAGAAGACTCTGGACAATCAGCGTAACGTCGTGCAAGAGGAAGTGCGGGTGAACGTTTTAAACCAGCCTTACGGATCTTTTTACTGGCTGGACCTGCCGCAAAAAGCCTTCGATAAGTATCCGAACTCTCACAATTTTTACGGCGACTTCAAGGACCTTGACGCGGCAACTCTGGCCGATGCCGAGCAGTTCTTCCATCGCTACTATG
>DASUKV010000034.1:0-16579 GCA_036278555.1 Terriglobia bacterium
ATTCCCAGTCTGTTCATTAAGCTGCGAAGGGTGTTCGGGTGAAGGTCCAGCGCGGCCCCCGCGCCCCGGGGGCCGCTGATCACCCAACCGGTTTTCTCGAGCACTCGCAGAATATGCTGCCGTTGTATTTCTTCGAGCGAATCACCGGCTTTTGTTTCAGCGATCGCTCCCGGATCGATGCTCGTCTCGGACGCCTCAATGGGCAGGAGATCCGCTCCGAGCCTCAGAATCGAGCCCCGGGAGAGAACGACGCCGCGCTCGATAACGTTTTGAAGTTCGCGAATGTTCCCTGGCCAGGAATAATCGGCCAGCAACTTCATGGTTTCCCGCGAAACCAATTGAACCGGCTTGCCCGTCCGTTTCGCTGATTGCTGTAGGAACGCCATTACCATTTGCGGGATATCGGATCGGCGGTCCCGCAATGCCGGCACGTGCAGGGGTATGACGTTCAAGCGATAGTAAAGGTCGGAGCGGAATCCTCCGGATTGGACGGCTTTCTCCAGATCACGGTTCGTAGCGGCGATGATCCGCACATTGACCTTGACGGTATGGTTGCTTCCGACAGGTTCGAACTCCTGTTCCTGCAAGACCCGGAGCAACTTAACCTGTGTTTCGAGCGGCAGTTCGCCGACTTCGTCCAGAAACAAAGTGCCATTGTTGGCCAACTCGAAGCGGCCAATGCGGCGCTCGGAGGCGCTCGTGAAAGCGCCCTTTACATGCCCGAAGAGCTCGCTTTCCACCAGGCCGGACGGAATGGCGCCGCAATTCACTTTCACCAGGGGGCTGTTCTTGCGCGCGCTTCGGCTGTGAATTGCACGCGCGATGAGTTCCTTTCCACTCCCGGTCTCGCCGCTGATCAGAACGTTCGCATCCACCAAGGCGGTCAATTCCACCCGGTCGAGCAGCTTGAGCAGTTCCGGGCTGTTCCCAAGAATCTCTTCGAAGTTGTGCTGCCTGCGGATCTCATCCTGCAGGTAAGTGTTTTCAATTTCCAGTCTTGCCTTCAGGGCGGCAATTTCCTCGTAGGCCTTCAGGTTCTCCGCCGCAAGTGACTGCTCCTTCAGAATTTCCTCTTGCAGTTCCCGGTTGGCGGCTGCGAGTTCCTCGGTCCGTTGGGCGACCTTTCGATTGAGCTCTTCGGCGATGCGCTTCTGTTCGCCCAAGAGCCGCGCCCCATGCAGCCCCACCGCCGCCTGATTCGCGGCGACCGTCAGAAGAAGTCTTTCGGTCCGCACGGGAAAATCTGCTCGCTGGGAGCCCGCAACCAGAATGCCTAGTTCACTTTCCAGGCCCAGCGGTAGAGGAATCACCGAAAGGTCCTCGTCTCCAAACGCGTTCCGTAGCACCCGAGGCCATTCTTGCACGCGATCGCCCGGCCAGGTTTTGAGCAATTCCACGATCTCTTGCGGCACGTCTGCGACCGCATGCGAATGAGGGCCGCGCACTAATTCAAACGGCGGCTCTCCGATCGAACCCTTCAACCGCAGATAGACGAAATCCAGGCGGAGCATGCTTACCAGCGCGTCAAGCAGAGTACGAACGATTTCCGATGGAGCGCTTCCACTCCAAATAGCCGGAAGCGCAACAATACCTATTAAATCGTTGATGCAGGCTCTGAGCTGCTTGGCCTCAAAACCGGTCTGTTCCATCTCTGCCCGCATCTCTAGCAAACCCGGCTCCTGCCTAGTTCTGTCCTGTACGCTTTTCACGGAGTTCCCGCAAGAATTCATCGGGTGGCATGAAGAATGGGTTTTCCTGGAGCGTCCCGCCGATGATCACCAAGGGATGCGTCCGCAGAATGTCCACGATGACGGCGCCGCTAAACCTGGAGATATCATAGACGCAAATCACGGGGTCTTTGTATCGCGGCAGGATGTAGTTCAGCCGCGCCTCATACTCCACAAGGTCGTCAACACCGGGCCAGTCTTCGAGCGCCCATCCCATATGGCCAATCGCGCGACTGATGCCGGATCCCTGCGTAGCGCCAAGTTTCAACTCGTCCTCGATAAAGGCAAGCATCCGATGCTGGTTGAAACGGCCTTCAGGATCAATATGGGCGTCGTTCCAACCGTACACCTTAAGCTGGCCGCTGGATTCTGCCGCGGCGGTATCAATGCCGGCGGATTCCAATCGCTCGAGGTGTTCCTTGCGCCGGTCAGGATCTACGACGTGGAATGCCCTATCGCCGCAGTCGAACCCATCTTTGATGAAGGGAAGAAGTACGCGGTATTTTTCCGCTGAATTGTGAAAAAAGGCGCAGACATGATGCTGGTCTCCGAATTGGGAGTGAGCGAAGTGAATGGGGGCTGCCGTGGGACTCATGTGAAGCCTCCTGAGCGTATAGTATCAGTGTATAATATCACTTCAAGACTGCCGAAGCTGTTCGTTTTGTGAAACGTTTTTCAGAACGCCTGTGCGATCGCCAAAACTACGTGCCGCGGCGTTCCATTGCCGCGCGCGACCGGTGTCAGAGCTAGACACCTAGCCTAGTTGAAGAAGGCTGTTTTGCTGGACGCCTCGGCTTCTTCCGCAGGCGGGGACAGGGAGCGGTGAGCTATGGCGGCCGAAAATCGCGCCCCCGGCTGCGAACGGACCATCGTGCAGGTGTCTTGCACTTTAATCATGGCGGGCTCGCGCCACTCGTTCCGGTAATTCGTCGCCGGCCGCCAAAACGCACGGGCTCCTTTCCGGTTGCCTATGAACCTCTGAACTTCTGGTTCGAGGTTCGGAGCGTTGACAAAATCTTGTATCTCAAGTACTAATAGAGTTTTGCGATAAATCGGTTGAAGCGGAGAGAGAGTGACGACTTATCTTCAGGGGCTCAAGCGAGGAAAAATCCGTTGGCAGCTTATTAATGCGGAGGGCTGGCCGGTGGGCCGGCTGGCGGCGCGGGCGGCGCTGGCTTTGATGGGCAAGGACACCCCGACTTTTACGCCGCACGAGGACCATCGCGATGGGCTGATTATCATCAATTCTGAGAAAATCGTCCTCACCGGGCGCAAGCTGGACCAGAAAGTTTACCGGCGGCATACGGGATATCCGGGAGGGTTGCGGGAAGTGAGCGCCCGCCGGTATATGGAAACCCGGCCACAGGAAATTGTGCGTGAAGCGATCCTGGGCATGCTTCCGAAAACGCGGTTACGAGACCGGATGGCGCGCCGTTTGAAGATTTACACAGGTCCGGCGCATCCTCATGCTGTTCAGAAACCTGTTGAAATTCACCTCAACCGCCGATCCAAACCTTGAACTCTTATCCTAAGGCGCTTCGTGAGCGCTAAAACCTATCGCCAAGGTTCCGCCCAGCTTCCCCTGGAAGGCTGATTTTGGTTGCGGCGGCTGAAGCGTAAGGAGTGGAAGTGTCAGAAATAACTAAGATTAACGCAACGGGACGCCGTAAGACAGCAGTGGCTCGTGTCTTTCTTAAGCCGGGCGAAGGGAAGATTCTTTTGAACCGCCGCCCGCTCGAAGTGGCTGTTCCTTCCGAGGCGCTGCGCGCCGAATTGCAGCAGCCTCTGGTGGCGACGGAAACCGCGGGAAAGTTTGACATTTTGGTTCTTCTCCACGGTGGCGGCCTGCACGGGCAGGTGGGCGCCGCGCGGATGGGCATCGCGCGGGCGCTCGTGGCGACCAATCCTGAGTTGCGCTCGCAGCTTCGCCAGGGCGGATTCCTCACTCGGGATTCGCGCGGCAAAGAGCGAAAGAAGTACGGCCAGAAGGGCGCGCGCAAGCGGTTCCAGTTCTCGAAACGGTAAAAGCAGAGACGAGAGACAAGTGACGAGCAAGAAAAGGAGTTGAGCGTGTGTCTCGTCGTGGATGCTAATGGCGGTGAATGGCCGGCGGATGCTTTGTTGCTTGTTTCTTGCCATTCGTCGCTTGTCGCTTGTCTCTTGTCTCTTGTCACTGAAGTCTAGGGAGGCGTTTTGGCTACTATCAGCATGAAGGAATTTTTAGAGGCCGGGGTTCATTTTGGCCACCAGACGCGGCGCTGGAACCCGAAGATGAAGGAGTATATTTACGGCGAGCGCAACGGGATTTACATTATTGATCTTCAGAAGACGCTCCGGCTGTTCAAAGAAGCGGCCAAATTCATTTCGGACATGGCCGCCGAGGGGCGGATGGTGCTCTTTGTCGGCACTAAGCGCCAGGCCCAGGAGGCGATTTCGGAGGAGGCCCTGCGCTGCGCCATGTATTACGTGAACCACCGCTGGCTGGGCGGCTTGCTCACGAACTATAGCACCATTAAGAAGTCGATTCAGCGCCTGAAGGATTTGGACGAAATGAGCCGCGACGGGCGCTATGACCTCCTGCCTAAGAAGGAAGTGCTCAAGCTTGAGCGCGAGCGCAAGCACTTGGAGTATAACTTGGCTGGAATCAAGGATATGCCGGGTCTACCGGACGTTCTTTTCGTGGTCGATTCAAACAACGAGCACATTGGGGTGAAGGAAGCTCATAAACTGGGCATTCCGGTGGTTGCCATTGTGGACACCAACTGCGATCCCGATATGGTGGATTACGTGATTCCCGGCAATGATGACGCTCTACGCTCAATTCGCCTGTTCACATCGCGCATCGCCGATGCGATTCTCGAAGGCCGCCAGGCTGCCGAGGACCAGAGGCTGGAGGAAGAAAAGCGCAAGGCCGAGGAAATTGCCGCAGAGCTTGAGGCGGAACGCGAGCGGGCGGCGTTTCAGGTGCAACAGGAAGAGGCTGCCCGGCGCGGCTTGTCGCCGGAGGACGCTGCGGCGGCGGAAATGGATTTTCTGGAAGGCCAGCCGGGAATTTCGGAAACCGTGGTGATTGCGGAAGAGGCGGAGGACGGCCGGGTGAGAGTTCCGAAAACCCGGCGCAGACCCGGCGCCCGAGGCCATGCGGGGAAAGAAAACGAGGGCAATGGCGAGAATTCCGTGGGCGCTCACCAAGGCTAGGATTACCGTTCCGAAATCGCCTGATTTTTTTCTCAATGGCGGTCGGAGAGCGACGGTTGCCCGTAAATTATCGGATGGATGCGGGAAGAGGAGAGGAATCCGGAGAGAATGAGTATCTCAGCAGAAGCGGTGAAGAGGCTGCGCGAAATGAGCGGCGCGCCTCTGATGGAGTGCAAGAAGGCTTTGGAAACAACGGCCGGAGATGTCGAACAGGCGTTTACCGAGCTTCGTAAGCGCGGGCAGGCTGCGGCCGCCAAAAAGGCGGGGCGAGTGGCGTCGGAGGGATTGATCGGCGCTTACGTCCATCCGGGTTCCAAAATTGCCGTGATTGTGGAAATCAACTGCGAAAGCGACTTTGTGGCGCGCAACGAGGAATTCCAGGAGTTGGCGCATGACCTCGCCATGCACATCTGTGCCACCGACCCTAAATTCATTCGCAAAGAAGAAGTCACGGCGGAGGCGCTCGAGCGCGAGAAGGTGATCTTGCGGGACCAGGCGGCGGCTTCCGGGAAGCCTCCGGCGGTGATCGAAAAGATGATCGAGGGGAGGCTTGGAAAGTTTTACGAAGAAAACTGCCTTTACGAGCAGCATTTCATTAAGGATTCCTCCGCCTCGCAAACGATCGGAGAACTGGTCGCCTCCAAAATCGCGAAGTTTGGAGAGAACATCACGGTGCGCCGCTTTGCGCGGTTCAAGGTGGGCGAAGGGATTGTGAAAACCGCGTCTTCTGACGGCGCCGCGAGTTAGCCTCGGTATCTTCCGCGAGCGTTTTTCAACGAACATCTTCCGTCCTTCATTTCCTTCTATGAGTGAGCTTGCTTTTCGTCGGATTCTGCTGAAGCTGAGCGGCGAAGCACTGATCGGATCTCAGGGTTTTGGCGTGGATCCGGACGCGGTGAGCAGGATTTCCCAGGAAGTCCACGAGGTCCACGAGTCTGGAATACAGATTGCGATGGTGGTGGGCGGAGGCAATTTCATTCGCGGAGTGGCGGCCTCAGCGGAAGGGTTTGACCGGGTCGTGGCGGACCACATGGGGATGCTCGCGACCGTCATCAATGCGTTGGCTCTGCAGGACGCGCTTGAGAAGTGCGGGTCCTATACGCGGGTGATGACGGCGATTGAGATGAGAGAAATTGCGGAACCTTATATCCGCCGGCGCGTGATCCGCCATCTTGAAAAGGGGCGGCTGGTGATTTTGGCGGGCGGAACCGGCAGCCCGTATTTTTCCACGGATACGGCGGCGGCGCTGCGCGGCATGGAAGTGAAGGCGGACGTGATTCTGAAAGCGACGCAGGTTGATGGCGTGTACGATTGTGACCCGCGCAAGTCGCCGGAAGCCAAAATGTTTTCCCGCATTTCGTACCGCGATGTCCTTTCCCGGGGGCTGGGAGTGATGGATACCACTGCCATTTCCCTCTGCATGGACAATAGCCTTCCGATTATCGTTTTCAACCTGAATGTGCCCGGAAATCTTAAGCGGGTCGTTGCGGGGGAAAAAGTGGGATCCCTCGTGGCGAGCTAGAGGTCGGAGGCGCGCATGATGAAAGAAACGCTGGCGCAAGCGAGGGTCCGGATGACCAAGGCGGTGGAGGACTTCCAGCACGAACTCGCCTCGGTGAGGACGGGCCGCGCTTCGGCGGCGCTTTTCGATCATCTCAAAGTGGACTACTACGGTACTCCCACACCGCTTAACCAGGTGGCGACGCTGGGCGTGCCGGAGCCCACGCTGATCACGGTGCAGCCCTGGGATGCGAGCCTGCTGGCGCCGATCGAAAAGGCGATCCGTTCTTCGGACCTGGGATTAAACCCGATGAACGATGGAAAGATTCTGCGCGTGCCTCTCCCGCCCTTGACGGAAGAAAGGCGCAAGGAGCTCGTGAAGCGCCTGCACGGCGTGCTCGAAAAACATCGACTTACCGTGCGAGGGGTCCGGCGCGATTCGAATGAGGAATTGAAGAAGTTGATGAAGGACAAAAAGATTTCTGAAGACGATGAGCGGCGGGGCCTTGAAGAAATTCAGAAGCTCACCGACGATTTTATTGCCAAGCTCGAAGCGCAGGGCAAGAGCAAGGAACAAGAAATCCTGGAGATGCGGTAAATTGCTGTTGAAGGGCTAGCCAAGACGTCCCGGATCGCATATAATCGAATTGCTGTTGCTGCGTGGCAACTCAACTCCGCGGGATTCCTGCTGAAGGTCATCCAAACGGATTCTTAGAACGAAATACCTCCCGGAAGTTTAGAAGAGGCGGGAGAGTTTGGCGGCTGGGCGGAAGTTTTTAGAGAGTTCCCTGCCGGGCCGCGAAGCCCTTGACATTATTTTTAAGCGTTTGCTAAATTTGATAGGCTTTGTCGCTGACGGGGAATTTTCCTGAAATTGCCTGCGAAAAGCGCTTGAGAGAACGGGAAGGTTACGGTCCACAGTGCCCACATTCAGCCAGATGATCCGGCGGGGACGGAAGGCGTCGCGATATAAGACGTCGAGTCCCGCGCTCGAAGGGTGTCCGCAGAAGCGCGGCGTTTGCATTCGCGTTTACACACAGACTCCCAAGAAGCCCAACTCGGCGCTGCGGAAAGTGGCGCGCGTGCGGCTGACCAACAGCATGGAAGTCACTACGTACATTCCCGGCGTCGGGCACAACCTGCAGGAGCACTCGATTGTGCTGATCCGAGGCGGGCGCGTGAAGGACCTGCCCGGCGTCCGCTATCACGTGGTGCGGGGAACGCTCGATTCGGCGGGCGTGAATGACCGGCGGCAGGGGCGCTCGAAGTATGGCGCGAAGAGGCCAAAGGCAAGTTAAAGAATTGACTCGTTGATACATTGAATTGCCTTATTTTCAGGAAAAGACCTGATGGGCCCATGAATCAATGAGCGAATGGATTTGATTATGCCCCGAAAGGGAACTGTTGAACGCCGGGAAACGGCGTCGGATCCGGTTTATGGCAACCCGGTCGTCCTGAAGATGATCAATTGCCTGATGTACCAGGGCAAGAAGTCCGTGGCGCAGAACATTGTCTACGGCGCGCTCGAAGACATCCGGCAGAAGACGAACGACGATCCGATCAAGGTTTTCAAGAAAGCTTTGGATAACGTCCGGCCCGCGCTGGAAGTGAAGAGCCGCCGGGTGGGCGGAGCGAACTATCAAGTGCCGGTCGAAGTGAATCGAAACCGCCAGACCTCTCTCAGCCTCCGCTGGATTATCGGCTATGCGCGAGG
This sequence comes from Terriglobia bacterium, assembly GCA_036278555.1. Classification (GTDB taxonomy): domain Bacteria; phylum Acidobacteriota; class Terriglobia; order UBA7540; family UBA7540; genus RH2-MAG17b. The sequence goes on from DASUKV010000034.1 coordinate 8,140, forward strand.
GCGCGGCGAAAAATCAATGATGCAAAAGCTCGCCGCCGAGCTGCTCGATGCCGCCAATAACCGGGGTGGGGCGATTAAGAAGAGGGATGACACCCACCGCATGGCCGAGGCCAACAAGGCTTTTGCCCACTACCGCTGGTAATCCCGGCGTTTCGGGAATCTAAGCTGAGACGGGATGTGATTTCTCCCGAAGCCACGATCCGTCCTGCAGCCGCTACGGCGGCTTGATCACATGACAGTCCGGAAGAGGAGCCGGCAGAGGTTTTGCGCGCTCAGCGCGCGAAGGAGTCTTTAACGCAAGCGTTTGATTTATGCCTCGGACGACACCGCTTGAAAAAACACGGAACATCGGCATCATGGCCCACATCGACGCCGGTAAAACCACCACCACGGAGCGGATTCTCTATTACACGGGAATCACGCACAAGATGGGCGAGGTGCATGAGGGCACGGCGGTGATGGATTGGATGGAGCAGGAGCAGGAGCGCGGAATCACGATTACGTCCGCGGCCACCACCTGTTTCTGGCGCGACGTCCGCGTCAATATCATTGACACGCCGGGACACGTGGATTTTACGGCTGAAGTTGAAAGATCGCTCCGGGTTCTTGACGGAGCGATTGCCATTTTAGGGGCTGTCGAGGGCGTGGAGCCGCAGACGGAAGCGGTGTGGCGGCAGGCGGATAAGTACCGCGTTCCAAGGATCGTGTTTGTCAATAAGATGGACCGCGCCGGGGCGGATTTTGAGGAATGCGTGAGCCAGCTTCGCTCAAAGGTGCATGCGACGCCGGTGACGGTGCAGATTCCTCTCGGCGCCGAGGATCGCTACCAGGGGTCGATCGATATTCTTCGCCAGAAGGCTTTAGTCTATCGCGATGAGACGCTGGGCGCGGATTACGAGGAAAGGGAAATTCCCGATTCCGAAAAAGAGACGGCGCGGCGCCACCGCGACCAATTGATTGAGACACTAGCCGAGGTGGATGACGCCATCCTTGAGAAGTACGCTCATGGCGACGCCGTTTCGGCGGACGAATTGCGCGCGAGCATCCGCCGAAGCACGTTGGGCCTGAAAGTTGTCCCGGTGGTGTGTGGCGCGGCGTTTAAGAATAAGGGTGTTCAGCCGCTGCTCGACGCGGTGGTGGATTATCTTCCCTCGCCGGCGGATATCCCAGCGGCGGAAGGCGCCGATCCCGACGACCAGAACAAGGTTCTGGTGCGGGAAGCCAAGGATGACGCACCCTTTGCGGGCCTGGTTTTCAAGATTATGACCGATCCCTTTGTGGGGCAGTTGGCGTTTCTGCGGGTTTATTCGGGGTCGCTCAAGAGCGGAGAGACGGTCTATAACCCCCGGCGCGGAAAACGCGAGCGCATCTCGCGCCTGCTCAAGATGCACGCCAACAAACGGGAGGAAATCAGCGAAGTTTACGCTGGCGATATCGCCGCCGCGGTGGGGCTTAAGACGGTCTCGACGGGCGATACCGTCTGCGACGAGGAATCTCCGATTGTTTTTGAGGCGATGGATTTTCCGGCCCCGGTGATTGCCGTGGCCATTGAGCCGAAAACCAAGGCCGACCAGGAAAAAATGGGTTTGGCCCTTTCCCGCCTGACGCAGGAAGACCCCACCTTCAAAGTCACCACCGACCCTGATACCGGGCAGACGATTATGTCGGGGATGGGCGAGTTGCACATTGAGATCCTGGTGGACCGCATGCTGCGCGAGTTCAGCGTGGGTGCGAACGTGGGCCGGCCCCAGGTGGCGTACCGCGAGACGATCCGCGGATCGGCCGAAGTTGAAAAAAAATACATCCGCCAGACGGGCGGCCGCGGACAATACGGGCACGTGGTCGTTCGCGTCGAACCTCTCGGCCATCCCGATGCGGACGCGATCGCGGAGCTCACCAAAAAGAAATCCACCAACAAGTTTGACGCGGGCCTCAACTTACTCTTTCTCGACGAGATTGTCAGTGGCGTGGTGCCGAAAGAGTATATCCCGGCGGTTTATTCGGGAGTGCGCGAGGCCATGGAGACCGGGGCGCTCGCGGGTTACGAGTTGACGGGGATTCGTCTCGCGCTCATTGACGGCTCCTATCATGAAGTTGATTCTTCGGAAATCGCTTTCAAGATTGCCGGCTCGATGGCGCTGAAGGACGGGGTGAAGAAGGCCCGCCCGTGTTTGCTGGAGCCGATGATGAAGGTGGAAGTGGTAGCGCCTGAGGAATATATGGGCGACGTGCTGGGCGACTTGAACGCGCGGCGCGGGCGGATTGAGGGCATGGAAAAGCGCGGCTCAACGCAGATCATCCGCTCGACGGTGCCGCTTGCGGAGATGTTCGGCTACGCGACGGATTTGCGGTCGCGGACGCAGGGCCGGGCGTCGTATACGATGCACTTTCTGCGCTACGAGCAGGTTCCGCCCCATATCGAGTCGGAGATTGTGGCCCGGGTGCAAGGCAAGCCCGTCGCGTCTTGAAAGTTTTTCGAAAGAATCTAAATTTATCGCAGTGAGGCAAATGAGCTATGGCCAAAGAGAAATTCGACCGGTCGAAGCCGCACATGAACATCGGGACGATCGGACACATCGATCACGGAAAGACCACCTTGACCGCCGCGATTACCAAGGTGCTTTCGAAGCACAACCCGAAGGTGCAGTTCCGGGCGTTTGACTCGATTGATAACGCGCCGGAAGAGAAAGCGCGCGGCATCACGATTGCGATTGCGCACGTCGAGTACGAAACGCCGAACCGGCACTACGCGCACGTTGATTGCCCCGGCCATGCCGACTACATCAAGAACATGATTACGGGGGCGGCGCAGATGGACGGCGCGATCCTAGTGGTTGCGGCCACCGACGGGCCCATGCCGCAGACGCGGGAGCATGTGCTCCTGGCGCGGCAGGTGAACGTGCCTTATATCGTGGTGTTCATGAACAAGTGCGATGCCGTGGAAGACCCCGAATTGCTGGAACTGGTGGAGGTCGAAGTCCGGGAGCTGCTGAGCAAGTTTGGCTTTCCGGGGGACAAGGTGCCCGTTGTGCGCGGAAGCGCGCTCAAGGCGCTCGAGGGAGACCCCGAGTATGAGAAAAAGATCGACGAGCTGATGGAGGCGGTGGACACTTACATTCCGCTGCCGCAGCGCGAGATCGATAAGCCGTTCCTGATGCCGGTGGAAGATATCTTCTCAATCTCCGGGCGCGGCACGGTGGTGACGGGGCGCGTGGATCGCGGCAAGGTGAAGGTGCAGGAAGAAATTGAGATTGTCGGACTGCGCGGCGAGCCGTTCAAGCGCGTGGTGACCGGCATCGAAATGTTCAAAAAACTGCTCGACGAGGGACAGGCCGGAGACAACATCGGCGTCCTGCTGCGCGGCACGGAAAAGGACGATGTGGAGCGCGGGATGGTGCTGGCGAAGCCTGGCACGATCACGCCGCACACGAAATTCAAGGCGGAGACGTATATCCTGACCAAAGAGGAAAACGGGCGGCACACGCCATTCTTCAACGGCTACCGGCCGCAGTTTTACTTTCGGACTACCGACGTGACCGGCGTGGCGCAACTGCCGCAAGGGACGGAGATGGTGATGCCGGGAGACAACGTGACTCTCGAAATTGAACTGATCACGCCCATCGCGATGGAGAAAGGGCTGCGGTTTGCCATCCGCGAAGGCGGACACACGGTCGGCGCGGGCACGGTCACCGAGGTGCTGCAGTAGGCGAAAACGAATGATGCTACATGAGAAGATTCGAATCCGGCTAAAGGGCTACGACCACCGCATCTTGGACCAGGCGGCGGCGGAGATTGTTTCAACCGCCAAGCGGAATGGCGCGCAAGTGGCGGGTCCGATTCCGCTGCCGACGGTGAAGAACAAGTATTGCGTCCTGCGCTCGCCGCACACGGACAAGAAATCTCGGGAACAGTTCGAGATTCGCACGCATAAGCGGCTGGTGGATATTCTTGAGCCCACAGGATCAACGATTGACGCCCTGACGAAGCTGGACCTTCCATCGGGCGTGGACATTGAGATCAAGGCTTTCGGGAAAGAGCATACGAAATAGGCGACAGGCGACAGGCAATAGGTCACAGGTAACAGACGACAGGTAACAGGCGAGAGCTATGGTGGACGGTATTCTTGGGAAAAAGCTGGGAATGACGCAGGTATTCGCGCCGAACGGCGACGCGATACCGGCCACGGTCTTGAAAGCAGGCCCATGCATCGTCGTGCAGAGAAAGACGGCGGGCAAGGATGGCTACGACGCCGTCCAACTGGGGCTTGTGGAACTCCCCGGACCGAAGCGCGTCACGAGCCCGGTGGCGGGGCACTTCAAGAAGGCCGGAGCGAATCCCAGCCGGTTTCTGCGGGAAGTGCGGCTGAGCGCCGGTGACGGCGAAGTGAAGGTGGGCGATAAGGTTCTTGCCGCCCAGTTCAAGCCGGAAGAGTACGTGGACGTAATTGGAATTTCGAAAGGGCGAGGCTTTGCGGGTCTGCATAAGCGGCACCACTTTGGCGGCGGCGAGGGCTCGCACGGTTCGATGTTTCACCGCGCGCCGGGATCGATTGGCTCCTCGGCTTATCCGTCGCGCGTTTTCAAAGGCATGCGGGCCGCCGGCCATATGGGAGCCGCGCGCGTGACGGTGCGCAACCTGAGAGTGCTCCGTGTTTTACCGGAAGACCACGCGCTGGTTGTTGAGGGCGCGGTGCCTGGCCCCGAAGGCGGCTACGTGATCGTGCGACGGGCGAAAGCGCCCAGGCGAAAGAAACAGGCTGTGGCGGCTGCGCCCGCGCCCAAGAAGAAGTAAGAGGGGACGCAGGTTCATATTTGACATTTGAGATTTGAATTTGAGATTTGAATATGGCGACTGTCGAAGTCAAGAACCTCGAAGGAATTAAGATCCGGGATCACGAGCTACCGGATGAAGTATTCGCGGCGCGGCCGAACCAGAGCTTGCTTTGGGAGGCGGTGAAGGCGCATCTCGCGAGCCGCCGCCGGGGAACGCATTCTACGAAGAGCCGCGGAGAAGTACGCGGCGGCGGCAAGAAGCCTTGGAAGCAGAAGGGGACCGGGCGCGCCCGCGCGGGCAGCATCCGGAGCTCGCTATGGCGGCACGGCTCGATTGCCCATGGCCCGAAGCCGCGCGATTATACCATCCAGCTTCCCACGAAGATGCTGAAGGGCGCTCTGCGGTCAGCCTTGGCGGCGAAATTTCAGGACCAGAAACTCACCGTGATCGAAAACTTTGATCTGGTGGAGCCTAAGACGAAGCTCTTTACGGGTGCGCTTGAGAAGCTGGGGATTGAAAAATCCGTGCTCGTGGTGAGCGATTCGGGAAACCTTAATCTTCAGCTCTCATTGCGGAACATCCGCCGGTGCGATCTGATGCGGCATCACGAGGTTCATCCCTATGACGTTCTGAGCCACGACGGATTGCTGATTTCGGAGCCTGCGCTGGCGCGTCTTGAGGAGGCGCTGAAGTGAAGAAGAACCCGTATCAGATTCTGCGCAAGGCGATTATCACTGAAAAAGGTTTGCTCGTGAAGGAGCAATCCCGGACGCTGGTCTTTCGGGTGGATTCGAGCGCCAACAAGTCGGAAATCAAGACGGCGGTTCAGGAAGCCTTCAAGGTGAAGGTGGAATCCGTGCGCACGGCGATTTTCCAGGGGAAAATGCGCCGGCGGGGGCGGACGTCCGGGTATCGTCAGGATTGGAAGAAGGCTTACATCAAGCTACGGCCGGGCGAAAAGATTCCGGAATACGGCGAGAGCGTTTAGCCGGGCGAGGGATGGAGCGAGCGGCGGTTCGAAGAAATAAATTGGCGGCAGGCGGTTGATTCGAATGGGGATAAAAACATACAGGCCATATACCGAAACCCGGCGCTTCCAGACCGGTCTGACGTTTGAGGAGATCACCTCGACGACTCCTCACAAAGCGCTCCTTGAGCCCAAGAACAGGATATCCGGCCGCAACAACCGGGGTTGGCTGAGCATCCGCCATCGCGGCGGAGGGCATAAGAGGCTTTACCGCGTGATCGATTTCAAACGCGACAAAGTTGGGATTGAAGCGCGGGTGGCGACTGTCGAGTACGACCCCAACCGCTCGGCGTTTATTTCGCTTCTGCATTATGCCGACGGCGAAAAGCGGTACATCCTTTATCCTCAGGGTTTGAAAGTGGGGGATAAGGTTATCTCCGGGCCGGAAGCGGATATTGTCACTGGTAACTCCTTGCCGCTCAAGAACATCCCGGCCGGCACGATGGTGCATAACATCGAGCTTAAGAAGGGCAAAGGCGGGCAGCTTGTCCGCAGCGCGGGGGGCGCGGCGCAGTTGCTTTCGAAAGAAGGGGACTACGCGCAACTCCGGCTGCCTTCGGGAGAGGTTCGCAGGGTTCACCTGGATTGCGTGGCGTCGATTGGCCAAGTTGGAAATCTAGACCACGAGAATTTGACCATCGGCAAGGCCGGACGCAGGCGATGGCAGGGAATCCGCCCGACGGTGCGTGGCGTGGCCATGAATCCGGTCGATCATCCCTTGGGCGGCGGCGAGGGGAAGACGTCGGGAGGGCGGAACCCGGTGACTCCGTGGGGGAAACCCACGCGAGGCTATAAGACCCGCAATAACAAACGGGCGGACCGCTTCATCGTGAAGCGCCGCGAAAAGAAGTAAAGGGAGGCGCGATTGGCACGGTCGCTGAAAAAAGGCCCGTTTGTAGACGGCCACTTGATGAAGAAAATCGAACTGCTGAACCGCCGGTTTGAAAAGAAGGTGGTGAAAACCTGGTCGCGGCGATCCACGATTTTTCCTGAGATGGTCGGGCACACGATTGCGGTGCACAACGGCAAAAAGTTCATTCCGGTGTACATCACGGAAAACATGGTCGGGCACAAACTCGGGGAGTTCGCTCCAACGCGGGCGTTCAAGGGACATAGCGTGAAGGTGGCGGCAGAACGCGCGGCGTCCGCGGCGCCCCGTCCAGCAGCTCCGGTGGGCGGGGCGAGCTAGCGTATTCTGAAGCGTTGAGTTTCGAGAGAGGCACATGGAAGCTCGGGCAACCACAAAGTACTTGAGGGTCTCGGCGCAGAAAGCGCGGTTAGTCGCGGACCTGATCCGGGGCCGGCAGGCGGGCGACGCGATCAACGTCCTGCGCTTCACGAAAAAGCGGATCAGTCATGAGGTCGAGAAGACGCTGCGCTCGGCGATTGCGAACGCCGAGCAGAAGTCAGAGCACGTGGACGTGGACGAGTTGATCGTTTCGAAGGTCTGGGTCAACGAAGGTCCGCGTATGAAGCGCGTCCGCCCTGCGCCGATGGGCCGGGCGTACCGCTACCAGCGCCGGATGAGCCACCTGACGGTGGTGGTTGAGGCGCCGGAGCGCTAAGTTTTTACCGGTAGCAGGCAATTTTAAGGGAGGCCAAAGTGGGTCAGAAAGTTCATCCCTACGGTTTTCGGCTGGGTTACAACAAAACCTGGAAGTCGCGGTGGTTTGCGAAGAAGGGATACTCGGACCTGCTGCACGAAGATCTGGTTCTGAAGAAGCGCCTGAAGAAAGAGCTTTATAGCGCAGGCGTGGCGTCGGTTGAGATCGAGCGGCCCGGGAACAAGCTGAAGATCACCATTCACACCGCCCGGCCCGGCATCATCATCGGGCGTAAGGGCGCGGAGATCGACCGGCTACGCCAGGAAATCCAAAAGCGGACCGGGCGCGAGGTGCTTCCGATCAATATCCAGGAAGTGCGGAGACCGGAGTTGAACGCGCAACTGGTGGCGGAATCGATTGGCCTGCAGCTCGAAAAACGCGTGGCCTTCCGGCGCGCGATGCGCAAAGCAGTGGACTCGGCGCTGCGCTTTGGGTGCAAAGGGATTAAGGTGCGCTGCGGCGGCCGTTTGAACGGAGCGGAGATTGCGCGCACGGAATGGTACCTCCAGGGCCGGCTTCCTCTGCATACGCTACGTGCGGATATTGATTTCGGGATGGCGGAGGCCAGGACCACTTACGGCGTGATTGGGGTGAAGTGCTGGGTTTACAACGGCGAAATCCTGGAGCAAAAGCGCCGCCCGGACAAGGTTGCAGAAGAGCCGCGCGCGGTTCAGGCTCCAGTGGTTGGCGCGTAATAGCGCCTCAGTTCGCATGTCAGGTCAGGAGTTAAAGTTTCGATGTTAATGCCGGCTAAAGTCAAGTTTCGCAAGCAACAGCGCGGACGCATGCGCGGCAAAGCGTGGCGCGGCTCAGCGCTTTCATTCGGCGATTACGGTTTGAAGGCCGTCGAGCCGGGCTGGATTACCGCGCGGCAGATTGAGGCCGGACGCGTGGCGGTGATGCGGTTCATTAAGCGCGGTGGAAAACTCTGGATTCGCGTTTTCCCGGACAAGCCGGTGACCAAGAAGCCCGCGGAAACGCGCATGGGCAAGGGCAAAGGCGCGCCGGAATTCTGGGTGGCGGTGGTCAAGCCCGG
>DASUKV010000035.1:0-10924 GCA_036278555.1 Terriglobia bacterium
TATTATTCAGGGCTTTCTGGAGATTTGCGCAGGGAATCGGGCACGTGGTATAGAAGTTCGCCACCTGGCCCGCCGCATGGACGCCCGCGTCCGTGCGCCCCGAGCCGGTCAGTTTGACAACGCTTCCAGTGATCCTGCCGAGCGCATCTTCCAGGCGGCTTTGGATGGTGGGCTTTCCCGGCTGGACCTGCCAGCCGCAAAAGTCCGTCCCGTCGTAAGCGATTAGCAACCGCAAGTTGCGCATGAGGGAGAGCTTGGATGACTGCATGGGTTGGGTTCCGTCATTCCTCGCTTCGCTCGGAATGACAGACTAAAGGGGTTTCTCAATACCCCATAAGGATTCTTCAGGCTACAAAACAAAAAGGCCCGGCGCCGCGTTAAACAGCGCCGGGCCTTCGGTTACGTGATCCGGAAATGCTACACCTGGAAAGAACTGCCGCAGCCGCAGGTGGACTTTACGTTGGGATTTTCGAACTTAAAACCGGAACCCGAGAGGCTTTCCACGAAGTCGACCTTCGTTCCTTTCAGGTACATCAAGGAAGCCTGATCCACAAAAACCTTCAGGCCATCGAAGTCGAAGGTCTTGTCGATAGGGTTCGTCTCGTTTTCAAAGTTCATTTGGTAGGAAAAACCTGAGCACCCTCCGCCGACCACGGAGAGCCTCAGCCCCAAGGGGTGGGGGGCCTGCTGGGCCATAATCTCCTTAACTTTCTCCACCGCTGTCTGCGTTAAATCCAATGAGGTCGCCATCTTAAACTCCTTTTGTTCGAAAGCTCCGGCCCGCCTGGCCGCTTTTCAATCTAAGAGTATCAAATGAGTGAACCGATTGCAAGAAAACGAATCGGGGCCGCACGGCGATAAGGTAGCGCCGGCATCTTGCCGGCATTGAGACATAGGATACCGTCAGCGTCCCTTCACTGCCTTCAGGGCGGGCTCTCTCAGCATTGAATCCGGACCTCGTGTAGCGCGCCTTGATCCAGGGCCGCCAGGATGGCGGCGCTACGAGCGCTGGGCCACAAAGCACCCCCTACCGCCGTCGACGCGTGGGATGCTTCTGCTGCTCCTTTTGGGCCGCAGCTTTGGCGCGGGATGAAGCGGCCTCAAGGCTTTGCGGATCAATCTTGGCGTTTGAAATCGTCAGCACGAAGTTGGGACTCATTGTGTAGGCGTCAATCGTTCCCTGGAAGCGAATCGGATCGTTCAGCTTCAGATACTTTGCATCCGATTGATCTGTGACGACGATCACCTGATAAATCCCGGCCTTGCCGCGATCTTCAGGCAGCACATCCGCTTTGATCTGGTAGGTTCCTGGAGAGTTCCCAGGAGCAACGCTTTCGACGAATGCCACGATCCCGAGCGGCTGGCCCTTATATCCTTCCCACGCCGTTTGCGCGGCGTCTCCGCCCACGGTTAAGGCGTCCTGAATTTGATAAATCGCGTCAACATTGGGGTTGCCGGTCTTGGCATGCTTTTTCGGAGGCGCCACGTTGAAGCCCGCCGGCGGGTTCGGGGAGTTCGCAGCCTGGGTGATGAGATCCTGCTCGCCGGCGTTCGACCCGTGCCGGAACTCATACCACTGGCTGTACAGCTTCTTCAGGGCGGAAAGATTGGGTGTATTGTCCTTTTGCGCCAGCGAGATGGCATGGGCGAGATACCACAAAGCGTTGTTATAATCCGGGGGCTTTTGGAAGAGGTAAGCCTGGCCAAGGAAGGAGAAAGTGTAGCTGTCGCTCGGGTTATCTTCAATCGAGGCTTTCAGGTATGTCGCCGCGCTCTGGAAATCCTTTTGCTGAAGCGCCGCGAATCCCAGGGCGCGGTTGAAATCCGCACGGTATTTTTTAATCTGCGTCTCGAAGCTTTCCTGCGAAGAGTTGGCGGGTTTCTGCAACTGCTGCAACAACTGCAAACCTTCTTTGGCCTGCGCCGCGGCTTCAGAAACCTCAGCGGAAGCGTTCGCCGCGTTGGGCTTGTAAATGTAAGGGAAGACATAAGCCAGGTAGTGCAGCGCCGTAACCTTGATCGGGGTGGTCGGATTATCTTTCAAGGTCTCCTTGGCGGCGGCAATCGCCTGCGAGGGATTGTTAAGCTGGACGTCCGCCTGGAGCTTCAGGATGTCTGCCTGGGACTTGAAATCCGAGGTGGGATATTTCTGCAGGAATGCGTCCGCCGCCGTGATTTTTGCCTGGGGCGACGAAGCTTTCAAAATCGCCTGGAAAGCGTCGTATTCTTCCCGGCTTTTCCATTGCGGCTGCTTGGCCGCCTGGCCGGCGGGAACTCCCGCGGGCGCGGCTTTCGGGGTCTGCGGCAAGGGTGTTGCCCTGCGGTTTGCGGGCGAACTCAAAGCTGTGAGCGGCGTCAGGCCAAAAAGCAAGCAGGCGCTCAGAAGGGTGAAGGTCCTTTTCATGGAACGGCTACCTCAACGTTATTTGGTATTCGGAATTAGCAGGGATCAACTCTGGCCGCCTTGATAGGATGCTCAAGGCTCGGTAAATCGGTTCAACAGTATATACCCCCGGAACCCCGCGAGCAATTGAAATACCAAGACTTCGGAAATTTTGCAAGTAAAATCTCATGTTACCAATATAAGCTACCGGCAGTCAGCCTTCAGCGTTCGGCTTCTTTGCCTTTCATCCCAAAGCGGAAGACCGATGATGTATTTGCCATACATTTGTTTGATGCGTTGTTCAGCTCTGGCGCAGCAAAGGTCTCCCTTTGGAAGAAGGTAGCCGGAGGCCGGGCGACCGTGATGCGGCGCGCCCGGCTGGCCTATGGAGGATGCCACGGTGCGGCTGATGCTGGATTTCAGGGGTTTGATGGGCGTGAAGGCGCTTGCCCGCAGCGGGTTATCCTTGCGCCTGGAAGCGTTCTGAAGCCATGTTTTTGATGTCAGAAACGCGCCCTGCTATCCCGGCGACGGGCAAGCGCAGCCTGTCCTGATCGAGCGGCGGGATTATCGCACCCGCTTGTTGTGCTTGTCGCGATAGATCGCGCGGCTGTTGCGGTTGGCTTGGCGCTGGAGGCGCGCGCGGTCCCTATGGGTGAGAGGGCCTTTCGCCTTATCCTCAAGCTTATTCGCTTGCAGCCGGCCCTCACGTGATTCCAGATGCCGGGCTTCACCGCGCGTGAGTTCACCACTTTTCACGCCCTGGCGGATTCGCGATTGCTGGTTTCTCTGCCGGTGATTCAGGCCTGGAGTCCGGTCCTGGGCGTTGGCGGGCGTGGCCAGCGCAAGCGGAAGCACCAGCGCGGCCGCCGCAAGTAAGCTCGTAAAGAATCGAACCATAGATCGGGTCATGATTGTTGTCTCCTGTCTGTCAAGCCCTTGATTCAGCTTGTACATTTTCCTAAACACGTTCGGGAGAAAATGGTTGCGGTGGGGCGGAGATTTTTCCAAGGCTTCTCCAAGAGCTAGGCGCGACCCCTCACCCGGCTCGCGATGGGAAGCACTGCTTCCCCGCTCGGCACCCTCTCCCCGCGAGCGGGGAGAGGGTGCCCGAGGTACGAGGGCGGGTGAGGGGCCTACGAACGAGTTGTTCGTTGCCGCTCGTGACTTTAGAGATTTGCAGAAGATGTGCCTTGTGGTGGGGTAGCGCTTAGAGCGGAATGTTTCCGTGCTTCTTGGGAGGCATGGTTTCGCGCTTGGTTTCGAGCATGCGAAGCGCCGAGATCAGTTTCGGCCGCGTCTCGCGCGGCAGAATCACTGCATCCACGTATCCGCGCTCGGCGGCGATATAGGGATTAGCGAAGCGCTCCCGGAATTCTTCGGTCTTGGCTTTCCGCAGGCGGGCAGAGTCCTCCGCTTTTTGCAATTCGCGGCGGTAGACGATATTCACCGCGCCTTCCGCGCCCATCACGGCAATTTCGGCCGTCGGATAGGCGTAATTAATGTCGGTGCGAAGGTGCTTTGAGGCCATCACGCAGTAAGCGCCACCGTAAGCCTTGCGCGTGATCACCGTCAGCTTGGGGACGGTCGCCTCGGCAAAGGCGAAAAGCAGCTTCGCGCCGTGGCGGATGATGCCGCCAAGCTCCTGCTCTGTGCCGGGCAGGAACCCGGGCACATCCACAAAAGTGACGAGGGGAATGTTGAAAGCGTCGCAAAAGCGGACGAAGCGCGCACCCTTCACCGACGCGTTGATATCCAGGCACCCTGCCAGAACTTCGGGCTGGTTGGCCACAATCCCGACGCTTTGGCCATCAAGCCGGGCAAAGCCCACCACCAGATTCCTGGCGAAATGCTCCTGGACTTCCAGAAAGTATCCCTCGTCCGCGATCCCTTGGATAACTCGCTTCATGTCGTACGGCTTGTCGGATTCGGCGGGCACAACCTCGTCCAGTGAGGGGTCTCCGCGCCCGGTGGTGTCCTCGGTTTCAACGCGCGGCGCTTCTTCATGGTTGTTCTGCGGCATGAAGGATAGCAATTCACGAATCAGCGCCAGGCAATCCGCATCATCCGTGGCGAGGAAATGGGCGACGCCGCTGGTGCGGTTATGCGTCATGGGGCCGCCCAACTCTTCTTTCGTGACGTCCTCGTGCATCACCGTTTTGATCACGTCCGGGCCGGTCACAAACATGCAGCTCGTCTGATCCGTCATCAACGTGAAATCGGTAATCGCAGGCGAATAGACCGCCCCGCCCGCGCAGGGACCCAAAATGGCGGAAATTTGCGGAATGACGCCGGAGGCCAAAGTATTACGCAGGAAAATATCCGCATATCCAGCGAGCGAGGCGACGCCCTCCTGAATGCGCGCGCCGCCTGAATCATTCAGCCCCACGATGGGCGCGCCGACTTTCAGGGCCAGGTCCATGATCTTGCAAATTTTCGCGGCGTTCGCTTCGCTGAGGGAGCCGCCAAAAACCGTAAAATCCTGAGCGAAGGCATAGGTGACGCGGCCATTGATGCGGCCAAATCCGGAAACAACTCCATCACCGGGAATCCGCTGGCCCGCCAGCCCGAAATTCTGTGAGCGGTGCTCCACCAGTTTGTCAACCTCTTCGAACGTGCCGTCGTCAAAAAGCGTTTGCATGCGTTCGCGGGCGGAAAGCTTGCCGGCGGACTTTTGCCGGTCCCGGCGATCTTTGCCGCCTCCGCGCTCGGCCTCGGCGTTGCGGCGGCGAAGCTCATCGAATTTCTGCTGATGTGACATGGCGTTGAAATTTCACTTCCCCGCTTTGAACCCGCTCCATTCTTCGCACGCGATGATGGAGTTGACAGGCTGCTGGGGATCGCATTTGACGCTCGAAGCCGTCCCCGCGAGTCCTTCCGTCACCAAGTCAGCCCCCGCAAAAGCAGAAACTTCCTGCGCCGCCTCGTAGACCACACCCGCTACTTGATACCGATAAACGACGACCCGGCTGGGCCCTTGGGAGGTAAGGTTCTCGATAAAGTCCACAATTTCGGCTGAAACAATACGCCCCCGGCGGTTGATATCCAGACGCCGGAGCCGTTCCATCTCTTCCGGGCTCTTGGATTTCCAGCCGCGAACCAGCCTGATTACTTTACGGCCCAGGAGGGAAGATGAAGCAACCACCAGGACGCAGGCCCCTCCTGCAACCGCGATTGTGGTGATGCGTGTCCAGCCGTTCACTTGACTTGACCTTCTTCCGGCCTTTCAAACAAACCCCGAAATCAGCAAAAGAGGCCTTTCACGATTCCCACAGTGGAATCCGGCATTGTAACACTTCGTCTTGTCGCGCCGGCATTCCTTCACTGCCGTGAAAATAGGCTGTAGCGGCGGCCTCCGGCTGCCGGACTCTACTTCTTAAAAACCGGCGGCCAGAGGCCGCCGCTACAGCCCGCACCGAGCGCAGCGAAGGGCTGGCGGCGCTACAGTGAACGCAATCGCCGCGTGAGTTGTTCCGGCGGGGACATCAGGGCGACGGCGTATTTGAAGCCGCTCAGGCATCCCCGGGCAACGCCGAGGCTGCGATAGTAATCGTCATAGCGAAAGCCCGTTTCGCCGCGCCACATGGGAAAGGCGGCGCACGCTTTAAGCCACCGGGCAAAGGCCGCGCTGACGTTCGAGTAAGTGTCGGGATGAAACCCGTCCATGTCCTCCCAATTCTCGGGGAAAAACAACCGGCTGGTGCGATGGGCCGGGAGTTTCCGGACAATGCCGGGAAGCGCGGCGTAAAAGATTGCGTCATTCACAATTTTGTAGCAGTTCTGGTGATCTTTGTGCCAGCTTCCGCGCCAGTGCGTCAGAACGACGGCGGGCTGATGCTTGCGAATCAGATCGCAGACAGCGAAGCTGATTTCGTCATTGAATGGGATTTCACCGTCCCCATAAGTTAAAAACTCCGTTTGAGCGCTCAGCATTCTGGCGGCGTTTTCCGCGGCAGTTTTCTGCATGGGACCGTAGCGGGCGGGAGGAATTGTGGCAGACCCTTTCTCGCCCAGCGAGAGGCTTACGAAAACCCCGCGCCCTCCGTCCTGAATGTGCTGAGCGACGGGAGCGCCCATGGCGAAGAAAGCATCCCCCGGATGCGCGGCGATGGCCATGATTGTTCCTGAAGCAGAATCTTCCATTTCTCCAGTCGTTGGCCGCCCCGGCATGGTTTTTGCGTTTTCCTGTTCGGCTGGAATGGAAAGCGCTGCCGTCCCTAGTCCGAGGTCTTTCAGAAAGCTACGGCGCGTGGAGTTGTCCATGTTGTTGTCCCGTGAGGCTCTTTGTTCGTGAGCCGATCTCTTCACAGCTTCAATGCGAAATCAACGCGGCATCCGCCGGCCATAGGAACTTGACTGGGCGAGGCGATCAAAATAGTCATAGGCAAGGCGGGCAATCTCTTCAATCGCACGCTCGCCTCCCGAATCGTCTTTAAGATAGCTGGTCATGACCGTTATCACAAAGGGATGGTTTGGAATAAAGACGATCCCCGCATCGCATCGTACCGCGGCGAGTTCCCCTGGCTTGTCGGCAATGCGCACGTTGTCCGGCAACGCGGCATGGAACGGACTTTCCTTGGGCAGGCTCAGGATGCGGAAATACTCCTGAGTATGCGCGGAATCCAGCGCCTGGCCTGCATAGACCTTGGCCAGCAGCCCGGAAAGCTCGTGCGGCGTTGAGACGTTTTCGTTGCCTTGCTGCGCGGCCCGAAGGTCCATCATGCGCCGCCGCAGCAAAGTGTGTGGCAGCCCCAGCCGCCGCGATTCCGCGTTGATACTGGCCATGCCGAGGCGGCCCATCAGGATGTTCGTCGCGGAATTGTCGCTCTCGACCACCATGAGCGTAGCCAGATCACGCCAGGACATCGTGACCGTGCCGTCGCCGAGCATCTCCAGAATCCCGCTGCCGCCCACCGTCTCGCTCTTGTGGATGGTGCGCTCCTCGCTGAGCCGGATTTTGCCCTGCTGGGCCTCGCGTAGCAACTCGGCGAGAATGGCCAGCTTGATGGAACTCGCCGTGGGAAAAACCAAGTCCGCGTTCCGGGTGAAACTTTCCCCGCTCGAAAGATCGCGGATAGCGTATCCCATCACCCCGTTCAGCGAACCTGCCGCGTGGTTGAGAGCCGCTTCAAGTTTCGCGTGGAGCTCCTGATGCAATGAAGGCGCGGCGCTCTTAAGCTGCGTGGCGCGCAGGGATGGCCCGAAAGCGGTTAGAGCCGCCAGCATCAAGATCAGACCGGGAAGGCTTCGACGCATTCCGTAATTCCTTTTGGCATTCCAGTGGTAGCCACGGTTGGCGTTGTTCCAACTGTGGGCTCTTTTATTCGCAGACAAACCCACGGTCAATTCAAACCGCGAATTGACCGTGGCTACCCCCGTTTCGTCACGGCCACTGTGAAGATGGCGACGCCCACGCCCGCGACGATCGGAACCCAGAGCACTTCGAGCGGGCCGAAGCCTGCCGCCCAGCCGCCCAACAAAGGACCGGCCACGCCGCCGATTAAAGAGACAGCCATGATAGCGCCGAATACGGTTCCTGTCTTGCTGGGGAAGCGGTCGCCCGCGATTCCCAGCGTGGTGGGATAGATTGCGGACATGCCCAGGCCGATGACCGCAAAGCCGGTGATCATTCCGGCGAGATGGCTTTGAGAGCGGACCACCAGCGCGCCCGCAACCGTCACCGCGGCGGAAATGAGCAAGACATTGCGGCCGCCCAGCCAGCGCAGCCATAGAATTGCCAGGAGCCTTCCTACTCCCAGCGCCGCGCTCAAGCCCAACAGCGTCAGGGCGGCGCGTTGCGGGGTGGTCCTTAGAAACTCCGCCACGATCTTGCCTGCCCAGACGAACATGCAGTTCTCATTGCCAGATTCGAAGAAGAGAAGTATGCCGAAGAGCCAGACCAGTGGCTGGTTTAAGACTTGAAGAAGGTTGCGGAGGGGCGTCCGGCCCTCGCCGGGGGCGGGGAATCGCAATAACAGAACAAGGATCAGGATCACCCCGCACGCGATGGCCAGGACGTGAAGGACGGCCGAGGAGCGGCCTTCGAGGGAAGACATCAGCAGAGGGGCCAGGATCGCTCCGAGACTAAAAGAAAATCCAAGCAAATTCAGGGCGGCGCCGCGCCCGGAGGCGCTGATGCTGGAAATCAAGGCGTTGGTGGCAGTGTTCAGAACGCCCCCGCCAAGACCATAGGCGAGCGCGGCGGCGGCAAGCGCCGTGAAGCTTCCTAATGAAGGCATCACCGCCAGCGACCCCGCGATCACCGCCAGCGCCGCGGCCAGCGCAGGTTTGGCTCCCGTTGTATCCAGGATGGGGCCGATGAAGAGGGTGGCGGCCAGAATTCCTGCCAGCGGGAAAGCCCCTAAACTTCCGGCCCGGGCATTGCTGATTTTTAGCGCCGGCAGCACCGAACCCATCAGCAGCAACACCGCCCCGAATACGAACATGCAGGCGTTGACGGTGATGATGAGGCTGGCGCGGCGGACGTTACCGATTTTAGATTTTGGGTTTTCGATTTTGGATTTTCGGCCATCGATCGTAAAGCATCCGGCTTTGCCTACTTACTGGTTACTTTGAGCCTGGCTTTGCGATTTCTAATTTTGGATTTTCGATTTTGGATTGACCGGCCGGCCGCCCGTCGTAAAGCATCCGGCTTTGCCTACTTATTGGTTACTTTGAGCCTCGCGTTTTCTCTTGGTGTCCCGGTGTCTTTGCGGTGACGGCCTGTCCGTTTGGTCAAGCGCCAACTTTGCGGCTCCCAGCAGCGCTGCGCGCTCTCCCAGGCGGCTGCGAACAATTCGCGCCTGCTTTCCCCCCAGCGGCTGCGCCCAGAGCTTCACGGCCTGGCGCGCTGGAGCGAGCAGCAACTCTCCGGCTGCCGCCACGCCGCCGCCAATCACAATCACCTGGGGATTGAGGATGCTGACCAGATTGGCGATTCCCCGCCCAAGGTCTTCGCCGGCCTGGTGGAGAATCTTTCTGGCTTTTTTGTCGCCTTGCCGCGCGAGCCGGACAACTTCCTGGGCCGTCATCTCGCGTTTGAATTCCCGGCGCGCGGCGCTGCCGATGGCGGGCCCGGCGGCGTGCGCCTCAAGGCAGCCGATGGATTGATATTCCGGCAGGAATTGGCCGTGGATCGCCATCCAGCCCGCGCATCCGGCGAGCCCGGCATGCCCGCGCAGCAGGCGTCCTCCACTGATAATGCCTGCTCCAATGCCGGTTCCGACAGCGAGAAAAACAACGTCGCTCGAACCGCGCGCCGCCCCGCGCCATGCTTCTCCTGTGACGCAGGCGTTGCGGTCGCTCTCAATGAGCACGTCTGAATCGAAGCTCCGCCCGAGTATCTTTCGCAGCGGCATTCGCGCCCAGCCGCGAATGTTCGGCGCCCAAACGCTTTCATCGGGATAAACAAGACCCGGTACGTCAACGCCCAAGGCGCAGACTCCGCTTTGCGGCAGCCTCCGCAATAGCTCCACAAGAACGTTGATGACGGCATTACCGCCCTCTGGCGGCGTGGCCGCTCTAACCTGGTGAGTGATTTTGCCGGAGGCGTCCACACGCGCGGCGGCGATTTTGGTTCCTCCGATATCCGCAGCCAAAACGAATTTTGGCATAGAAGGCCAGTTCACCACAGAGACACAGAAAGGCATTTACCACAGAGGCACAGGGAACACAAAGAGAAAGACTAAAGGCGAGCACCCGGGATATCGTTCATGAGGATTAAGCCCTTAATTTGGCGGCTTGCTTCCAGCGTTTTGACAATGGTCTCTTCTCTTTGTGTTCCCTGTACCTCTGTGGTAAATGCTTTTGACGGCGTCGAGGCGCAGCACCCAGATAGCGTTCGCGGCGAGTTTTCTATGTAGGACAGTCTCTCCGCCATCGGCGTGGACGGGTACCGGCTGGTTATCGGCAATACCGCGCGCTTCCCGGGCGCGCCAGGGTAGGAGAAGCGAAATCGTGGCATCCGCCGCATGGTCCGCATGGTTAAAGACAAAGACGAATTGTTCATGCTCACCGGCAAGGCGGCGGACCTCGACTTCGGAGGTTCCCGGCCCGGAGACTTTCACCGCAGGCGTCACACCGGCCGCGCGGGCGAGCGAAAGGAAAAGATCGCGGGTTGAGGCGTCGTGCTCGCGTTGATAGGCCAGCGCGGCGAATGAGCCAATCAGGATCGCCTTGCCTTTACCGTAAGAGTTTTCAACCATCGCCGCCTGGCCGTCCGGGAATCGCGCCAGCACCCGCGCGCTTGGGAGCGGTTCAAGGTCTTCCTCGAAGGCGGCGGTTGAAATCGATTCACCGTTTTTCAGACCCGGAAGACCGGGCGAAGCCAGGATCGAAAAGGAGGGTTTATCAACCGGACGGATGCTTTGCTCGCGCGCGCCAAAAACCTGGTCCAGCCCGAAACCGGGAATCACGGGGCTGGCGAAACCGCGCGCGTTGTTCCAGGCGAGGCGGGCTTCCGCGACAGCCGTCCCGCCATGCGCCACGTAGCTTTCCACGCCGCGAGCGGCGGCGCGGGAAAGCATCACCGGGTAGGGTAGA
>DASUKV010000036.1:0-6451 GCA_036278555.1 Terriglobia bacterium
TTTTCGGCGAGCCGAAGGCCCGGTAAACGCTCTCGCGCCGCGATTTGTGGAGAATCCCCACCTTGCCGCCTTCCTGCCTTTATTCTAGCAGAAACGGAAACGGACATCCGGCAGGAACACCTTCCAAGAAAGACTTCTATCGGCCGATCCTCTGCTTCCAACCCCCGCCGAGTCTGTGTGACAACTAAGGCTGTCGCGGCGGTCAGCGGCGACCACTGTCCAAATTCGCCGTGTATAGCGCGGCTTCGCCGCTTGCTGTGCGGAACGCCTCTGGCGTTCCGGGCCAGTGCGCTTTTTTTACGTTCGGGCTAGGCGCGAAGGCTCAGCCTTCGCGCCTAGCCCGAACAGGCTTGTTTCGGTTGCGAACTTCCGGAAGGGCCAAGCCCTTCCGCACAGCGAGCGGCCAAGCCGCAGCCGTGGAGTTGGAATCTAATACTGAAAAACCGGAGAAGTCATCAAGTTAATGCCCGGCGGCATTCTGCTGGACGGCTTGAAGAATGGCCGAAGCCGACGCTGAGCGGAACGTATATTCTTTTCCGTCTTTGAGACGGATATAAAAATTGCCGTCGTGATTGATTCCGGCGTGCGAACCGGCAAGCGAACTGTGGAACGAATCTTTGCCGTTGCTCGCATGGTAGGAAATGGTTCCGTGCGCAACCAGCAGCGGCCCATGGCAGGACCCAAACATGTGGTCGTGCGTCACCTCAAAAGTTGCGCTCTTGGCCGCTGGCGCCGCCGCGGAGCTTCGAGCGGCAGCAGTGGAAGCAGCCGGAGCCAGGAGCGTAGGCCTCGCCGCCGCGGCCTGCTGCGGCCCCCCCGCCGCGGTTCCTCCCGCCTTGGCAGTCACGAATGAGGTGCCGCCGGAGGCGACGTGAATGTCATACTCAAACCCCTGGAATCCGGGGTATCCCACGCGCAGTTTGTGCGCGCCTGCCGCGACATTGTTGACGGCCAGGCGCCCGCTGCTGCCAATGGTTCCGATGGACTTCCCATCGAGAAAGACCTCAGCGCCCGCCGCGCTCGACAAAATCAAATCTCCCGCTGGACCGGAAGTCCGGGGCATGGAAACTGCCGCCTTCTTGGGCGGCGATGCCTCCGCAACGCGTACCGGAGTAGAGGATGATTTCGAAACTGGTTTGGAGGTAGCGGTATGCTCTCGCGCAGCATGGCTTTCCGGCGCTTTGGAAGATGTTGTTTCCGGCGCCGCCGTATTTGCCGCTGGCTCGGATGCGCTCGGGGCAGGCGTGGCCTGACTGACACCCGGCGCGGGATTTTCTTCCGCGGACGGAGTTGGCGTGGCGGCGGCAGCAGCCGCGGAGGTCGAAGGAGGCGCGGTACTTTGCGGCATCGCGGGCGGCGTCGCGGACTGCCTCGCCGCGTGTTGCATGCGATATCGCCACACGCCGAACCCTGCGCCCGCCGCCACGACAATGATAATCACAGCGGCCACGACCCATCCAAATTTTCGCTTCGGCGCAGGTGGTGTAGCGGGAGCAACCGGAGGAGGAGGCGCAGTTGCAGTTCCAGTGCTCGCTGCCTGCGTAACGGTTGCGGTTTGCGCCTTCAGCCCTACCGGCGTCGCATCCGGGGCCAGCACCTGGGTAGCCCCGAACTCCGTCAGCGGGCCTGCCGTTGCCGATGCCGTTTCCAGGGATGACGCTGCCGCGACCTCTACCGGCACGTCTCCGGCGCCGAACGCGCGATCCAATTCTTCAACCAGCGCCGCGCCGGTTTGCGGACGCGCCGCAGGATTTTTCTCAAGGCACTTCATCACCACCGCAGCGACGGCGGGCGGAATGTCCAAATCCGGCCGCGCTTCCGCGAGCGGCTTAGGCGGCGAACTGATGTGAGCCAGCAGGAGGCCCATCGTCGTGTCCGCCTTGAACGGCAGAGACCCTGCGAGCATCTGGTACATGACAACGCCCAGCGAATAAAGATCCGACCTTCCGTCCAGATCATCGCCGCGCTTCCCGATCGCCTGCTCGGGCGACATATACTGCGGCGTCCCGATGACCACGTCCGTGCCGGTAAGGGTCATCTCGCTCGATTCGCCGTGCGCCTTTTTGAATTTGGCGATGCCGAAATCCAGCACCTTCGCCTGCTCGCCTTCCGGCGTCTGGATCAGAACAATATTCGCCGGCTTGATGTCACGATGCACCATCCCCAGGTGATGAGCGGCGTCGAGCGCGGCGGCAACCTGCTTGATGATGGAGCAAACCCTGGACAGCGGCAAAGAGCCTCCGGACTGGATCAGGCTCTTGAGGCTTTCGCCCTCAATGTACTCCATCACCATGAAGGGGCGGCCATCTTCGGATTCGTCAATATCGTCCACCCGCACGGCGTTCGGATGGTCCAGCTTGCGGGCGATCACGGCCTCCTGCATAAAGCGCTTGACGAAAAGCTGGTCTCCCAGCAGTTCCGGGTTAATCACCTTCAGCGCCCGCATCTCGCCGAACATCACGTGCGAAGCCTTGTAAACCGCGCCCATTCCGCCCTGGCCTACTTTTTCGACGATGCGATACTTGCCGCGAATAACCATCCCTTCCGCCCATGCGCCCGCTTCAACCAGGGCGGTGCCGTCGCGCGGACAGACGCTGAAATGGCCGGGATAGGTTGCGTGGCAAGTGGTGCAGCTTTTCATCTTAAGAGACCATCAAGAAGATTCTCGGCAGCGCGCGCCCGCGCCTTGACTCCGATTATTCGGCCACTCTTGAGACGCAGCCGAGGCTGCTTACGAAATAGCGCGGCTGGAAAATCGGAGGCGCTCCCATCATATCAAGGTGGACCCCCACCGTCATCGGCTGGGTGTTCGGAAGGTAGAGGATGCGTTCCCCATTCTTCTGCACCCAGGTGAGGTCGTATCCCGACCCGCTCGGCTTCCACTGCGCATCCCGGAAGAGCGAAAAAATTCCCCAGGTTCCCGGATAACTGACGCCTCCCTCGCCCACCGTCTGGCGGACTTCGCGGGCGGTTGCTGGCGACCACGTGAACTGGACCGCTGAACCGGGATAGTTCAACGTTTGCCCATCGATCGTGAGGCTGAACGTCTTCACCCCCGCCGTGGGCAGCGGCGCGAGCGAAAAGCGCAATTGGGGCTGCGGCGATCCGTTCGAGTAAAGCGCGCGCTGGAGTTCCATCGCGCGGTTGAAAAAGCGCAGGAAAGCCGGATTCAGCTTGATCGGAGCGCCAGGGTTCGGGGCATACTGGCTGCCGGTAAACGTAAGGACGCTGACCAGATTCTGGGTATAGAACTTCGAAAGCGCGCCCTCGTTCGGCTGGAAGATGGCGTTCAATTCCGCAACGCTGGCCGCCGGGCTGTGCGGGTTGGAATCGAAGGGGTACTTGTGCAGCAGCAGGCCTAGTTGCCCGCAAAGCGCGCGTCCCTGGCCGTTCAGCGCCTCGCCCGGCTTGGGCAAAACGGACCTCGCGTTCGTAATCGGCGCAAGCAGCAGCCGCTTTGTAAGATCATCCACATGGCCGGTGGCATCGGGCGTAAAGCCCTGAGCGATTTGCTCGGTGACGTTCGTGGCCTGGGCGGCGCTGGCGGTGACCGGATTTGGCGCGCCCGGATTGAGGCCTGCGGGGGGCTGCTGGGCGAGCTGATCGAGCGAGATCTTCAGATTCAGTAAGGCGCCCAGATAATTCTGGTTCGCGGACGAAACATACTGGGCCTGATCCGAAGGCGGTACGACCTTCGAGACCGGCTGGAAGATCTTGGCAACCTCGGGGTCCGCAGAGACATGGTGCGACACCAGCCAGAACAATTCGAGCAGGGGAGACCGGTTGCCCGTCAGAGCTTCGAGCTTATGGCTGGCGTCGCGGAGACTGGAATAGGGAACCACGTGGGCGCTCGCCAGGAATTTGCGCCAGGTGTTCACGAATTCGCTCTGGTAGCGCTGCCGCAGGTGCTGCTGCAAGGTGATCACATCCGGGGCGCTGCTCACCTCAGTTCCGAGCACCCAAGGCTCGCCCTTCATGTAAGGCTGCGGGCTGTCCAGCGCCTTCTGCATAAACGCCCAACCGGTTTTTGTGTAAGCGCCAGGGACTTCGTCGGTGTCCGTCACAATGCCCGCCGCATTCGGGTAGGCGCTGCTGAAGATCACTGGCGAGCTGTTCTTTGAAGCGTCCGCCAGCATGGCGCGGTAAACACGCTCTTCGGGTGGAAACAGGTTGAGGTAAGCGCGCGCGTGCGCGATGGCGTCCGGGTCGGCTTTCGAGGCAAAGCAACTCGCGGCGCCAAGTTGGGCGCTATGTTGGAGCTCATCACTATAAAAATCAAACTGCTGGCTCGCAACCTGAGATTCTTGGGCCGTGAGCGGCCGCCCGGCGGACCACGTCTTAAGCAGCTCAGGAGACAAGAAGTCGCGCCGGCTCTGCTCCGGATTCGTCGTGGTGATCAGATAAGCCCTGAGTTCGTCATAAGCCGTGCCATAGTCACCGGTCGGGGAAGACGGCAGAGACCTTAAGGATGCGACCAGCGACGTTTGCACCGGATCGAGGAGCGCCTGCCGGAACTTCCGGGAATAAGCCATGCAGGCCACCGGGTAGAGCTTGTGGCCGGTATAAAGGCCCCAGCCAAGGCTCAGGGGCGCGCCGTTCCGGTTATAGTCGCTGAGCTTTTCCAAGGGCTGCCGCAGATGATCCAGTTGTTGGAGCGAATCCGGCGTCGGCAGATTGGGCTGGCTCGCCGCGGAGACTTTTACCGCATCCGCCACCTGTGACTCGAGCCCCTGGTTCCCAAGATAAGAAACGATGAAGCCGATGCTGAAAATCAGGCAGACCACCGCCGCCGCTGCCAGAAGACTGCGGCGCCAGAAGTTGGTTCGTGTGCTCGCGCCGCTTGAGGCGAGGCCCGCCCGATCCTTGAGCAAAACGTCGCCGAACAACCGGTTGAGAAACACCGGCTGCTGGACGGATCGAGTGCGAGGCGCCGCCACCGCGCCCCTGCCTTCGCCGAGCCCCAGCTTCCTGGGATCAAAGAACTTGGTCGCGCCCGAAGAATCCAACGCCCCCGATGCTTGGGGCTGGCGCAATTGGCTCACATTAAAAACACGTGTCGCGCCAAAATCGGTGTCAGGAGCTTGCGGAACCTGCATTTCGGCGAGCGATGGCGCCGCTTCCTCCACCACAACGGAGCGCATTCCCGCAAAATAGAAACCGCGCAGGAAAGGGCTGGCGGTCAACTGGCTGGGGCGGCACAGGTCCACCAGAAGTTGCACGGCGGCGGCCTTCAGCTTTCTGAACTCGCGAGGAAACTCATAGACTCCGGGCAGGCGTTCCGGGTGGCGCTCACGAGCCAGTAACTCCGGCCGCTCGTCGCTTAACGAGTAGAACAACTCGTCGAAGGCCGCGGCCAGAACTTTGGTTTGCTGCTCGGCATAAGTTCCGGTAGAAAGGCCCTGCGGGATGGAAAGCGTGGCGCCCAGCACCTGCGTGGTTTCGTCGTCGTTGAGGTTTTCCGCATAGTCGCCGAAAAACGCGACCCGGTCGAGTTTCGTGAAAAGCACATAGACTGGCAGACTGATGCCCAGCCGCCGCGAGCACTCACCCAGCCGCTCGCGAAGCTGCCGCAATGAGCTGGCATTCGCCTGCGCGGCGCGAGGGTCGAGCAGCCCTTCGCAACTGACGCAGACCATGGCCCCGCGCGGCGCCGGTCCTTTCCGGCTGAGAATCGAAGGGAGCCCGCCCGGAGCAATGCGGCGTACCAGCTTCGCCCATGCCGGGGGCGCGGCAAGCAGGCCTCCCGCCGCTTCCACGAAAACAACGTCGCGCGCAAACCAGAGATTTACCGTGCGCGTCGGGCTGACCTTATCGTCTTGCGAAACCTGCCCCGCCAGAAGCTCCGGATCGAAGCCCGATCCCTGCATCGCTTGGGTCTTCCCGGCGCCGGATTCCCCGGCAATCAGGATGACGGGCATTTTGCCGAGCGCCGCCTTGCGCCCCAGGCGAGATGACCGCAACCGCGACTCTGCCTGGCGGATTAAAAGGTCAATCTCCTGGTCCCCCTGGGCCCCGCCCTGCGCCCCCGCTCCATCGGCATCTTTCGCCGCCTCGGCCGCTTGCCGTGAGCGAAGCCACCACAGCAAGGCGCCGGCGCCAATCAACCCCAGGGCGGCGAACGCGCCCAGCAGGATCGCAAAATTAGCGCCTTTCAGGTGCAGCAGCACGGCCGTGATCGCTCCCACCACAAGGAAGAGGATAAAAACGGCGATGGCCCATGCGATTTGTTTCATTAGTATCCCTTCTGCATAAGGAGCTAAGTTGGCCACCGCAAAAGATGCGGATAACGCAGGTATCAGGGCATGGCTTCAGCCGTGCCCTGATACACTGCTCACCGGCCCTCCTGCAAGAGGTTTGCCCGAGCCGTCGACACAGCAGAATTCAGCGAAACCTTGAAACCGGAAAAGAGAACGACGGCGAGAACCAAGCATGCAATCGCCGTGATTGCCAA
>DASUKV010000037.1:0-5234 GCA_036278555.1 Terriglobia bacterium
GGATAGGCGCTCGCCTGCTGGCCCACAAAAGGGTTATTCTGGCTGGCGCTCACGGTAAAGGGCAGGCCGCCGTGATACGTGAAGACGCCGCTGGTTTGCCAATGACCCAAAATATGCGAAATCACTCCGTTCTGCGCCAGAAACGTGCTGCCCGCGCCAATGGGCAGGTTATAGTCATAGGCGATCGTCAAACGCTGGCCCTCGTTGAAGTTTGTGGGACCATACAGCGCTTCAATGTTACGGGAATCCTGCACGCCTAATCCCCCGCCGCCCGCAAGGTGCTCGCCTGGAACGTCAGACAGAGTTTTTGACCAAGTGTACGCCGCCTGGACGGAAAGGCCCCGAGCCAGCCGTTTATTCACCGTGGCTTCGAGACCGTGGTAGTTGGCGTCTCCGCCGTCGTTGGTGTATTCGATATAACCAAACGCGGGGTAAGGAACCAGATTCGTGCCGATGGGGAGATACTGATTGAAGTTCGAAAGATAGGTTAAATGCGATGTTTTTGTGCCTACGTAATCAACGGTCAGCGTGGCATCGAACGGAAGCAGGCGCTGGAAGCCGAAGTTCCATTGATCGACGCTTGAGTGAACCGCATCGAGATTTTCGGCCCGAAGGTGGGCGGTTTGAAGATTAAAATTTGCCGCGTCTCTCCAGGATGAGGGAAATCCGTCCTGAACGAAGAAAATGGGCGTAGTTTTGCTCGTGGTCGAAGGAGAGGTTTGCAACAGGAATGGCGGGTTGAGCGCTAACTGGTTTTCGCTCCCAGTCCGGTCGAACAAGACATAGAAGCGGCCGTAACCCGCGCGCAGAACCGTATTCCTGGTGAGGTGGTATGCGAGGCCGACACGCGGACCAAAGTCCTTGTTATCCGGCTGGATCAGTTGCCGCGCAAACCCGGACCCGGACTTGGCGTCGATGAGCTGGCCGGTGGCCGGATCGAAATTCGCCATCTCATTGCCCGCCTCGTAAGGCCAGGTGGCGTGGTCATAGCGCAGGCCCAGATTCACCGTGAGCCGCTTCGTCACTTGCCAGTTGTCCTCGACCCAAGGCGACAGAATAACGTTTCGCTGATCGACGTGGTGCAGCACGGTTTCGTCCGCTTGCCCCACATAGCCGAGCAGGAAATCAGCCAAAGCGTTCCCGGTGAATTGGCCGGTAAACGTCATTGATCCGCGCATGGCTTGAATATCAACAAAAATATTACGGAAGTATTCGCCTTGAAAGCCCACGCGAAGCTGATGGTTCCCCATCATCTTGTCCAGGGCGTCCGATAAATAAAACGAGTTCGTAAATTGTGATTTGGGCAGGTAGTCTGGAGAACCCAGATAAGGCATATTGACGCCTCCGCCACCCGAAAAATTAAGTCCGGAGATGCCGCCGTTGAAATAGGGATCGGACGGTATGCCAAGGATTCCGACATCCTGAAGCGTATTTTTGCCCCACGGTGTCTGTGTGCCGTAAGACCAATTGCGGAACCATCCCAGCCGGAATTCGTTGACCAGGGTTGATGCCAGCGATGAAGTCCATCCGAAGGCATCCCCTTCCGAGTTCATTCTCAGGTTTCCCCATGAGGAAGTGCTGGTGCCATCCACCAGCGCGTTTCCGAAATAGCCGGGCGTGTAGCGCAGCCGGTGCGTGTTCTCGAAACGATTAAAGAGATGGTTGCGCGTGTTCAATTCATAATCGATACGGCCCAAGTAATCATTGGTGTTATCGGAAAGTTTTGGATTGATGAGCCAGTTCTCCCGGTTCTGCGGGCCAGGAGGAGGCGTGACGTTGGCTTGCGGGACCAGGCCGAGCAGCTTGACCGATTCCGGATCGAGGCGGCCAGGAGGAATCATGTTTCCCGGAAAGGGCAGACCGGTGGTGGGATCAATGATCGTGGCGTAATTTACGCCCGCCGCCGCTCCTGCCGAAGGCGAGAAATCGCCAATGCGTTCGTTCGGCAGCGGCACGTTGGTGAGCCGGGTGACGCCCTGGGCGATCCGCGTGCCTTCGTAGTTAAACATGAAGAAGAGCTTGTTTTTAATGATCGGGCCGCCAATGACACCGCCAAACTGGTTCTGCGCCAGCCCGGGTTTCTCAGCGCCTGCACGGTTGGTGAAAAAATCCGCGGCATCCGTCGCCGAGGTCCGGTTAAATTCCCACACGTCGCCATGAAACTGGTTTGTTCCGCTCTTGGTGACGACAATGATCGCTCCGCCCGGACTGCGGCCGTATTCTGCATCGTAAGGATCAGTAATCATTGTGAATTCAGAAATCGCGTCGACGGAAGGCCGGACAGCTTCGGTCGAGAGTTCCTGGACGTTCTCTGAAACCGTATTGTTGTCCACCCCGTCCAGGATGAAATTATTTTGCAGGGAGCCTACGCCGTGAATATTCAGGCCGCCAAACCGTCCGGAATTAGTAGCGCCCGATTGATTGGTATAGCGGTCCATGCTTACTCCGGCAGCAAGGCCCATCAGATCATCCCAGTTGCGTCCGCTGAGGGGCAGGTCCTGCACGTAGCGATTGGCCACGACCAGACCGGGAGAGGCGGACTGGGTTTGGAGAGCCGGCGCGCTGGCGGTGACTTGGACCGTTTGCACCTCGCTGCCAACGGTCAGCGTGAAATTCACCGCCTCCCGCTGGCCGACCTCAACCCGGACGTGCGTCTGCACGTCGCGCTTGAAGCCCGTTGCCTGAACGGAAAGCGTATAGAGGCCGATCGGGAGGCTGGGGAGCGTATACTGCCCTGAGGAGGTGGTCACAGCCATGTAATGGGCCTGCGTCGCTTCGTTGAGCGCCTGAACCGTGACGTGAGGAAGCACCGCGCCGCTCGGATCCGAAACGCTTCCCGTGATGCTGCCGTTCTGAACCTGGGCGACGGCCATTGCGGTGAATACCAATGCGAGGAACGCCAAACCGCCATTTTGATAAATCTTCCGGAACATTCCCGTCTCCTTTCTTGCCTCCGCCGTTCCAGGACACCGATTCCGGAGGCCAATGAAATTCTATTCCTGGAATGCCAACGTTTGGGTGAACGGGTTTTCAAAAGCAGGCAGGTAAGCGTTCACCCCCCCTTAATGCAGTAATAACAAACATTAGAAAGGACGGGGCGACAAGTCAAGCCAAACTGCTGGAGTCACGATCTGGCTGCGGGACCTCGGCGTTTGTGGCGGCCCCTACAGCGAAAACTCCGTAGCGCAGCGCGGTCTCCCGGCCACAACCAAAGGAAATGTCATTCTGAGGGAGCGCAGCGACCGAAGAATCCCTGTATTTGAACGAGCAAAATACGGAGATTCTTCGCTTCGCTCAGAATGACAGGCTCCAAGGTGTTTGCTAAAACAAGAGAATTTACGAGCTTGCAACATAGCGATTTAAGCCCCCAAGCTCTGGCGCTTGACAATCGCCGAAGATAGGCTTAGCGTCGCATGAACAGTTCATTTAAGGACAACTTTCATGTCTTCATTCAGTCTTTCCGGGCTATGGGACTATCTCACCGGCGGAAAAGGCGCGCCAAACCGGGCGCCGGCCTCACCGCCGTCACCCATTACGGGGATCGACGTTTCTCACCACCAGGGCCAAATAGCTTGGCCGCTGGTCGCGCAGGCCGGGATTACTTTTGCATTTGCCAAAGCCACGGAGGGAGCAACCTTCGTCGATCCTCAGTTCGCCGCAAATTGGGCCGGCATGAAGAACGCCGGAATTTTCCGCGGGGCGTATCACTTCTTTCGTCCCGCGGACCCCGTCGACGCTCAGGTTGAGAACTTCGCCGGAGCAGTCGGCGCAATCGAAGACAGCGACTTGCCTCCCGTTTTGGATCTTGAAGAAGCGAAGACTCCAGGCGGAGACGAGTGGGATGCGATCCCTGGCGAGCAGCGGGTGCCGCTGGCGCTGCGTTGGCTGCGGGGTATTGAGGGCAGGTTGGGCCGGAAGCCCATCATTTACGTGCGTCGCGGTTTTGTCGCCTCAATGCTACCCAACCCAGGGCCGCTCGCCGAATATCCGCTGTGGGTTGCGCATTACACCCTCGAAGGGGCGCCCGCCGCGCCAGGGGTTTGGCCCGGCTGGATTTTCTGGCAGCATTCACAACAGGGCAGCATCGCCGGTGTCACCGGCCATGTTGATCTCGACCGATTCAATGGCACGATCGATGCCCTGCCCGTCCTTGCGGCGAAGTCCCCTGCGCCTGCGCGCGCTGCGGCAGCGCGCAACAGCCCCCCTTAGGCGGGTGTCAGCCGCATTGAGCGTTCCGGGAGCCGCTTCAGTTTTTGACGGCAGGAGCGGAGGGAAATTCCACTTTGGGCGCTTGCTGGGAGCCGGGCGCAGCCTTGAAGTAGTCGTTGTCTCTCGTAAAGCCGGACCAGCGCGCGAAGATATTGTTGGGAAACAAACCGATATAAGTGTTGTAGTCCTGCACCGCCTGGTTGTACCGCCGCCGCTCGACCGCGATTCGATTTTCAGTGCCTTCCAACTGGTCCTGCAGTTCCAGGAAGTTTTCGTTGGCTTTCAGTTGCGGATAATTCTCTACGACTGCCAGCAGCCGTCCCAACGCCCCGTCGAGCTGGCCGTTGGCTTGAATGCGGCCCGCAGGAGAATGGGCGGCCAGCAAGGCTTCCCGGGCGCGAGTGACCTGGCTGAACACCGACTCTTCGTGCGCCGCATAGCCCTTCACCGTGGCGACAAGGTTCGGAATCAAATCGGCCCGCCGCTGCAGCACCACGTCCACCTGCGACCAGGTGGAGCTCACCTGCTCCTTTTTGCGGACCATGTTATTCCGGACGCTCGCATAAGAACCGCCGATGATCGCCGCAATAATGATCAAGATGATCACGATGATTTGCCATTTCTTCATAAGACCTCTCCTGCCATGCTTGGACCCTATAATTTGCTAAAAAAATCGCTTAGACCGTCATTCTGAGGAGCCGAAGGCGACGAAGAATCCCCGCAGTTGTTTGACAGTTCACATGCCGGGATGCTTCGCGGAGTTTACCGTGAGCCTCTTCGCTGCGCTCAGAGCGATTCGTAGCGGAGCGAATCGGCTCAGCATGACAGACGCAAAGTTTTTTCAACGAACTGCTAATCTTTTCAGGCCGCGTATTTGACGGCTCATTCCTTAAATCTGCGGTCCACCTCATTCACCGCGCGGGTGATGGCTTCAAAATAGCTTTTGAAAAGGGCCGGCGCATCCAGGCTCTTCTCCTTCTCCCGGCCCGACCTCACTTCGAAAAGCGTCTCGAAAGGCGCCGGAT
>DASUKV010000038.1:0-2432 GCA_036278555.1 Terriglobia bacterium
GCGGCGTCAAGGGTCTGCGATGAACGGTGCGGCAGAAAACGCCGCACCGCCCTTGACCCCGCGCCCGGCACGCGGCCGCCGGAGTGTCTTTCAATTTCGCTTGACAACGCCGACGCCGTTATAGACGCCGCTACAGCACGGTGGCAACTATTCCAAGCTTGTGAATCAGGTGTCGAAGTTTACCTATTATACAGAGCATTACGGGGCGGCGTCGCGAAATTTTTGCTAAGCAGCGGGTGGCACCCAGATGGAGTACTGCTTGTAAGCTTCAGGAATCCGCGATACCATTCGGCGCATTCCGGACAGTGTGAAATCCGGGCGCGCGCCGGCGATGGTCCCGGCAGCGCCGTAGATTGCAGGAGGCAATGGGATGATCTGCCGCTTCTCAACCCGCAGCGTGACAAACAGCCTTTTGGGGCTCGCCGCTGCCTTGGTTCTCGCGGGATTCGCTTTGGCCCAGCAGCCCGCATCCATTCATAATCAGAATCTTTCGGTGACTGTCAGACCGAATGACGGCTCGTACGAAATCATCGCGCCGGAGGTTCAAGGCCCGGTCCTGATTTCGCGCGTCGCGGCGGAGGTGAATCATCATTGGGTCCGCTCGACAGACTATCCTCACCATGAGACGGTCACGACATCGCTCAAGAACCCGCTCGGCCCCGGCCATTCCCTCGAAATAACGTTCAGCGGGCTCGATGGCCAGCCCGACCTCATCTGCCAAGTGAGCTTGTTCGATCATTTGGCTTATGGCTTGATTCGCGTCACGGTGCACAACACCGGGGGTCAGCCGCTCACCGTAGAGGCGATTCGCGCGGTGGACGCAGCCGGCACGCCGCGCATCAACCTGGGCGGCCCGGAGAGCGCCGACCGCGTGATGGCGGAAAGCTACAGCGAAGACCCCACTATCCACATTGGCGGGCTCGCGCAAGCTCTGCACGGAGTCTACTTCGGCGTCCGGGACGACTTGATCTATAACCTGAAGAGTAAGCAGGCGCTTTTCCTTGCCGCGTTGACTTCCGACAAATTCTTAACGATTTCACATCTGCGGGTTGCGGCATCGGATCAAATCGCATCGTTTACGATGGATTCGACCGGAACCACCGAGGCCGTCCTCACGCGGGATCCCATCCGGCCGGAACAGCAAGTCACGCTAAGCCTGCCCGTCGAGCCCGGCCAGTCGCTCTCATCCGAACAAATCCTCTTTGCCGCGGGCCCTGACTACTTGCGAATGCTTGAGCACTACGGCGCGGCGGTACGGCGCCTGCGCCATCCCCGTGTTTCCAGCCCAGCCCCACGCGGTTGGTGGAGTTGGACGGCCTTTTATGGCGGAGTCAACGAAGGCGATATCCTGACCAACGCCCAGTGGCTGGCCGCGCATTTGAAGTCTTTGGGCTACAACTACTTGCATATCGACGAAGGCTACCAGTACGCGCGCGGTGAGTACACCACGGCGAACGCGCCGCAGTTCCCACACGGCATCTGGAGTGTAGGCCACGCGATTTGCAAGCTGGGACTGAACTTCGGCGTTTGGACGGCGCCCTTTGAGGTTTCCGCCCGCGCCTGGGTTTACGAGCACCACAAGGACTGGCTGGTCCACGACGCGCAGGGAAACCCCATCCTGATCGGCTACGTGCACGGCCATGTGGATCCGCTCTACGTGCTTGATACAACGAATCCCGCAGCGCAGGCCTATCTTACCCAGACCTACCGCACCCTCACCCGCGAATGGGGCGTGCGCTATATCAAGCTGGATTTTATGGACTCCGCGGCGATTGAGGGCTTCTATTACCGGCCTCATACCACGGCGCTCGAAGCCGAGCGGATTGGCCTTCAGGTGATTCGCCGCGCCGTCGGCGACGGCGTGCTGCTCGATAAAGACGGCAGCCCCATGCTGAACCCTGTCGGGCTGGTGGACGAAGGGCGAATCTCCGTCGATACGGCGCACGGCTTCAGCGCCAGCAAAGATGCCGCGCCCAATATCGCCGCGCGGTTTTACATGAACCGCCGGTTCTACGTGAGCGATCCAGATGCCTTTTCCGTTTCCGAGCAAGTCATCCCGCAGGCCCATTGGCATCAATCGCCGAAATCTCTCACGCTAGATGAAGCCCGAACCCAGATTGTGCTGGCCGCGATTGCGGGCGGTATGTACGAAATCGGCGATGATCTGACGACGCTTGGCTCCGAACCGCAGCGGCTGGAGCTGGTTGAAAATCAAGAGCTTATCAATATGAATCGCCTCGGACGCGCGGCAATCCCTCTCGACCTGATGACCTTCGATCCTGCGGATGAGCAGCCCAGCATCTTCTTGCTGCCGGAGGACCGCCGCCAGTACATGCTCGCGGTGTTTAATTTTACGGAACAGCCGCGTTCCCATTCGTTGACTCTGGCGGATTTAAGGCTTGGGGGCCATCATCAATTCCAGCTCTACGACG
>DASUKV010000039.1:0-3796 GCA_036278555.1 Terriglobia bacterium
GCGTATTTCATCGCGCTGGGGTCGGGGTTCATGCTGGCCACGGCGATCACCGAAATGGTTCCGGAAAGCATTCATCTCGCGCCCGTCTCCGCGCCCCTCTTGGTGCTGTTGGGATACTTCATCGTCCATTTCTTCGAGCACTCCTGGCCCGCGCACTTTCATTTTGGGGAAGAGACTCACGCCGCGGAATTCGCCAATACTCGCGTTGCCTATACGGCGCTGGGGGGCCTGCTGATCCACACCTTTTTCGACGGCGTGGCGATTGCTTCCGGGTTTCTTATTTCCACCTGGCTCGGGGCCGTAATTTTCGGCGCGATTATTCTGCACAATATTCCTGAAGGGTTCACGATGGCCTCCATCATGCTGGCCGCGAAGAAAAGCCGCCGGAGCGGTCTGTTGGCCGTTTCAGCGCTGGGAGTTTCACGCATCGTGGGCGTCTTGGCGATGGCCGCGGCGGAGCGGCGCGTGAGTTACGGCCTGGCGATTTCGGGCGGCGTGACGCTTTACGTGGCCGCCTCGGACCTGATTCCCGAAGTCAACAAAATGCCTGGCCTTCGCATCGCCCTCGCGGTAGCCGCTGGGGTTTTGCTGATGATCCTCGCGCGCTTCCTATTCTTCTCTCCAGCCGCGCCCTGACACTTGAAGCGGTGCAGCCAAGACCGGATGGCATATTCGGACAAAGTCCTGGATCACTTCCATCATCCCCGTAACGCGGGAGAAATCGCGGAAGCAACCGCCACCGCGGAAGCCAGCAACCCTGTGTGCGGCGACGTGATGAAGCTTTCGGCGAGAGTTAATGAGGGGAGAATCATCGAAGCGAAATTCAAGGCGCAGGGGTGCATTCCCGCGATCGCGTGCGGCTCGTGGCTGGCAGAATGGATGGAAGGAAAGCGGCTGAGCGAGATCGGCGGGCTCACGGCGCCCCAAATCGACTCCGCTTTGGGCGGCCTGCCAGCCGCTTCAGGGCATGCCAGCGTCCTGGCGGTTGATGCGCTCAAGAAGCTGCTTCGAGGCCTGTCATTCTGACGCCGATCCAAATTAGATTCCAGCTCCACGGATGCGACTTGCGGCTTTGCCGCTTGCTGTGCGGAAGGGCTTGGCCCTTCCGGAAGCTCGCGACCGAAACAAACCTGTTCCGGCTGGGCGCGAAGGCTGAGCCTTCGCGCCCAGCCGGAATGTGGAAAAATGCGCATTTGCCCGGAACGCCAGAGGCGTTCCGCACAGCAAGCGGCGAAGCCGCCCTCTATACGGCGAATTTGGAGAGCTTGCCCTGAACGCAGTGGAGGGACGCCGCCGCTACAGGGCGCATCCGGGTCATCATCGTGGCTCCAAGCGACGCGCTACCTACTCACAATTATTTAGCTCAAAACGTGCGGCGGTTGAGGGCTGGCCGTCGCCGGCCGCGAGGCAGGAGCGCAGCAGTCCGGCGCGCAGACGTCAGGCTCCGGCCCTGCGAAGCCGAGCGCTTGCCGCTCGCGACCATTTTCCGACCGCTCGAGGATGAGTTCACGAATCATGCTGATGAAATCGGGATGGGCCCCCACGGTCGAGGCGCGAATCATGTTCAAGCCCAGCGCTTTTGCAACCGAAGCGGCCTGCGTATCGAGGTCATAAAGCACTTCCATGTGCTCGGAGATGAACCCGATCGGCACAACTACCACGTCTGAAGCGCGATCTTCCTTCGCGACCACCCGCAAGTGCTCCAGAATATCAGGACCCAGCCAGGGCTGGGCGGGCGGGCCGCTGCGGCTCTGGTAGACAAGCGGATCGCCTGAGCGGCTGAGAGATTCCGAAACCAAGCGGATGGATTCCTGAAGCTGAGGTACGTATCGCGAATTCTGCGCCATCGCGACCGGAATGCTATGCGCGGTGTAGACAACGTGCGCAGTATTTCTGCGTCCGGCAGGAATCCTTCCGAGCGCTTCCAGCACGCGCGCGGCGGACGCGTGGATAAAGCCGGGGTGATTGTAAAAGACGCGTAACTTCTCGATGGCAGGCGCGCCTTCTCCAACTTCAGCTCTCGCCCGCACGATATTTTCCAGGTACTGCCGGCAGCCGGAGTACGAGCTGAAGGCGGAGGTGACGAACGCCAGCGCCCGGCCGACGCCATCGGCTTTCATCGCACGAAGCGTATCCGCCAGCAGCGGATGCCAGTTGCGATTTCCCCAATAGACGGGCAGGTTCGGCCCCTTCTGCTCAAGCTCCCGCCGCAGGTCCGCGACGAGCCTGCGGTTCTGATCGTTAATCGGGCTTCGGCCGCCGAAACGGTAGTAATGCTCAGCGACTTCAAGCATCCGCTCGCGCGGGACGTTCCTGCCGCGCAGCACGTTTTCAAGAAAAGGGATGACGTCCGCTCTCTTTTCGGGGCCGCCGAACGAAAGCACGAGAATCGCATCGTAGAGCATCACGCTGTCCTTCCATAGGATAACCTAGATAATGCGAACTGCGCGGCGCCGCCCGCCGGGCGCGCCAATCGCGGCGGTACGAATTCCAAGCCGCGGATGCTCCATTTCGTGCTAGCCTGAAATAAAGGCTGGCGGTGGTGCGCGATCGGCGCGGCCAGCGGCCGATCCGTTGATTCGAGGGGAATCACGCGATGATGACGTTACTGGACGCCAAAGCTCCAAAGCCCAAACGGGGCCTCTTCAAATATATTCCTCTTCCGCTTTTTATCCTGATTCTCGCTGCCGTGGCGGGTTTCGTGACCTGGAGCCTGTGGAATTATCCGGAGAAGCGAGCCGTTTCCACTTTCCTGACGACCCTTGAAAAGGGCGATTACAAGAAGGCCTATCAGCTTTGGCAGCCCGCGCCTTCCTATGCGTTCAGCGATTTCATGCACGATTGGGGACCGCAGGGCGATTACGGCAAGGTTCGTAGCTTTGAGATTGTCAGCGCGAAGTCTCAGGGATCGCATACCGTCGAGGTGAAGGTGCGGGTGAACGATGAAGATCCCCCTCTGGGCCTCTTGGTAGACCGCAAAACGAAGGGCCTCTCCTATTCCGTCGATTTGAATTACTACTGAAGAAGGCGTGCGCAACGCGGCCTCGCGGCCACCACCAACCGAAGAATCTCTGTATTCGAACGAGCAAATGCGGGGATTCTTCGCTGCGATGAAAATAGCTCCCCTCCTCGGTTGAGGAGGGGTTAGGGGGTGGTGGGTTTTCGAGGAGTCGCCACACCAACCACCCCTGCCCCTCCTTAACCAAGGAGGGGAGTAACCCAAAACGATTCGAAGCAGCAGAGCGCCCGCTCCGCGCGTCCTAACCGTTCGCTATTTTCTATTGCAATTTGGATTCCCGCCACCTAAAGTAATCCCCTTGCTGCGGCCGGAAGCTGAGGAACGATTTTCGCAACCCTGTCATTCCGGGCGACGCGAGGACTCTCGCTCTCGAGCGGAGCGAAGTTCCCGCCGCCGGACCTGCACGAATGACAGGCTCGACGAGTTTTTCAGCAGCATGGACCGTCCGGATGCGGAATAAGCGTATTGAATGAAAAGAGCGATTTGCCTTTCAGTTCTCTTGTGCGCCGGGGTGGCGCTGGCCGCGCCCAGAGGGCCGCGTCCGCAGACGTTTACCGGCCAGATCAGCGATAGCGCCTGTGGCTTGCACCACATGATTCCAAACGCGAGCGCCCGGAAGTGCACGCTGCAATGCGTCCAGATGGGCGCCAAATTCGTGCTGGCTGACCGGGTTCACCACAAGATTTACGCGCTGAGCGATCAGGCGAAGGCCCAGCCCTGGGCGGGCGAAGATGTTAAGGTTTCGGGCGAGCTCAAGAGAAGCACGATTGAGGTGAT
>DASUKV010000040.1:0-12117 GCA_036278555.1 Terriglobia bacterium
CGCCGCAAGAATGGCGGCAGGTCCTGAAGGGTGATCACATCCCCGCGAGCCAGAGCGACGATGCGTTCGACAACGTTTTCCAGTTCGCGCACATTTCCCGGCCAGCGATATTGGGCGAAATAAGGAAGCAGCGCCGGAGGAATCGCGAGTTCCGGACGCTTGTTTTTCTCTTTGCTGACGCCGAAGAAATGTTGCACGAGTTCCGGGATATCCCCCGGTCGTTCGCGCAAAGGCGGCAAAGTCAAAGGAATAACTGCCAGACGATAATAGAGATCCTCCCTGAACGTACCGTCCTCAATCATTGCCTGGAGATCCCTGTGGGTCGCAGCAACGATACGCACATCCACCTGCTGAGTCCCTTCGCTACCCAGTTTCTCTATTTCGCCCCGCTGGATCAGTCGCAGAACCTTGACTTGAAGTTCCGGCGGCATGTCACCGATTTCGTCGAGGAACAGCGTTCCTCCGTCGGCAATTTCGGCTTTACCTTTCTTATCCGCGATGGCGCCCGTGAAAGCGCCCTTTTTGTGGCCGAACAGTTCGGATTCCAGCAACTCCTTCGGAATAGCTGCACAATTGATGGTTACGAATGGGTTGTCTTTTCGGGGGCTGTTGAAGTGAATCGCTCTCGCCAGGAGCTCTTTGCCGGTTCCCGTTTCACCTCGAATCAGAATGGTCGAATTGGTGGCGCCTGCCCTGGCTGCCGTATCCAGCACCTGCAGCAGGGGGTCCGAATGACCTAGTAGATGATCGAAACCGTACCTTTCATTGAGGCTAGTCCGCAGAGCTCGAACTTCCCTGATGAGGAGGGAGTGTTCCAGGGCGCGGCGAACCACGATGGCGAGTTCCCCCGGGTGGACAGGCTTCGTCAGATAGTCATACGCGCCCGCCTTCATCGCCTCAACCGCCGTTTCCACGGTTCCGAATGCCGTCAGGATAATGATGATCGTCTCCGGATACTGCGACCGCAACTGCCTGAGAAGTGCGATGCCAGAGAATTCCGGCATTTTCAGATCGGCGATCACCAGATCGTAGGATTGCAGTTGCAACATCGAGAGCGCCTGTTGAGCTGACTCTGCCGAAGCTGCCCCATAGCCCTCCTGCTCCAGTTGAACTTCCAACACTCGCCGGAGGCTTGGGTCGTCATCAACTACGAGTATCTTGCCCTTGGTCATGCCGATAAGCCGCTGCCACAGGAAGTGAGACCCTGAACGTTGATCCACTGACTGAATTTCGCGGAATTGTCAGGTTTCCCCCGTGTTGAGCCACGATCTGGTGAGCTACAGAGAGCCCCAGGCCGATTCCTGTGTCCTTGGTTGTGAAGAAGGGGTCAAAAATGCGATCGACGGCGTCCGGTGTGATTCCCGTCCCCTCGTCTTCCACATCGATGACGATTCTTCCGTTGTCCTGGCGCGCCGCGAGGATGATGGTTCCTCCCCAGGGCATCGCCTGTAATGCATTCATTACCAGATTCAACAGCACTTGCTTCATTTGCTCGGGGTCACATTCCACCATTTTTGCGGGAGGATGGATTTCCCTTTTCAGTTCCAGCACACCCTTACCGTCGACGTGCCGCGCCAGGCTTATGACCGAGTCGAGTAAATCGGCGATCTCGATGACATGAAAATCCGGGTCCGACGGCCGGGCGAACTTCAGGAACCGCGTGAGCAGCCCGTTGAGCCGCTGACTCTCCTTACGGATGATGTCAAGGAACTCAAGCCGCCTCTCCTCCGATGGACTCTCCCGCTGCAAAACGGTGACAGCGCCTTCAATGCTGGCGAGCGGGTTGCGAATTTCATGGGCCAGCCCTGCCGAAAGCTGG
Source organism: Terriglobia bacterium (assembly GCA_036278555.1). Classification (GTDB taxonomy): domain Bacteria; phylum Acidobacteriota; class Terriglobia; order UBA7540; family UBA7540; genus RH2-MAG17b. The sequence continues at coordinate 1,820 of DASUKV010000040.1, forward strand.
CCCAGCGCCGAAAGCCGGTCCGCGCGCTTCATAGTCTCGAAGTTCTCTTGCAATTCCTGATGCGCCTGGCGCAATTGGCCGGTGGCGGCTTGAAGGGCATGCTGCTGCCTTCTTTGTCTATCTGTCAGCACGCCTGCCGTTAGCCCGACAAGGCAAAAGATGCCAATCTCCAACGACTGATCGAGCACATTGACGCGGGGCACCTTCCATATGGAGGGCGTGCCTATCGCGAACGCGGCTCCGGAAAGCAGGGACACAAGAAAACCTTTGCGCCAGCCCCATTTCAGACCCGCGAAAACAATCGGAACGTAGTAGGCGCGCTGCAAAATATAAAGCCAGTGAACCGACGTGCGGGGCGTCAAATATTGAAGAGCTCCGATAACCCCAATTCCAAAGAAAAGCGCGCTCTGCCAGAGCCAAGTTGGGACACGCCTTTGCTGGCGCGCCGCCAGAACATCCGAAGGCGTACTACCGAGCAAAATAGTTCTCCCCTGAGTAGGCCGGTCTATTCTGAGGACATTCAGACGCTACTGAGCTTACAACGAATTTCGCAAGATTCTCAATGCGCCGCCCCTACTACCGCTGTCTATCCGCAGCACTGGCTTATGGCAATTGCGCTGCCGCAGAGCCCGTATCCGAATCGCCGGTCCAGGAAAAGGCGCATGTGGAATGAAAAGTAGGTTCTGCGAGTCGCACTGCTCATTTAACCATCCGCGATACGGAGGATGACCTGGATTGGATTGCCTGATTTAAGGCAAAAGTGTCTTTTTTGGGCCAATGAACGGAGCAACGGGAGCGCCGAGGAGCACGGAATTCTGGCTTACCTTGGCAGGGCTCAGCGATGGTGAAGGCCCAGAGCCTGGCTGCCCCCTGTTTACCTGCGGTCTGGAGCATGACTCATCGGCGGGTCTTCCGTAAGGCGAGCCGCGCGTCGCCCCCTGCTTTGAAATGCCTCAATTTCAGGCGTCTAGCACCGGTGATCAACCCGGCGCTTCGCTGCTAACTCGGCACCTGCCGAAACCTCCTGCGGCGAAGACGGCGCCATGTCCGACGCCACATGCCCGAAACTGAAGCAGTCTCTGCCCGTCCGTTTTGCCTGTTGGTTATGAACTTGCAACGACACAGGGCCAGCATTGCATGCTGACAGGGCAAGAATCACCTCAAGGAGGGGGTTTGCGTGCGGAAGGGCTTTGCCCTTCCGGAAGCTAGCAAGGAGATACAACCTGTTCTCGCTGGGGCCCCGCCGAAAAAAAGATGAAAAGGAGTCTTCGATGGCAAACATCCAACCGAACAGATTTATTTTACAAAGCAAAGACGGCACAACAAAAGTCGACTATGAGACTTCCAGTTTCATCGGTCAGGAAACGTTGAATCTCACACAAGGACCAAGCCCGACAACTCCGATCAGGCACTTTGCAGGATCGCAAATTCGCACTCGCAAGACGGAGATCGGAAAATTAGTCAGCGTAACAACTCAGATAACAATCGATACAGGCTCCACGACATTCAGCATTCTGATTCCGGCGATCACGCTGACATCAACTTCCGATCACGCGAAGTTTGCGACCGAGGCCATTGTTACTTCCCACTCTGGTCCTAACTCGGCGCCGCAGACCGGCGTTCACGAAAGGTATCAATTTATTCCCTTGAGCGGCGAAGCGACCTTCGTGTTCTTCCTGGCCGAACCGTTGGCGGAAGCACTCCGCAAAGCTGAGCGAGCCTAGTTAGCGACAACTCGATCGCACGTGACGCGGCGGGAAAATCTCCGGCTGAGAGGCAAAAAGATGCCTAAGGTCAAGGCCAATGGCATAACGATGACCTACGATCAACAGGGGTCGGGAGAGCCTCTGATTCTGATCCCCTTCCTGACCGCCGATCACGCCTGCTACGCCTTCCAGGTGGCCGAGTACGCGAAGCGCTTCACCTGTATTTCGGTCGATCCGAGGGGAACTGGCGAGACCGACAAGCCGGACGGAACTTACTCCGTGGAGCTCTTCGCCGACGACATAGCCGCCTTCATGCAAGCCTTGGGTGTGGATCGCGCTCACGTGGCTGGAATGTCCTTGGGGGCGGCGACGGGAATGTGGCTTGCGGCTAAGTATCCCGACAAGGTCCAGTCGCTCTCGCTCCATAGTCCGTGGACGAAGACAGATCTTTTCATCAAGACTGTCGTGGAAGGGTGGCAGGTGATGGCTAAAAGCTTGGGAAGTGTCACCGAGATGGTGATTCTGGGTATCTTCCCCTGGTGTTTCACACCCGACCTCTATAGCACGAAGCCGGAATACGTTCAGTCGCTCGCGGAGTTTGTTCGGGGACGGCCGCCGCAACCTTTGGGTGCCTTTCTGCAGCAATCGGACGCCGTAATTGCGCACGACGCCGAGGCGCACCTTAGCAAGATTAACGCCCCGACCCTGATTACGTTCGGACGATTCGACATGGTCACGTCCACGCGCTTTGCCGATCCGATGAAGACCGCAATTCAGGGAGCCGAGGTCGTCGTTTTCGATGGCTGCGCGCACGCCCCGCTCTATGAAAAGGTGGAGGAGTTTAACCAGAAGACCCTGGCATTTCTGAAGCGGCACTCAGCGTAGAGGGGCGCAAGGCGTTTGGGATCGGCCATAGCATGGACCCGCTAGATTCAGTACGGCTGCGGCCACTGATGGCGCGCGGCGAAGGACGTCCCGAGGTTGTAGTTGGAATGATCGATGGACCGGTCGCCCTCAGCCATCCTGATCTTTTGGGGGCCAGAATACGCGAGGTTTCAGGCGCGGCTCATCCGTCCTGCTTGCGGGAGGACAGCCTGGCATGCACGCATGGCACTTTTGTGGCAGGCGTACTGGCTGCAAAACGCGATTCCCAGGCTCCGGCAATTTGCCCTGGATGCACGCTTCTGATACGTCCGATCTTCACCGAAAGTACGAACGGAAGCCGCCAGATGCCAAGCGCTGCCCCGGAAGAACTTGCAGCCGCCATCGTCGATTCGGTTGACGCCGGCGCGCGAATCATCAACTTGAGCGCCGCGCTTGTCCATCCTTCATCGAGGGGTGAGCGCCAGTTGCAAACGGCCCTGGATTATACAGCGCGACGGGGAGTACTGGTGATCGCGGCGGCAGGAAATCAGGGGACTATCAGCAGTTCGGCGGTCACTCGCCACCCTTGGGTGATTCCGGTGGCTGGTTGCGACTCACAGGGGATACCCACCCCGGAGTCAAATCTGGGGAATTCCATTGGCCGGCGAGGTTTGGCGGCGCCAGCACAAAACATCACGAGCCTTGGCGCAAACGGTGGCTTTCAGACATTTGGCGGCACGAGTGCGGCCGCTCCCTTCGTGACGGGAGCCCTTGCGCTCTTGTGGTCTGAGTTTCCGGCAGCGTTCGCAGGGGAACTCAAGCTGGCGATCATGCAATCAAGACGCCGGGCGCGAACCACTCTGGTACCGCCCTTGCTAGACGCTTGGGAGGCTTATCAAACACTCGAAGCCCAGGGACCCAAGAGTTATGAAAAACAAGAATAGCGAAGAGGGGAAAAAATCGGAGCCGCACACGGTGCGACTGCCCGGTTTCCTCGTTGACGAAGAAATTGGCCTCGGTGACGTCGTGAAGCGGATCACCTACGCGATGGGAGTCAAGCCTTGCAGTGGGTGTGAGAAGCGCGCCCAGGCGCTGAACCGGTGGATGCGTTTCTCACGGTAGGCCAGCCGCATGCACCGGCCTGAATTCTCTCGTTTCGGAATGGCAGCTTAAGATTCTGAGAAAGCGGTTGAAACCAACGAGGCGACGGGACACTGAGACAGGAGGCAAAGGGTTTTTCCCTGTGCCTCTGTGGTGGACCAATTACAAATTCAAGAAAAAGGAGCAATCCCATGGAACCTGTCGAAGTGAAAGAGACGTTAGAAGGTGCGCCTGCCTCCGCCCCAAAGGATGCACCGGCCTCAGCAGTGCGAGCGGACAGTGTGATCGCTGCGCAGTCGTGTCCCACCTGCGGAACGGCGCCGTCCGCGAACGGCATGGCCGCCATCCCGGCTTTCATCTATGCCATCGGCAAAATTGAGCCGCGATTCCCCCGCCCGTCGGTGGAAAAAGAGTTTGCCCAAGCCACCGGCCGGGCTGAAACGGCTGGACTGACGGACCGGCAGGCGGTGCAGAAGGTTCTCTCGCAGCGGCAGAACCGCTACCTGGCGCGCCAGTTGTGCTGGGTGATGACCATTGAGGGACTGGAGACTTACATCCTGGCTCCTCGCGACCCGGCCGATCTGGATTTACTCGTCGAGGCAGCGCGGCCCAGTCCCAGCCCGGCGGATCTTGACGTTGTCATTGGCGTGAAAGGTCCTGTCGCTCCGCCTGAGGTGTGCAACGGGTTGATGGTTCCCATCGTGGTTTTCGACCAGATCTATTCCTTCGATCGCGATACGCTGATCAAGGCCATTCCCAAGCCCGAAAAAACTCCTGCCAAGGAATTCGCTCCGGCGGCGGAAGAGCTTTTTGACCGGATCATGCAGATGGCCGATAACGCCGGCGCAACCGACGAGCATCGCGCCTTGAACTATTGCTCCGTCCGGTATCCCGCGATCTACGCCAAGGTTGGCGAGTGCTACGGCATCAACTGCTCGCTGACCGGGTTGGACGTTCAACATTCGAGGCTCAGCGGCGTGCGGAACATTGTGGATGTAATTTTCTCGTTCACGAACCGCAACACGGATGTGACGGAAAAATTCTCCTGCCGCGTGGACGTGACGGAGGAGTTCCCGTTCCTGGTTACGAAGCTGTCGCCGTATTATGACCGGTAATCGTTCGCAATGTTGATGATCAGCGCCTAATGGGAGGAGTGTGATGAGCACGCCTGGATTTACCGCGTACGATTCGCTGTACCAGTCAAATCAGCACTATGCAATCGGCTTAATTTCGAGCTGGAGCCCACCTGCCACGGCGGTGCCAGCCATTAAATACCCTCAGGGGGAAGGAGGGGATTGTCATGTCAGTTGTGGCAAATGTGGGAACAATTGCAGGAAAACGTGCCAGAATACCTGCCTTCCTGAACCCTATCAGGAGTCATGCTGCGCTTCGACTGAGCATTGCTGTAGTGGAAAGTGCCTTAACACCACGTCGGACTCTGCGAATTGCGGCGCCTGCGGCAATGTGTGCACGACCGGAACGAGCTGCATCCACGGCGTCTGTGAGAAAACTTGCCCACCGGGACGGACACTGTGCGGGGGCAACTGCGTCGATTTAAACTATGACCCGCTCAACTGCGGGGCTTGCGGCGCTTCGTGTAAAACCGGGTTTTGCTGTGCTGGCGCGTGTGGTACGGACTGCGGCTGGGGTTGCTGTCAGGACGGTGACGCGTGCTGCGATACCCCTCTCGGCAAATTTTGCTGCGCTCACAAGTGTAACCACTCGCCGTTTGGAAATTATTGCACGCCCTTCTGACCCCCCGCCCAGGCCTTACTTGGCCGGGGACCCGGATCATGGAGGAGGTTTTTTATCAAAACTTGTGGCGGATGTGAGCGACGCGGCGCGTCACTGAACCGCTGGATGCATTTTTCACGTTAGCCGATGTGGGTTCAATTTCGATGAAGTGAAAAACAATCGATGGGAGCGGGGTTTTCCAATGAGGCCACGATCCTCATCGAAGTGGGAGACGTGACATGAATCTACCAGGATTTTACGCGGAAGGCTCGCTCCAAAAAGGAAGCACAGTTTTTCATGCTGCCGGGCGGAACGGCGAGCGACAGGGCTTGAGAATCTTGCCGCAACTCCGTCCGATCGGCAACCCGACAAGTCAGTGCTACGCTTGGTGCTTTCTCAACGGCGGCAGCCCGCTCCAATGCTTCTTTGCTTGCGGCCCAGGGCAACTCGGGGGTCCCGGCTGGCTGAGTGCGGGACTTCTTGCCTGAGCCGGAAGACTAAGTTGTTTTCCGGCCACACGGCGCGATCCCCATAGTCCGCGAGGCGGCAGGAGGATCGTGCGGCGATTCGGTGAACTGCGCTGCATGTCTCGTCCTCTGTATGACGACGAAGGGGTTGCTTTGTTCTGCTGACTGAAAGCGGACAACCAGATCAGAATCGCCACGAGATCAAAATTCAGAAGGGAGGCGAACTGAAATGAGAGTGCCAGGATTTGACGCTGAATCAACGATATACAAAAGCGCGTTGACCTATCAAGGCGCTTGGACATGGGGCGAAGCAACCGGCTCCAGTGTTGGTCCATCACAGCTTACCGACAGGTTGGGGGTTGGCGGGGGTGCGGGATTTTGTACTCCATTTTGCGACCTTTGTGAGTCGGACGTCGGTTCCCCGACCGGCTGCAGCAAGGAGTGTACCGCGAAGAATTGCAACGAATATACGGCGTCCTGCCGTGGCTGCTCGAACCCTTGTCCAGGTGGCCGATTCTGCAGCGGCCTTTGTAAGGATATCAGCAGCGATCCAAACAACTGCGGCGCGTGCGGCAATGTCTGTGCGCCCGGCGTGTCTTGTCTTAATGGCACGTGTGGTTGTCCGCCCGGGCAGACACGCTGCAGCGGAGGCTGCACGAACACCAGCAGCAATTCACAGAACTGTGGCGCCTGTGGCCACGCCTGTGGCGACGGACAGATTTGCCAGAACGGCACGTGCGTCCAGGCCAACTGCAGGGTCTACTGTTCGGATTGGAATCATTGCAACCAAACATGCGGCAAATGGCCGCCAGACCTGAGCAATTACCAGTGCTGGTTCGACTGTCTATCGCCGTCGATCAGTTGCCTTACTTCGACGTGCAATTAGGCTCTACTTAGGACGCACGGTGACCGGCTGCGAGCAGCTTCGAACGATGTGTGTTTTTTGGGCGGAATTATCGAACGAACCACAGCCGGGGAGAATGGGTCTGTTCGGAACTTAGGCGAAGCAACGAAAAGGAGGCGATTGAAATGGGAATTCCAGGATTTTGGGCTGAACGATCAGTCTACGGCGCACCGGGGCGCTACGGCGCAGCGGGCAAGGAAGACGATTTAGGGTTCTCGCGGGGAGTGCTTCCACAGCTCCCGAAGAGCATAGGTTTCTGCATGGGCGATTGTGACCTGCAGTACGACTGGGGCACCGTTGACAATTCCTACTGCAAATCCCTGTGCTTCGATGATGGAGGCGGCAACGGTGGAGGAGGCGGGGGTGGCGGCGACGGTTCGGACTGCCGTCCGGGCTGCGGTACTTGCCAGCGGATTGATGGCCGTTGGCAGAAGGCTTGCGTGAACGCGAACTGCGATGTTCATTACGTTGCGTGCCGGCCCCTGATCTCCACAACCTACGGCATCTCTCATTTGCGCTAACAATGCTGTTCGCGGTCTGACCCGCGCGGCGGATCGAGCGGTGAGAGCGCGGGGACTACTCTGTTTTGCCCAGTGTAAGTCCTCGCGGTCCGTCTGCGCAGCCAGCGATATGGCGAGCAGGGCAGAGGCGGAGATTTTTCGCGCCGATGGGGCAAAGCCGCAACATAGGCGATTCGCCGCCAGGCCTTGAACGGGGCGAGATCGGCGGACAAGAGCGAGTGCAATCGTTGAGTGCAGGAGTGTGCCTGCACAAAACGCGTCAGCTTTACCACGGATCCGCCACGTCATCAAGCGAAGGATTCACCCATCCGCTACTCGTTGGGCCACTTTATCGCGGTCGACGGACCCGAAAGGCTGCGATCGTCGCTCACCGCCCCCGTTTTCTATTCACGCGGCTCAGCATCGCTGCGCCGGGCTACGATCGTGCAGAAGCGCTTGACCGTATGTTTGGGAGCCGGAAACGACTCTATGTTCAAACATTCTGTCATCCAGCCGCGAAATGCGTCCGGAATCTCATTCTCTCCAAAGAGATAAAAGCCCTTCGGATCGAACATATCCATGAACGTCGTGCCCTCGATGAGCACATTGATGGCTGCTAATCCACCGGGCTTTACGAGGCGCTGAATGCGGGAAATTCCGGCCCGTGCGGACTCCAGCGGAAGGAACATCAGCAATCCGATGGCGACGACGCAATCGAACTCACTCTCAACCTCGATCTCGCGTAAATCGGCCGCCTGGACCTTAATCGGCAGTTCCTGCGCGGCGGCTCGCTCCGCAAGGCTTGCGATGGCGGCCGGGCTTGCGTCGAGAGCTGTGACGCGGCAGCCTTTCTCTGCCGCCGCCATGGCAAGATTGCCCAGCCCGCAACCCAGGTCCAGCACGTCGCCTGAAAGATAGGGCAGAACGGCGCGTTCGAAAGGATTGAGCGCAAAGTCGCGTTCGGCGGCTTGCCGGGCGAACTGCTTCTCGAAAAATTCGACGGACCGGCTTGTCATCCTTGGCTACGCCACAGCGCGTCACATGAAATTCTTGGTGTGATAAACGGACAGCGCTCCGGCTTCCTCGGCGCCGAAACCGAGGCTCTGCAGGCGCTCACGGCGGGCGCGGTCCATTTCCCGATGCAATCCGGCCACGTGACGCGCCCCGACGCGAATCTGATCCGGAGAAATGCCTCCGCCGGCGGCAACGGTTAGCGCATCGTGAACATATGGGCTGAGTCCCGATACCGCGGCGAGCATGCGGCTGCGGCGTTCGACCGCGGCGGCGAGTGAAGAGCGTCGCTCGGGCTCCCTGGCGAGCACATAACGCAGATGCTCCATCCCGAAGGCCACGTGCCGCGCTTCATCGCGGTGGGCCAGCCGCGCCAGCACAGCCGTGACCGCGTCTGGCGCGTGTTCTTCGATGAACTTGAGAAGCGTCAGGAACGTTCCCTCCCCCATCACGCAGAGCAGAAAAGTGGCCGTGGTGAAATCAGGCTCTTCAAGCAGCGTCTGGAGAGAGAGTTGCCCGCTGACGGCGGTTGTGCCCAATCCTTCCCCGCCGGCCTGTGCTCTGCGAGTAAACGCCTCGGCGTGCCGGGCTTCGTCCACGATCTGAACCGCCAGAACCTCCACCACCTCGCGATAATGGGGATGAATGCGTGGGATGAACCGCGCGGGCACATACAGCGCCGCAAACTCGTTTTCGGTGAGAAACGTCATGATCTGGCCGACCGCTGACTCGACCTCTGGTGGCAACGCGGGAAGGCGCTCCCACGGGATGTCGCGCGCCGCGGACCATTGATTCCCAACCGCCTGCTTGTAGATACTCGCAAGTCCCTCGGCCCAGACTTCCCGTTTCTCGAGCAAGGTGAACGCGAATTCCGGCCCTCCTGCTTCGATCCGCGCGCCGCGGGGCGCGAGTCCCCATCGAGGGTCAGCGGCCTCGGCGATTTGAGCGCCCTCGGCCGTCAGCGGGGCAGATTTGGCGCCGCGTTCGACGCGGTACGTATGCGGGCCGGAGCCTCTCCCCAAGTAGCGATGACCTTCCTTGCGGCACCACGCCGCCAGGCCATCCGCCAGTGCGGGAGAATCTCCCGCTACTTCGAGAAGTTCGCCCGCGGCAAGCTGAGCCACTCCGCGCCGCAGCAGAACCGGGGCGCCGTCGAAAATTCCGAGATCGGCGATCTCGACTTTTGCTTTGGGAAACCGATCAGGCATAGAACTTGAATCGCTCCACCGCTCGCTCAAGCTGAGCGTAGCCGCTCGTCCGTGCGGGAAGCCATTTCTTCAGCCCTTCAAGCTCCATCAGCGTGCGAACTTCAGGATCTTGGAACGACATGTCCAGCAGAACATCGGCGAAGGCCCGGAGACGATCTTCCGAAACATCATCGCGGACCGTGAAGTTGCAGTGATCGAACAGAGGCGTGGTCGCGAGCACGGATGTGGCGCCGGGGTCCAGGGTTCCCTCGTTGATGAAAACGGGGTAGTTGCCGTCAAGCACACAGGCCGCGTCTGCGCCTCCTGAAGCGAGCAGGCGCGCAGCGTCGCGTTCGCCGCCCACATGGTCGCCGTGTTTGCCCACCATTACGTCGTGATAGACCACACGGCAATCCTGCCCGGGGATCACACCTTCATCCGCAAGCATCGAAAGCGGAATCAGCGTGGCCTGAGGCGAGTCGGCGGCGCCTACGGCGACCGTTTTGCCCTTTAAATCCGCAAGGCTCTTGAGGTCCGAATGCTTTCGGACGATGATTTTGGTGGCGAGGTCACGGTCGGTGTCGCGCATGACGAGTGCGCGGCAGCGGCCCTGGCTCGCAATCTGGCTCTTGACCCATGCCAGGGGAGAATTCCACGCCGTATCGATCTCGCCGGCAAGATGCGCATCCACCTGCGCGTTGTAGTTTGAATACAGCACGAAGTCGATTGGAACGCCCCGTTTTTCGAAATAAGCCTTGAAGCCCTCCCAGATCGTCACAACCTTCGGATCGTAGGCCACGGCGCCTACGCGCACCGGGCGTTTG
>DASUKV010000041.1:0-13262 GCA_036278555.1 Terriglobia bacterium
TCCCGGAGGGAGAGGGCAGAAAAAACCGTGACTTAGCCCTCTCCCTTTGGGAGAGGGTGCCCGAGGAACGAGGGCGGGTGAGGGCATCTTTTCATGCTTTGCGGGTGCCGCAAAGCGGCATGTCAACTCCTCAGAATGACAGGCTCCGCGATGCTTTCAACGTTTTACGGCACGATATTCAATGCCTGCTGGATCACCGTGTTAAACGTCGTAAATGCCTTAGCGCTCGCCTCATACCCTGTCTGGGCGACAATCAGCTTGGCGAATTGTGAGGCGATGTCGATGTTTGAGCCTTCGAGCCCGCCCCCGGTCAACGTTCCTCTCCCGCCAGTCCCCGGAACGCCGACCGCCGGAAGCCCGGAAGCTAGACTCGCCATGAAGTTGTTCCCGCCCGTCCGCAGCAGCCCTTGCGTGTTCGGGAAGGTTGCCAGCGCGATTTGCCCGACCGCCAGGGTCTGGCCGTTCGTGAAGCTGCCTTGGATCGTGCCATCCGGCGCGATGGAAAAGGTTGAGAGCGAGCCGCTTGAGTAGCCGTCCTGGATATTCGAAGATGCCTCTGAAGTCCCTGCCACCTGCGAAACGAGCGGACTATTGTTTGAATCGTAGAGATTCCAGTTGAAGGTCAAATTGCTGGCCCCGTCCGCCAGACCGGAGATGGTGATGCCGGTCACATTGGAAGATGGCGTCGTCAGCACGCCGCTGCCGTTAAACGCGAGCGATCCCGTCGCCACCGAAACAGGGCTTCCCGCTGAACCCACGTCCGCGGCCGGAACGGTGATATTGTAATTCCAGGCATTGGTCCCAGTCTTTGCGAAATTAAAGGCTAGAATATGGCTGGTTCCTTGTGAGTCGAAAACCTGCACATTCGTGCTGAAAGGCGTACCGGTCGCGGCGCTCGCATCGAGGTTCATCGTGACTTTTACGTTCGCGGTGGCGCTGGGAGGATCGATCTGGCCAAGGTTAATCGCCAGCGGAGTCAGGACGCCATTATTGTTCACTACTCCGCTCGTGGCGCCGTAACCCAGCACATTCGAGCCATCCTGCGTGACCAGTTCTCCTTGTTTATTGAGCGCCAGGTTCCCGTCGCGGGTGTAAAGCGTCACGCCCCCTTTTTGAACCTGGAAGAATCCGTCGCCATCAATCGCCACGTCAGTCGGCACGCCCGTGCTCTGGATGTTCCCTTGAGTGAAATCGGTTGAGGTCGAGGAAATCTGGGTCCCCAGGCCCACCTGGATGGGGTCCCCAGCCCCCGTCGAACCGATCTGCTGATAGAGCAGATCGCTGAACTCCGGGGTGATGGACTTATACGCGACCGTGTTCATGTTGGCCAGATTGTTCGAAATCGCCGAAAGAGCCTCATCATTGGCCAGAAGGCCTGAAACCGGAATCGAAAAAGATGGCATTGTATTCTCCTCGTCAATTTAAAAATCGGCACGCAAAAGTCGACCTTTAACTATTGCTTTGTAAAAAATGAGCGCGGCGCCCCCAGGCTGGCTAAGCTCCGTTCGATGCGCCCGAAGCCTTCCCGGAGCCTGAGGAGCTGCCTGACGCGCCTTGCGATCCGGTCGCGCTAGCGCTGCCTTTAACGTAGCTCTGAATCGCGGTATTGATCTGGCTCACCTGGTCGAGCGTCACAAATTGAGCCAACTGCGTCACAAACTGCATGGGATCGACCGGGTTGGTCGGGTCCTGGTTCTGAAGCTGGGTCGTGAGCAAGGTCATAAAATCCGACGTCGTGATCTGCTTCGACGGCAGGCCGCTCGATCCGGTTGAACTGCCGGTACCACTGGAGCTTGACGCGCCATTCGTTGCAAAAGCCATATGCGCTGCAAGAGGATTGATTGTCATAAGAACCCTTCCTTTTCTGATATAGCGCCGCCATCCTGGCGGCATTCAAAGAACCACGGCCGGCAAAGATGCCGGCGCTACGCTAAGCCCGAACACTGAGCCGCCGGCGGATTTCCGTTAAAGTTTCTTTGCCGCCGCTCGCCGGGAGCGGAACCGAAGGCGCTGCCGTCCAGCGCGGCGCATTGTCGCGCGGCTGGTGGAAATTTCCTGAATGAAAATTCTGTCCCTGCCCGGTCCCTGTCCCGCTGTGCATCGGAGAGTTCAGGACCGAAAGGTGTTCCACGCGCAAATTCTGGTCACTCAGCACCTGCTGAAGCGCAGGCAGCTCATTGGTGAGCAGCGTATGGGCTTCATGGTTCACGACGGCAATTGAAGCGCCCACGCGGTTGCCATCCAATACGGCGTGAAGCTGCAAAGGACCTAGACTTTCGGTATGCAGCGCCACGTGCATTTCCGTTCTTCCTTGGGCTTGAAGCATGGATGCCGCATTCACAATCCCCCCTGCGGGATTGAGCGGATTCTCGGCCGCCGCCATTCTTTCCGCCGCTGTAGCCTGAGACGGCGGCGTTTGCGCCGGAGCGTGAACCGGCAGATTGCCGCCCGGCGCCTGATTCGAAGGAATTGCAAATCCATTGGCCGCGACTTGGGCCGCCGTACTCGTGCCCGTCGCGGCTCCTGCACTTGGAGTTGAAGAAGAGTTGCCGTTCGCCGGCGAGCTGGAAGCTCCGGATTGTTTCCTGGACGAATCTGGGGAAGCGCCATTTTTGCCCGGATCGCCTGAAGTTCCCGCCGCACTGCCCGCTGGCGCAGGACTGCTTGCCGCCTGGCCGGTTGGTGAGCCGCCCGAATTCAAGAGGCTCGCGTCCCGGGCATTCTGAGAGGCGCTTTCGGCCGGCGCATGGGCATGAATCACGCCTGAAGCGCTCGAAGGCGCCAGGCCGCCGCGTGCATCAGATGCCGCCGAGCCGTCCGCTCCTGAGAGTGCACTCTGGGGTGTGGACGTTGAAAACAGTTTCAGCCCCAAGCTCTCCAGGGATGCCACAGCTTTGCTGAGTCTGACATCCTGCCCCGAAGAGTGGGAGGAAGGCGATGCCGGCAGCGCATTTCCCTGCTGCGAGGAATCCCGCCCTTGAGCGGACGATGCGCCCGAGCCGCTGCTGATCAGGGTGGCCGTAGCGCTCGATTCGGCTGCAGCGCCTTCGAGTTTTCCCTTCCCCGCCAATGTTCCCTTCACAAGCGCTTCTGCCGCATCCGAGGAATCACCCGGAGCTGGTGTTTTGGCCGCTCCGTTCGCAGTTTGCGGCGTGCTTTGCGCATCTCCAGAAGCTTTCCCGGACGCGCCGCCGGGTGCTTCCGCACCAGGCGGAAGATTCTGGTTTCCTAGAGCATCGGGCATCATCTGCATGAGCCATGAAAATTGCGAGTCCGTCCCTTTCGCTCTGTCCGGCGCCGGGGCCTGATTGCCCGATGCGGGCTGAGAAGTTGACGATTTCGAGGACGAAGGCGACGAGCCATCCTTTGCGGAAGGAGCCTTGGCATCGGCCGGGGCGGCCACAATGGCCGGAGTTTGCAGATTGGAAGCGGAGGACTTGGCCGGGTTCGTATCTCCGGGCTTCTTGGATTTTTGATTTTTCATGCCGGTGGGCGGGTCAGCCTGATTTAAGGAACTTTTACCGAGCGCCTTATTCAGATGATCCTCAAAGCTTGCTCCGCGCGGCGCGGCAGGACCTTGGGGGTCATTTATCTGCGGCGCAATCTGTGGCAGGTCTCGAATCTCGCCCGATTGCACGCCGCTCGCAGCCATCACCATGGCCTGTTCATAGCATGCCGCTGTCCACAATCGGCAGGCTGCGGAGCGCACCAACTATCCAGTTGATTGTGAGGCGCTTATGGGAATTACGGGGGTGGGAGACGACAACCTGGGGAAGGAATCCCGGCGACCAATGGGCAGCCTTTGCCCAGCAAGGCGGGTAACAACTAGCCGTTCTTGGGCAAGCCGCGACGTCGCGCGAATAAATCGTCAAGCCGCTGCTGCTCGCGCCGGTCTTCAACCTGCTGGTACGCCCGCAATTCGCGCTCGCGCAGGCTGTCCAGCGTTTTGCGTTTTTTTTGAGCTTCGCGGAACGCACTCGCCTGGAACTGAATTTGTGATTCGAGCGCTGTCATCTGAGCCGCCAACTGGCGCTGCTGCTTGACCGCCACCGCAACCAGGGCGTTTTCCATGTGGAAGTCCGAGCCAGGCATCCCCTTCTGAAGTTTTTCTTCCAACCGCTCGAATCGCGTCTTTCGCTGCTCTCCCAAATCTTCGTACTCATGGCGCATGCGATGGTGCGCTGCGTTCAGAACGGTCAGGCGCATGCGCTCGCGCTGCTCGTAAGTCCGGCGCAGCCGTAAAAGCGCGCGAAGCGAAAATTGAAAGGCCATAAGAAACTATTCCGGAAGCGCGAGGAGCGCGGCAACGGCTTCGTCAAAACCCGCGGCGTTCCCGGATTCCTGCTGCAAGAAGGCATTGATCGAAGGAAGCGCCATCACCGCGCGGTCAAGCGCCGGGTCCATGCCCTTCTGATAGGCGCCTACCCGAATCAGGTCTTCCGACGCCGCATAGGCCGCGAGCAGCCTCCGCACGCGCCGGGCTTTTTCCAGGTGCTCGCGCGAGCAGACTTCGGTCATGAGCCGGCTGAGACTGTCCAGAACAGAAATTGGCGGGAAGTGCCCCTGCGTGTTGAGACGGCGGTCCAGCACGATGTGTCCATCCAACAAGGCCCGCACCGCGTCAACCAGCGGGTCCTGCTGGTCATCGCCTTCCATGAGAACCGTGTAAAAGCCTGTGATGCTGCCGCGCCCGAAGCGGCCCGCGCGTTCAATGAGCTGCGCGAGCAAGCTGAATACGGACGGCGTGTAGCCACGCGAGGTGGGCGGCTCTCCGGCGGCTAGCCCGATTTCGCGCTGCGCCATCGCCACGCGGGTGAGAGAATCCACAACCAGCAGGACGTTTTTGCCGCGCGAGCAGAAGTATTCCGCCACGGAGGCGGCGGCGAGCACCGCCCGGATGCGCAGCAGCGGCGGCTGGTCCGAGGTCGAGACCACCACCACCGAGCGGCGTAATCCTTCGGCGCCGAGAGCTTTTTCCAGGAACTCTCTCACCTCGCGCCCGCGTTCCCCTACGAGCGCCAGCACCGTGATATCCGCGGCGCTGCCCCGCGCCATCATGCCGATCAAGGTACTTTTGCCGACGCCGCTGCCTCCAAAAATGCCGAGGCGCTGGCCGCGTCCGGCGGTGATCAACCCGTCGACCGCGCGCACGCCGCAGCCTAGAGGCTCGCGGATGGGAACCCGCTCCAAGGGCAGAGGTGGAGAGGTGTGCAGCGGCCATTGCCGCTCGACCGCATACGGAGAGCCGGAATCAATCGGTTTGCCGGAGCCGTCAATCACCCGGCCGGTTAACTCCTCGCCCACGCCCAGGCTCGGGTGAGCGCCCCAGGTAGCGATCCGGTCGCCGTAGCGGACGCCTTCCACTCTTTCGAGCGCCATCGAAAGGACCGCTGGGCCCCGGAAACCCACGATCTCGCCCGCATAAGCACGCCCCCGGCCGTCCATAATTTCGCAGCACTCCCCCACCGCGCAGTAGGGGCCCTCGGATTCAACAATCTGCCCCGTGGCTTTCGTGACGCGCCCCCACCAGCGCAGGGTGGATGTGTGTTCGAGGTGACTCAGGTAGGAATTTAACGGAATGGTTGTATTCCCGTGACGTTGGGGTAGCCACGGTCAGCGCCTTTCTGACCGTGGGCTTTTGTTATGATGACAAACCCACGGTTAATTCGACACGCAAATTAACCGTGGCTACCTCTCTGTAGCGCCGGTGTCCCCACCGGCGGCCTTTCGGCGATGAGAGCCTGCCCTGAACGAAGTGAAGGGACATCGCCGCTACAGCGAGAACCCCGTTAGGAGTTGGCTGAACGGCTCTTTGTAACCGCGCCCGGCCGCTCCGCGAGCAGATCAAAGAATCCGCGCTCGATCTCGCCAAGCTGCGCCTCGAGGGAGGCGTCTGTCATCCCCATTTCGGTTTCAATCAGGCATCGCGGGCCGGTTAAAGTTCCATCTCCAACCACTTCGATCTTGAGGTTGGAGCTGGGAAGCGAGGCCGCCAATTCCTTCCATTTCTCCGCCTGATCTTCCGGCACCCGCAGCTTCACGGCAACGCCTTCTGCGATCTTCTCGAGAGCCACTCGAACGGCGCCGGCAAGAAGCATGGGATCCATCTGCGACTCGCGATGCAGAACCTTGCGAGCAATCTCGAGCGCCAGACGGACGACATCGCCTTCGACGTCGCAGAAATAAGTTTCCCGGTCTTGCGCGAACTCGCGCAGCGCTGCCGCGAGCGAGTCCCGCTCCGCCGCGAGATTCTTCTCAAACCCTTGCTGCAGGCGGAGCCGTGCATCCTCGAATCCCTTCTCGCCCGCCTGCCGTTCGCGGGCCTGCATCTCTTCCTCAGTATATTTTTTTTCCGGCTCGGGCGGTTCTTCGGCAACCGGAGCGGCCAGGGCGGCCGTACCCGATGGACCCGTCCAGAGCCTTTCCGCAGCCTCAGAAGCCGGCTTTTCGCCCGGAGTGCCCTCGGAATCAAACGACTCCGCGCCGCGATAGACAAATTCCTTAATCCTGCTCTCCTGGGCGGCGGGCTTTTCGAGGAGCCTGGCTTTAGACAACAAGCGCATCTTCTTCCTCGTTTCGCAGGCTGATTTTGCCGTCAGCTTCCAACTGGCGGAGCGCGGCCACAATCTCACCCTGAGCTTTGGCGACTTCGCGCATGCGCACCGGACCCAGAGCTTCCATATCCTCCTTCAGCATCTCCGCGGCGCGCGAGGACATGCACTTCGTGATGTGGCTCTTCAGGTCTTCGGAAGCGCCCTTGAGCGCGGTGGCGAGGGTTCGCTTGTCGATGGAGCCCAGGCACTCGCGCAGGCTGTTCTGCGGCACGGTCAGCAAATCCTCGAAGGTAAACAGCACGTCGCGGATGGCCACCGCCAGGTTGGGATCGCGGTGCTCAATGCTTTCGAGAAGGGCTTTGCTTGAGGCCGGATCCATTTCGTTCAGGATTCCCGCCACCGCGGTCACGCCTCCGCAAGCCATCCGGTCATGCTGGCGGCCGGCGGCCTGAAACTTCTTCTGCAGGACGAGCAGCACCTTTTGCACCGTGTCGCCGGAAAGCTGCCCCATCCGGGCCAGCCGCTCGGCCACGAGCGGGCGGTTCGAATCCGGCAGCAGACCCAGGAGCGATGAGCCGATCTTCGCGCCCAGGTGGGCCAGAATCAGCGCCACCGTTTGCGGCTGCTCATCCTGGATCAATTTCACAAGCTGGTGGGGGTCGGAGCGGCTGAGGTCCGCAAGGTCCAGGGATTTTGTCGTCTGGATATGCAGGGCCTGGTTCAGCAGACGCCGGGCTTCGAGATCACCGAAGGCTTTCTCCAAAAGCTTTTCGGCGTACCGCGGCCCTCCCAGGGTGAGGTATTCCTGCGCGGCGGCAAGCTTGTCGAACTCTTCCAGAATTTCGAGCGCAACTTCGGGAGAAACGGAGTCGATGCTCGCAATTTCCCCCGTAAGGCGCTCAACGTCCGCGGCAGGCATCGAGCGCAGCACTTCGCCCGCGGCTTTATCTCCCAGCAGGATCAGAAACACCGCCGCCTTGCGAAGCCCGCTAAGCTTAGGAGCGCCGGTTTGTTCTTCCGCCATGCTATTTACTCTCGTCTTCCCGCAGCCAGCCTTCTAAGAGCCGGCCGGCTTGCGCGGGTGTTGCCGCCACTTTCACGGTTAAAGCGTCCCTGAGATTTTTGACGCGCTGCCTCTCCCGGCCCTCCGGGCTGGTGTCGACGGCAGCGGGCTTTTCGCCTTCAGGCAGCGCCAAAGGCGCTTCCGGCAGCGCTCCGGCGGCGGCCGCGAGAGCCGGAGCAGGCTCACCGCCCGGCAGCGCGTGGACCATCTGCGGCGGGGTTGATCCCAACTGCTTGAGTAAGGGTTTGAAGACGAACAGATAGATGAGCAGCCCCAGAAGTCCGAGGATCACGTAGCGCAGAAGATAACCATACTCGCTCAAGAGCGGCCCGATTCGCTTCAGGCCGATTAAAGGCTGCGCGGGCGGAATTGGAGTGATGTGGAAAGCAATGTTTTCAACCGTCACCACGTCGCCGCGCGCTGGATCGAGGCCGAGCACCGCCGCGGCGAGGGATTGAATCTGCTTAAGCTGGGCCGCGTTGCGCGCCGTGTGGACCTGCGTCTCGTGGCCATTCACCGTCTTCGTCTCAACAAGGTCATCCACCAGCACCGCCGCCGAGATTCTGCGGATCGCTCCGGGCGGCCGCACCGTGTGCACCACCGTTCTTCCCACGGCGTAAGTCTTGCTGTCGCTCGTCGAGCCTGAGCCTTCGTCGTCGCCGCTATCCGAGGAAGCATCGCCGGTAGTTCCATCGGTGTTCGCGTTGCTGGTGTTCGCCGTGCTCGCGGAATTGTTGGCCTGCGCCTGGGGCACATTGCTCGCCGCGCCCGGAATGCCGCTGTCTCCCGTATCGCCGGACCCGCCGTTGTTCATGACCTGGGAAGTGAGGACCACGGTATCCTTGGGATCGTAAATCTCCTGGGTATTGTCGGTTGACGCCGGATCGTATTCCACCGTCGCGCGCGCGACAAAATGATCGGCGCCGAGCACCGGGGTCAGCGTGGCGGTCAACTTTTGATCGAGCGCCTGCTCGTATTCCACCGCCCCTTCCATGGATCCCTGCTTCACGCCGCCGCGCAGCACAATCGGCACGCTGCCGTCCGCGTCAACCACGGTCACGTTCTCGGGGCGCAGGGTATCTACGGCGCTGGCCACGAGATAGGTGATCGCTTTGAGCGACCGCTCCGACAAATGGCCGCCGCGCAATTTCACCAGCACGGAAGCCTTCGCCTCGCGTTCCTGCTCGGTGAAGAGCGATTCGTGCGGCAGCACCAGGTTCACTCGCACGGCCTCCACATCATTCAAATCCTGGATGGTCCGTTCCAGCTCGCCTTCGAGCGCGCGCTGGTAATTCACCTTCTCCGCAAAATCGCTTTGGCCCCAGTTTGGCTTGTTGAAAATTTCAAAACCCAGGCGGCCGGATTGCGGAAAGCCCTGCGCTGCCATGTCAAGCCGCGCTTTATCCAGACGGCTTTCGGCAACACTCAGGGTTTTTCCGTCCGCCGAGAGTTGGGCCGGGACGTTTTCTTGAGCCAGCCGCTTGGCGATGGTGCTCGCTTCAGCGGGATCGAGTCCCGCATAAAGAACTTTATAGTCCCCACGGCCTAAGAGCGAGACAAACAGCCACAAGCTCCCTACGACGGCCACCACCGCCGCCGCAAGCAGAATCTTTTGCCGTTGCGTCAGGCCGGCAAAGAAGGCCTTCCCCTGCGGCAAAATCTGCGATGCGTCAAAAGCCATAGGTTAAATCCTGAAAACATGGGTCATGCTGTAGGGGCGATGTCCCGCACGCCCGAAATCGCCGGTGGGGACACCGGCGCTACAGTAATTAAAATTGCATGTTGTAAACATCCTGGTAGGCCTGAACAATTTTGTTGCGCACTTCCATCACGAGCTGGAAGGAAAGGTTGGCTTTTTCCGCGGCGATCATCGCCGACTGCACATCTCCGCCCTGGCCCGTGACCAGCGCTGAGACCTTCTGGTCCGCCTCGCTCTGGATGCTCTGAGCTTGCTGGAGCGTCTGCTTCAGCGTATCCATGAACTGCGGCTGATTGTTCGTGATCTGGTTCGTTTGCTGCTGATTAAAAGTAGCCGGATCAATCGGCGGCAAGCCAGCCGGAATTGGTACCATTATGTCTCTCCAAGGGCTCGAACGAGTAGGTTTTTGGACTTCTGGAAAAGCTCGTTAACACATGCTTCACGGTGCAGCTTTGGCCGTGCTCCCTCACCCGTCCCGCTACGGCGGTAAATAACGGGAATTTCAGCCCTCTCCCCTCGGGAGAGGGTGGCCGAAGGCCGGGTGAGGGGGGCTCTCGGCGTCGCAGATATTTAAGTCAAAATCGTCAGCGCCTGCGTCACCATGCTCTTCGTGGCTTGCACGGCATCCACGTTAAGCTGATAAGCGCGGGCTGCTTCGAGCAGGTCCACCATCTCCTCCGCCGGGTTAATGGCCGGATAAGAGACGTAACCCTGCGCGTTGGCGTCCGGGTTCGAGGGATCGTAGCGCCGGATGGGAGCCGTCTGGTCCGTGACCACCTTCACCACGTGGACGCCCTCGACCGCGGAATCCGCCGCCGAATCAAACGCCTGCGTGAAGCTGGGCGCGGTGACGCGCGCGGTGCCGAACACCACTTCCTGCCTTTGGTAAGGGCCGCCGTCCGGCGTGCGCGTGGTTTCCGCATTCGCCAGGTTGCTGGCCACAACTTCAGCGCGCTGACGTTCCGCGAGCAGCGCTGACCCGCTCACATCCAGCAGATTAAACAAGTTCATGGTTTATGCTCCATTGTTGCCGCTAATGGCCATGCTGATGCGGTTGAATTCCTGGCGCAGCAAGGCGATCGCCGTGCGGTACTCAAGTTGCACCCCCGCCAGCACAATGCTCTCGCGATCGAGGCTCACGTTGTTGCCATCGGGCCGCTGGATCAATCCTTGTACTTGATCAATGCGAGGTGGCAGCATCGCCTGTTCGGGCATTTGACTCGCACGCTGCAACGCTTGTTGAAAATTAATATCCTGCGTCTGGTAGCCCGGCGTATCGATATTTGCGATGTTACCGGCCACGAGCTTTTCGCGCAGCCCGCTGAGATCGAGGTAGCGCGTGATCTCATCAATCGTCATGGTATTGAGCCAGCTCATAACGCCTCCCGGGGCGGCAGCCCGTACTCACGGATTTTGTTCCGAATCGTCCGCAGGCTGATGCCCAACATCGCCGCCGAGCGCGTCCGGTTTCCACCGGTCGCCCCAAGGGTTTCAATCAAAAGCTGTTTTTCCGCGTCGCGCAGCGTCAGCCCCGGCTCAAGGCGCGTGGAGGAAGAGGCAGGTTTGAAATCCAATCCTTCCAGCGCGTCGATTCCGATCTCGCCGCTCGCGGAGAGCGCGATGGCGCGGCGAACGAAATTTTCGAGCTCGCGGATATTGCCCGGCCACTCGTAGCCTTTCAGCCGCTCGGCGAAGTCCGCCGGAAACAGGCCGTCCGCATGCCGCGAGGGCGCGGCATATTTCCTCGCGAAATGCTCTGTCAGCGCCGGAATATCCTCCGGGCGCTCGCGCAACGGAGGAATTACCAGCGGAATCACGTTAAGCCGGTAATAGAGGTCCAGCCGGAATTTTCCTTCCTGCGTCAAGTCCCGCAGCGAGCGGTTGGTGGTCGCGATCACCCGAACGTCAACCGCCACGGGGCGGATATCGCCCAGCCGGTCGATTTCCCTTTCCTGGAGCACGCGCAGGAGCTTCGGCTGGAGCGCCATCGGCATTTCCCCGATTTCGTCCAGCAGCAGCGTCCCATCATTCGCCAGCTCAAACTTGCCGAGCTTCGTCGCGCTCGCTCCGGTAAAGGCGCCGCGCACGTGTCCGAAAAGCTCGCTCTCGAGCAGAGCATCCGGAAAAGCCGCGCAGTTGACGGCCACAAAAGGCCCTTTGTAGCGAGGGCTGGAAGCATGAATGAAGCGGGCCAGCACTTCTTTGCCGGTTCCGCTTTCCGCCTCAATCAGAATATCGGCGTTCGATTGGGCGGCCTGGCGGGCGCGCTCCAGCAGAGCGCGAAATCGCGGTGAGCGGCCCACCAGGCAGCTTTCGGCGGGCTGAGGATTTCCCGGCTCCTCATTCGCCAGCACTGTCTCAACGACGCGGCGCAATTCCTCAAACCGGACCGGCTTAATGAGGTAGTCGCTGGCTCCTTCTTTCATCGCCGCCACCGCGTCAGGTACGCTGGCAAACGCGGTGAGCAGAATGATTTTCGTCATGGGAGCGAGCGAGCGCACGCCCTGAACCACGCCCAGACCGTCGCCGTCCGGCATGCGCATGTCGGTAATCACCAAGGGACTGGGCTCCGCCTTAAACGCTCGCAAGGCCTCGTTTTTTCCCGCCGCCGTTCTCACCCTCCAGCCCTGCCGGCGGAAGTTGGCTTCAAGCGCGGCGCGCATGGCCACTTCATCATCCACTACGAGCACGCTTTGCGTCATACCGCTCCCCCAAAAACCGGGAAGCAAAGCGAAAAGGTTGTTCCCTTTCCGAGTTCGCTTACGACTTCGATGCTCCCCTTGTGTTGCGCCATCACGCGCTTTGACACCGCGAGGCCCAGGCCCGGGCTGCTTTTAACCGTGGTAAAACCAGCATCAAAAATATTTTCCAGAACGTTGGCCGGAATCCCGACGCCCTCATCCTGGAAAACGACCTGCGCCCTCCGGTGGCCGTCTTGCCGCACAACTCTCGACTGAATCTTCAGACGCTTCCCCGGGGCCATCGCGCGAAAAGCGTTGATCGCCAGGTTGAAGAATACCTGCTGCAGGCGGTGAGCATCCGCCGGAATCAGGATTTCCCTTTCCGCCGGATCGAACTGGATTCCCATCCCTCGCTGCAGCGCCAGCGGCTGCAGGAACTCCACCGTGTCGCGCAGCAGTCTGACAATGTTCAGCGGCGCGAGTTGCGGCGGGACGGTCGAGTGAAAATGCAGCACGTTATTCACCGTCGCCGAAAGCGCGCGCAACCCCGCCTGAACGTGAACGATCCATTGCGACACCTCGGGATGATCCGGCGTCGCCTCTTTGATGAGCCCGGCAAATAATTCCAGGCTGCCAAGAGGATTGCGAATTTCGTGCGCCAGGACTGCGGTCATTTCGGCCAACGCCTGCATGCGCCGGGCGAACTCGCGCTCCTCCTCCAAACGCTTCCGTTGGGTGATATCCCGCAGGATGAAAACTGATTCTCCGTGGCCGCTCGCGCCTTGCGGCTGCACGGCGCAGCTTACGGCTACGAATCTTGGACCTTCCGCCGTCTGCTCCACCCAGTTGCGCTCGGCGCCCGGCGGTTCTGCCGCGACTTCTTTCAGGAGCTCACGCAAGGTTTCGGAAAGCCGCTGGCCGGAAGGCGCTCCTGCGCACAGCTCGAGAGCGGCGAGCGTCTGCGCCTCCGGGTTGGCAAAGCGTAGCCGGAAATTCGAATCAACCGCCAGCACGCCGCAGGGCAGCACCTCAAGAATGCCCGCCAGATAACTGCGCATCTGCTGATTCTCGGCCAGGCTCCGCGCCAAGTCCCGGTTTTTGCTTTCAAGTTCTCTCCGCAGCTTCGCGATTTCCGCCTGCAGCATCCCGTAGGAATTCTCAAGCGATCCCGCAACGTGCGTGAAAGATTCGAAAGCCTGCGCGAGCGAATGCGGGTCCATGCGGACCGCTTCATCCGCCGGGGCGGGAGTTTCTTGCCGGGTAGC
>DASUKV010000042.1:0-4932 GCA_036278555.1 Terriglobia bacterium
GGCGTCCAGGCCAGGCCAATTGCGACGCCGGGCTTGCGCGTGCGCTCGACGATTTCCAGGTCTGGACGGAAGCGCGCCACGCCCAGGAAGTCCTGCACGTTATCGGGAGTCACCACCCGTTTCTCAGTCCCGCCTTCGGCGATATGGCGCGCCTGCTTGCGGCAGAGGGTTGCGATCTCGCGCTCAAGGTTCCGCACGCCTGCCTCGCGCGTGTAATGCCGGATCACGTAAGCGAGCCCGTCCCTCGAAAACTCGATTTGCTCCGGAGTTAGCCCGTGCTCCTCCGTCTGTTTGGGAATCAAGTGGCGGAAGGCGATCTCGATCTTTTCCTCTTCCGTATAGCCCTGAAGCTCGATCACTTCCATGCGGTCGAGCAGCGGCGGCGGAATCGTATCCAGCACGTTTGCGGTGCAGATGAAGAGCACCTTGGAAAGGTCAAACTGCACATCGAGGTAATTATCGCGGAAGGTCGCGTTCTGCTCGGGGTCGAGCACTTCAAGCAGCGCCGAAGAAGGGTCGCCCCGGAAATCCCGCCCGATCTTATCCACCTCATCGAGCACAAACACCGGGTCTCGCGTTTCCGCCCGCCGGATGCTTTGGATAATTTGCCCCGGCAGCGCGCCAATATAGGTGCGGCGATGGCCCCGGATTTCCGCTTCGTCATGAATGCCGCCGAGCGACATGCGCACGAATTTGCGGTCCAAAGATTTGGCAATCGATTTGGCAAGCGAGGTTTTCCCGACGCCGGGCGGCCCGACGAAGCACAGGATCGGACCCTTCAACTGCGGCTTTAATTTCAAGACGGCCAGGTAGTCCAAAATACGCTCCTTGATTTTCTCAAGGTCGTAATGGTCCGTATCCAGAATCTCCCGGGCTTTACGCAGGTCGATTTTGAGCGCGCTGATTTTGTTCCAGGGCAGCGCCACCAGCCAGTCAAGATAGGTTCGCGTCACGTGATAGTCGGCCGCGGCAGGATTCATCTTTGCGAGGCGGTTCAGTTCGCGGAGGGCTTCTTTTTTGGCTTCCTCCGTCATGCCGGCGGCTTCGATTTTCTGGCGCAACTCTTCAATCTCGTGCTGCTCGTCGGCCTCGCCCAGTTCCTTCTGGATCGCCTTCATCTGCTCGCGCAGATAGTATTCGCGTTGGCTCGCCGTCACCTGGTCCTGCACGTCCGATTGAATTTTGGAGCGCAACTGCTGCACTTCCATTTCCCGGGCGAGATGCCGGTTCAGCCGGTCGAGGCGCGCGGAAAGATCGAGACTTTCAAGCAATTCCTGTTTTTCTGTATTTGAGATGGAAGGCAGATTGGCCGCGATAAAATCCGCAAGCCGGGACGGGTCCTCAATGTTCATCACCACGGTCTGGAGGTCGTCGGAAAGGCTTGGAGAAAGCTGGACCACTTGTTGGAAGAGCGAAGTCACGCTGCGGACGAGCGCGTCAAACCCCGGCGTATCCTGCGAAGGCACGCCGTCTTCCAGGGGCTTTACCTTGGCGCGGAGGTAAGGTTCCATGCCGATAATTTCTTCAACCGCGATACGCTGCAATCCCTCGACGAAAATAAAGAGGTTCTGGCTGGGTAGCTTGATGATTTTGTGGATGTAGGCCACCGTCCCGATCTGATAAAGATCGACGGGCTGCGGATTATCCACTCGTGGATCGCGCTGGGCGATCACACCGATAAACTTCTCTTCTTCCTTAAGATCACTGATAAGCTTGAGCGAGCTTTCCCGGCCTACAGTGAGCGGCAGGATGGCGTTCGGAAACAGCACCGTCTCCCGAACGGGCAGAATGGGAAGCTCGTTGAAATTTGTTGGCTTTTTATCGTCTTTAGTGGCCATAAGCCATGAACCTCACGTTAAGGCTTGTTTTCGGGTCTCCGAAAGCATACTTGATTCAGGGTCTAAATATCTACTTTGTTTAGATGCGTGGTTGCCGTGATTTGATTCTGCAAAGGCGCGGCGCGGAATTTCAGCTTCTTGCTATAATGCCCAATCGGTGATTTTCGGTTATTGAATGATTTCCCAAGGGAGGCAATCTCGTGCGCGCGGATGAACAAGACGCGCTGGAACTGACGCTGCAGCGGCAGAAGAAACTGCGCGCCATCGCAGATCTCGGCCTTGAGATTTATCCGCGCAAGTTTGACTTTACGCACACGCTGCCGCAAGTGGTCGCCGAATATTCCGGCCGCACGGCGGAGGAACTGGAGGCGCAGAAAGTCGCCGTGCGCGTGGCGGGCCGGGTGATGACGATTCGCCCCCACGGCAAGGCGGGGTTTGCACACTTTGCCGGAGGCGGCAAGCGGCTGCAGATTTACGTGCGCCGCGACGCGGTGGGGGAGAAGGACTTTGAACTTTTCAAGCTACTCGACATTGGGGATATGGCGGGAGTGGAGGGCTATCTTTTCCGGACCCGAACCGGCGAGCTGACGGTGCACGCGGAGCGCCTCTATTTTCTTGCCAAGGGCCTGCTGCCGATGCCTGAAAAGTGGCACGGACTCTCCGATGTCGAAATCCGTTACCGGCAGCGCTATCTCGATTTGATGGTGAATGACGGCGTGCGCCGCGTTTTTGAGCAGCGCAGCCGCCTGCTGCGCGCGCTGCGCGAGTTTCTGGACGGGGAAGGCTACATCGAAGTGGAAACGCCGATGATGCAGCCCCTCGCGGGCGGAGCGATGGCGCGGCCGTTCATCACGCATCACAACGCTCTGGATATTGACCTTTACCTGCGCGTCGCCCCAGAGCTTTATCTGAAGCGGCTGATTGTGGGCGGCCTCGACCGGGTGTATGAGATTAACCGCAACTTCCGCAACGAGGGTATTTCCACGCAGCACAACCCCGAGTTCACGATGCTCGAGTTTTACCAGGCCTATGCCGACTACCGGGACATGATGGACCTCACCGAGCGCATGCTGCGCTACGTTGCGCAGACGGTGGGGGAGAAGCTGGAATGCAATTTCAACGGCCATGCGATTTCCTTTGAGCGTTTCCAACGCCTGACCATGAAAGAGGCCATTGTAGAGTATTGGCCCCAGGTAGCGGGTTTGCCGCCCAAGGTTGAAGATTTCACGGAGCCGCACGCCGTCTTCCGCTGGGTCGAAGCGTACAACAAAACGGCCGAACAGCCTCTGGAAGCTGGTGACGGAACATCACCTGGGAACGCTTTGGCGGAGTTGTTTGAGGCCGTCGCGGAAAAGCATTTAATTCAGCCAACGTTTATCCTGGATTATCCGCTCGAAGTTTCGCCGCTCTCGAAGCAAAAGCCGGAAGACCTGAATTTTGTGGAGCGGTTTGAGCTTTATATCGGAGGCATGGAGCTCGCCAATGCCTTCAGCGAATTGAATGATCCGCGCGAACAGCGCGACCGCTTTGAGTATCAGCAGTTGCTGCGCGAAAAGGGCGACCTGAACGCGCACGCCGTGGATGAGGATTATATCCGTGCATTGAGTTACGGCATGCCCCCCACAGGTGGAGCGGGTATCGGCGTTGACCGGCTTACCATGATTCTCACTGATTCGCGGTCGATCCGGGATGTTATTTTCTTCCCCCTCCTGCGCCCGGAAAAAAGCTCCTAGCCCCTCGCAAAAGCAGGCGTGACATTCACCATCATTGTAGCGGTGGCCAGAGCCCGCCCGGCAAGGGACCGCCGGTTCTTTCGGTGCTTCCTTCCTGCGTCAGGACAGACTTCGAGCGCCGCTACCATCTCCCGATAATTTGTTGTAACCCTCAATAAGGCCCGGAACGTAAAGATTTTGGAACAAAATTCGACTTGGAAGTCCAAATGATGAATCATGCGCATTGTTGCCGGCCTGCAACGGAATTGCAGAATTACCGCAGCGACTTGCCGGAGATCGTCAGAATTCTTGCCCTGGCTTTCTGCACAAGCTCGTGCTTCTTCCTGATGAGCTGCGCGAATACGGGTCCTGGCGCCTCATCGCCAGAGCTTCCAGCCGGGACGGTCTCGGCGACGCAGAACCTCTTAGTGGCGCAATATAGCATTTCTCCGCCGCAAACCGCATCGGTTTACGTTGAGTTCGGAACCGACACTAATTACGCGCTTCAGACGTCCGCTCAACCGACGCTGGCGGGTGGCGGCCCGGTGAATGTTCTGGTGGCGGGAATGAAGCAGAATACGACGTACCACATGCGGGCGGTCGTGACTTATAGCGATAATTCGGTGCAGTATGACAGCGACCATACCTTTACAACCGGCGCGGTCGATCCAAGTCGCGTCCCCCAGGTGAGCGTCACCAATCCGTCCGGGGCGCAGCCCACGCCCGGAATTGAGCTTGCCAGCCTTAATCCCGGAGCAACGCCGTACCAACTGCAACTGGTTGCCTTCGACACCTCCGGCAATCTCATCTGGTACTATAACTACGATCTGTCACTTGGAGTCGTGCAACCGATAAAACTACTGCCGAACGGCGATATGCTTATCGTCTTTACGCCTTCTTCCGGCGGTGGAGGGACCGTTCAGGAAATTGACCTCGCTGGAAACATAGTCCGCCAGTTCACGGTCAATGACGTCAATCAGTGGCTCACTGCTGCGGGCTACAATCTCACGGTCTACTCCCTGAATCACGACATTCTTTCCCTTCCCAACGGCCATTTGCTCCTGCTCGGAAGTGGTAACCAGACGTTTGCGGATCTTCCTGGTTATCCGGGACAGACTACTGTAGCGGGCAATGACATCATCGACCTCGATCCGAATAACAAACCGGTCTGGGTGTGGAAGGCGTTCGACCACCTGGATGTCAACCGGCATCCTATGAGCTTCCCGGACTGGTTGCACGCTAATGCCCTGGTTTATTCGCCCGACGACGGCAACTTGCTGGTCTCGCTCCGGCACCAGCATTGGGTGATTAAGATCGACTATGAAAATGGCACAGGCAGCGGAAACGTCATTTGGCGGCTGGGTTATCAGGGAGATTTCACC
>DASUKV010000043.1:0-3716 GCA_036278555.1 Terriglobia bacterium
ACCGTCTGAATATTCGTGCTC
The DNA here is from genome assembly GCA_036278555.1 of Terriglobia bacterium. Classification (GTDB taxonomy): domain Bacteria; phylum Acidobacteriota; class Terriglobia; order UBA7540; family UBA7540; genus RH2-MAG17b. The sequence goes on from DASUKV010000043.1 coordinate 22, forward strand.
GCCCCCGCAATCGCGCCGGTGATGAAGTACCACTGGCCGATGTTATAGCGGCCGAGTACGGTCCGGTAAATCACGATGACGTAGGTGGCGTAGTATCCGGCGGTGCCGAACAGGGAAAGCAACGTCGTCGCCCAAAACCGGCGCTTGGCGAGTGAGACATCCTCGTCGAGGATCTCATCCGAAAGTTTCTTGAACCGGTTGGTAAGGAAGTTGCCCAACCCGAAAAGCTTCAGCTCCTTGGCGCTCTCCTTGCTGGCTCCCACCAGGCGCAAGTAGTCCATCTGGCGGCGCGACGTCGTCTGCTTGAAGTTCAGCGCGTAGTGCAGAAAGGCGAAGTGAGTCTCTCCCACGAAGGTCGGGATGACGGAGATGACGAGGATCAGAACCAGCCAGGGGGCGTAAAAGAGAATGCTTGCGATCAGCGTGGCGGTGGTGATGATCTGCTGCAGGAGCTGCCCCATCATCCGGATGGTCGCCAGGCGGTCCGTCGCCTGCACTCGCGCGCGCTCGAGCTTGTCATAAAAATCGGGGTCTTCGTAACGTTCGAGGTCGAGACTGGAGGCGTGCTCCATCACGCGCACGCTGATGTATTTCGTATAGCGGTCGGCGAGGACGGTATCCGTATAATCCATCACCCGGCTGAGGATTGCGCCCATGCAGGCGAGCCCGAACTCGATCGCCACGAGCCACCAGAAAATGGGCGGCAGGTGCCGGATTTTATGCGACATCAAGTCGACGATGTCCTGAATGATGAGGTTCGGAACGAAGAGAGTAGCGACGGGGAGAACGCCCGCGACGATTCGGGCCACAGCGCCCGCGATAATGACCCCGTGTCCCGACTCCCACATCAGGCCCATCAGCGGAGGGATGTTCCTGAGCGCGCGCAGGCGCTCCTTCCACGCCCCTGCGGTGGACTCACTCGCGGGTACCGTTGTTTCGGGCATCGTATAAAAAAATAATGCCAGCAAAGAACGCTGCTGGCAAATGGGAGTGGGATAAAGCGGGGAATGTCAGGTTTGGAATCTCTCGCGGCGATGCCCCCATTCGCCGCAAAGCCGCCGGTGAGAACCTCGGCGGTACAAATCAGAGCCTGGCGTCAGGCCCGGGTAATGCTGAGCCCGATGATCGAGCTGATCATGAAAACCACGGGGACAAGCAGGAAAGCGATCCGCTCAACTTCCGCGGAGAGAAGATCGACGCTTTCGAGACCGCAGGCAAGAGCAACCATCAATCCAATCAGAATAATTGCGAATAACCAACGCCGCATAGAAGTAATCCCTCCTTCCTATTCGAGCGCCAAGGTTAGGAAAGAGTGCAAGAGTAATGCCATTCGGCCGTCTTGGGCGGTTGCAGCGGCGCCGCGCTGGCGTCGATGGAGAATGGCTTGATCTCCGGGTGGGCCGAAGGATTCGAAAGAAAGCCGCTGGACAAGCAACCCGGCGGAACCGTTCTCGGGGAAATCCAACGGGTTCAATAAGAAGCAGCGCTCCGGGGCGCGACCTGCCTACGTCATCTTCTTGATGATACGCAAGCTTAAAACTCTGAAACGATCTTCCCCTGCCTGTTCTCTTCTCAGGGAAGGCAACCCAACTCGGGGCCAGCTTTCGATCCGGGATCGCCCGTATCATGATGAAATTACAGTAAAATTTTCATCTGGCGAGAAATATTTGCCGTTGTAGTAAACTCCGGCCTGCGCCCTCACCCGGCCTTCGGCCACCCTCTCCCGCAGGGAGAGGGCCGAAAACCGAAGGGGTAGCAGATCGTTTTCGAGACAGGCGCCGAGAAATTAAATTAGGACCGCACTCCTCTCCCGGTGTGAGACGGCAGGAATCTCTGGCATTTACCGCCCTCGCTCCCTGGAAAGGGGGAGAGGGTGTCACGCGTAGCGGGACGGGTGAGGGGGCGACATCTGCAGCAGAGTTTTGCCTGACGAATTGTTCAGCGAATTTATAAGACATGACAGTAGTTCGCCCGGATTAATGACCCGGATCCGGGTTATATCGCTGGTTGTGTTCCAGGTCGAACGCCGAACTGGGGTATCCGGTGACGGTAACGGGGAAATTCTGGAGTGTTGTGAGGCCGTCCACGCCGGGCACGCTGAGCCGCACGGTGTAAGTCCCGGCGCGGGTGTAGGTGTGGGACGCAGAAGACGTTTGCGCTCCGGTCCCATCGCCAAAATGCCATTGATAGGACAAGGCCGGAACGAGGCTCCCCTTGGCGTCGGCCGAGAACGTGGCGGGTTGCCCTGCCTGAACGGTGGGCGGAACTTGCGTGCTGACGGCGGGCGCCATTGCCGGCATCGCCGTATCAATGAACTTGATCAAGCGCACCGAATGCGGTGGCTGGTTCTGAAGCTGCAGCGCGCCATTTTCGAGGGTCAGCGGCGCGTCATGATTCAGCACGTCGTAAAGCTGAAACTGATGATGGCCCCCAAGCCTTAAATCCGCCAAAGTCAACGAATGGGAACGCAGTTGTTCCGTAAAATTAAACACCGCGAGCATATACTGGCGGCGGTCCTCCGGCAGCAGGAAGATGCTTGGCTGCTCATCCGCAGGATCGAAGGTCATCAGGTCAAGAGGAATTGCCGCGCGCCCCAGGCGATTCATGTTGATAAGCTCTTGATTTTCAACCAGCTCCAACCGCTGCGGCTCGGAGCCAAGCGTTGGCAGATCATCACCGATTTCATACATGCCTCCTGTAAGCGCAGCCAGCACAATCTGCGTTTGAGCCTCATCCAGTGTGAGGGGCTTTGGCGACTGATGCCAATGCGCCTGCGGAATGATTTGCTCGGAGACCGAAAAAGCGTCGGGATCGCTCACGTAGAACCGGCGGTTCATGTAAAAGCGCGCAGCAATATTGGGCGCGGCGTCCTTGCTGGCGCTGAAGCCGTGTGCCGTGTCGGGGGCGATTCGCCCTTCGTCCACCAGCCCGACCGGATTCAACATCGGGCTGCCATCTTTATCGAGCAGCACATCATCACCAACCGCACGGCGAATCACCTGAAGGCCGATGCGCTCGGCTTCCAGCGCCGTGGTGTGAGGACGGTAATAGAAACCCTCAATCGCCGCGGAGTCCATAAAATCCAGCTTGATATAGCGCACGCCCCATCCGCGGGTGAGCGTGCGGTAGGTCTGGGTAAGATAGCCCTGCACCGCGGGATTCGTTGTATCAAGCACGTAGAGCGGATCCACGTGGCCGTGCACGTAGCCGATCAGGATAGGGTTTCCCTGCGCGTCGCGGACCAGCCAGTCCTTGTGGCGCTCGTAAACCCAGGCGCGCGCTGAAACCTCAAAGGGCGCCGTCCAAACGCCGAAGTTCAGTCCCAGCTTGCAAATCGCGTGGCCCACGCTCCCGATGCCGTGTGGGAACTGCGGCGCGTTCGCCGTGGTGTATTCACCGCGTGCGTACTGGTAGCCTTCGTCGATGTGCAAGTAGTTGTAGCCCAAAGACTTCAAATGCGCGGCCAGCCACTTGCCGTTGGTCAGGATATCGCCTTCGTTGACTCCGCCATAAAAGGCCGTCCAACTCCACCAGCCCCGTGGGGCCGGGCTGGAAACGCGGGAATGGCGCAGGCGCCGTACCGCCGCGCCGTAGTGCTCAAGCATTCGCAAGTAGTCAGGGCCCGCGGCAAAGAGGATTTGTTCGGATGAGAGCGACTGGCCGGGCTCGACGGGCAGGCTTAGCGTAACTTGCTG
>DASUKV010000044.1:0-12470 GCA_036278555.1 Terriglobia bacterium
TTCGAATCTGTGCACGGAAGCGCGCCGGATATCGCGGGCAAAGGCATTGCGAATCCCACGGCTATGATGCTCACTTCCGTGATGCTGCTGCGCCACATCGGACAGGAAGAGGCGGGCAATCGCATCGAAAAAGCCATTCACGCGACCTACAAAGAAGGCCGTCACCTTACGCAGGATGTAGGTGGCAGGGCGAGCACTAAAGAGTTTACGGATGCCGTGATCGGAGCCATGAAGTAGGCGGCTCCGTTGTAGCGGCGTCCTCGCCGCCGGCTTTTAAGAAGTAGAAACCGGCGGCCAGAGGCCGCCGCTACAACGCCTGTCGGCATACCTATCTCTTTTACCTGTCACCTATTACCTGTTACCTGTTCCAGCGCCCACTGCGCGTGCTCGCGTACGATAGCTTCGGGATGATTTGCCATTCCCTCCAGCCACGGAATGAAACTGCGATCCTTCGAGTTCCCTATCGCCACGCAGAGATTCCTCAGCCAGCCACGATACTTTGCGCGCTTGATGGGGGAGTGCGCAAGAGCTCTGCGGAAGTCCTCTTCACTCATGGACGCAAGCGTCCGGAGGGGCGGGTTAAATAGCGAAACCGAGGTAGATTTCAAGTGTGAGGTGTCAGAGGCCGGGACTCCTTCCGGCTCCGAACTTTCGGTTCGGCCGCTTACGCTCCCCAACTCCGCCATTTCAATTTCAATCGGCTGGAATTCTGGCCGGTTTGTCGTGGCAGCTCCTCTCCGCCGTTCATCTTGCTGATCGCTGACTGCTGATTGCTGACCGCTCACTTTCCGCGAATTCCATGGGCACACATCCTGGCAAATATCGCAGCCGAAAACGTTATTGCCGATGGCGGGACGAAATTCGGCCGGGATGGCGCCTTTGAGTTCAATCGTGAGATATGCGATGCAGCGCGAAGCATCCATCGTGTAAGGCTTTCGCAGCGCGTCTGTGGGGCAGGCTTCGACGCAACGTGTGCAGGAGCCGCAGCGGTCCGGCGCGGGCAGGTCCGGGACAAGCTTCAGGTTGGTGAGAATCACGCCTAGAAAGAACCACGAACCCTTCTTTTCGTTGATTAAGCAGGTGTTCTTGCCGGTCCATCCGATGCCCGAATACCGCGCGAATGCCCGCTCGACCACAGGCCCTGTGTCCACGTAAACTCGCGTTTCAGCATCGGGCGCAAGGATCTCAATTTCGCGGCGGAACTCCTCAAGCTTGGCTCGCATGATTTCGTGGTAATCCTTGCCCCAGGCGTAACGCGAAATCCAGGCGGAAGGCTCGCGGGTTGACTCTTCCGGAGGACCCGCCGCCTGCTGGCTCTCCTTGTTGCCAGCTTCGGTGGAGTAGGGCAACGGAGCGTTGTAGACCAACCCCACGCAGACCACCGATTGGGCGGAGGCCAGGGTGCCGCGCGGGTCATCCCGCTTGGGGTTGGCAAGATAGGCCATCTCGCCGCCAAATCCCGCCGCCACCCACTGCCTGGAGAACTCAAACTCGGGCCACAGATCAACCGGGGCGATCCCGACCAAGTCAAATCCGATTTCGAAACCCTTGGTTTTGAGGCTTTCGGAAAGGCTCACCTGAAGATCATAACGGGAAACGCGAATGCCAGCCAACGCACTGATTCTGAATAGGATTCTGCCGCCTCCATTCACGGCAAAATCTCTGCCATCCAACCGCCCAAAACCGCAGTTCAGCCAAAAATAGTTACCCCCTTCGGGGCGAAAAACGTAACATGATCATGGAAAAAGAGCTGGTAAATTCGCTACGTTTTCCGGGACGGGATGTAGGCATAAGGCTCAGGCTGTGATAGCCTTACGAAGCATTAGTTTTTTATAACCGTAGCGATAGAAGAAAATCAGTGATATAAAAGAGCCACGCGATGGAGAAGGTTCTGCGCCGCCATTCAGCGAGCGGGATCTTAAACTCACTAAGAGGAGGTTACACGCCAATGCCAAGAGTTAGAGGTCAGCGGCTCATGCGACATTTTGACAGCGCCCTATGCTCTTTCGCCGGGGTGGCATTTGATACGATCCAGTTCTTCAATAAATACAATCCCAACCCAAGCTTCACTCCAAAATGGTCCGATAAGCCGCTTTTGAAGTCCTGGCAAAAGACCAGGCCGCAACTCGGGTGGCCCCGCGAAACCGATTCGCTTTGCCCGGGGTGCGTGAAAGAAGCGAGGGAGAGGATTCTCAGCGGTGAGCAGGACGTGAACACCCTCATGTCCGAGAAGGTGGGAGAAATCAAAGCTCAGATTATCGAGCGCGACGGCCAGGTTTGGATGGTGAAGGATTGCCCCATCCACGGCCACTATGAAGACATGATGGCCGTGGACGTGAACTTCCTCAAGTGGATTGAAAAGCATTTCCCAGGCCGTGACATCCGGGCGCACAACGACGCGGATCTCCATCACCACGGTTCGAGCACCATCAAGCATGGTCGCGGCTCCGTGCTGACCGTAGACCTGACAAACCGCTGCAACATGATGTGCGATCCCTGTTTCATGGACGCTAACCAGGTCGGCTTTGTGCACGAGCTTTTATGGGAAGACATCACGGAAATTCTGGACAACGCACTCAAAATAAAACCACGACGCCAAATGTCCGTGCAGTTTTCAGGCGGCGAGCCGACGATGTCACCTTACTTTATTGATGCGGTTCGTTACGCTCGCAAAATTGGCTATAACAGCGTGCAAGCGGCGACGAACGGAATCGAGTTCGCTAAAAGTAAGGAGTATTCGCGCCGCGCCTTTGAGGCGGGGCTGCGCTACGCTTACCTGCAGTTCGACGGCATCGGCAATGATGCGAACGCCCATCGCAAGGTCGGCAACCTGTTTGATGTGAAATTGAAGGCGATCGACAACATGCACGAGGCGGGCATCGAAATTATCCTGGTGACCACGCTGGTGAACGGCGTCAATAACGACCAGGTAGGGCCGATCATCAAATTCGCGCGAGAGAACCCGAAGAAAATTGCTTTCGTTTCCTTCCAGCCGGTTTCTTTCACTGGACGCGACGAGGATATCACGCCCGAGCGCCGCTTACGGCAGCGCTACACGCTGTCCCACATGGCGATGGACGTGAAAAAGCAGCTCGGCATCACGGAACCCACGCGCGACTGGTTTCCGCTCTCGCTCTTCAGCGCGTTTGCGGATTTCGCGGACGTCGTCCACGGCCCCGAATCTCAGTGGGGCATGGTAAGCTGCGGCTGCCACCCGAATTGCGGGATCGGCACAGCGCTCATGATTAATAAGGACAATGGTGAATGGGCGCCTGTGCCCGAGTTCCTGAACGTGCCGGGAATCATTCATGATATGCAAATGATCACAGACGCTGGGCGCAGCCGGACGATGTCCAATGTCATGATGGCGCTCTGCCTGCTTAAGAACTTCACACCGTCCAAAGCCCCCAAGAGCTTGGCGCTGGTGGACATTCTGAAGAAGTTCGATAAATCATTTGCTTTAAGAGGCGAGGCAAAAGCCAAAAAACTTTATGGCGACTCCAGCCCGAACCGCACTTACGAGGATGCTCTGAAGCGCCGGTCCGATCCCTGGAACTTCCTCTTTATCGCCGGGATGTGGTTCCAGGACCTGTTCAACTATGACTTCCGCCGCACCGAGATGTGCATCATTCCGTATGCCACGCAGCAGGGTGAAATCTCCTTCTGCGCCTACAATACGGGCATCGGCTGGCGAAAAATCATCGAGAACATGCACAAGAATGCCACGGTGGCCGAGTGGTATAAGTCACACGGCAAGCATGAGATTTACGCGCGGGGTAAGAGCGTGAACCTGGGGAACTACGAGCACTCCCTGAATGTGAACGCCGAAGACGCTGCCCGCGTCCGCGAGCGCGAGCACGATATTCCCATGACCGCTGCGGAAGAGGATCGCGCCCGCCGCAAGGCCGCCTTTGAAGCGCAGCAGGCTCGCCAACTGTACGAGGAACTGGTGCTTAAGAAGAAGCCCGAGGAACTGGTGCAGATTGGCGGTCCGGTGGCGAAAACGGACGGGCAGCAGCCGGAGCCCGAAAAGGTTCTGAGCGCCGCTGGTAAGTAAGCCGAAAGTAGCAACTCTTTAGAATGGAAAGGCCGGACCTGAAGCGTATCAGGTCCGGCCTTTTTTTTGCCGCAGATCGGGATAGCGCAACCGATTGGGGTTGACGGTGCACGGGTAACAGTCCGCGTACGCGTCAAAGTTTGGCTTCGCCACCAATTCCAAATTCCGAATGACTAAGGATCGTCTTCGCCGGGGAAGGGCCAGTTGTAATTCAGGAGCAGCTCTTTCTCGCGCGCCTCACGCGAGCGGTGATTCACGCGCAGGTTCTCCAGCCAGTGCACGCCAGTCTTCCCGGCCACCACGATATCCAGATCGCCGTCACCGTCCATATCGTGGACCAGAATCTGCGTTCCCACGCCCGCCGTGCCGTTATAGCTGAGGGTATACCGCGTAAAATTGGCCCGGCCGCGGTCGATCTTATAGTAGTAAATGCAGAGCGGGTCGTAGCCTCCTGGGTCGCGGCCATTATGCCCGCGATAGCGCTTCCCGACGATCAACTCCGGCTCGCCGTCTCCATCAATATCCGCCAGTGCCAGCGCGTGGCATTGCGAAAAAGAGTCGTCGATCAAGTGGCGCTGCCACGCGCGCTTCCCATTTTGCGAGCTCTGCTCCAGCCAGTAAAGGCCGTAATCGTGGCCGTGGCCGTAAATTACATCCATCTTGCCGTCGTTGTTCACATCATAGACAAGAATGGGGAATCCCGCTTCCTGCAGCGTCCATTCCGGATGCCATTCCCATTGGTCGTGATCGGCGTCAACTCCCTTCAGCCACCCGTAAGGCGTCAGGATGTCGGGCTTGCCATCGCCATCGAGGTCCCCCACACCTACGCCGTGGCCGTCGTACTCTTTCGGGCCGCCAACGTGATGAACTACGGGCTGCGGTCCCGCAAAATTGATCCAGATCAGTCCCTGCCGGCCATAATGCGCCGCGATGACATCGGGCGTTCCATCACCGTTGATATCCGCGTGCACCATCCCTTCGGTTTGCTGCGAATGGCAAATCAGATGCGGTTTCCACATTACGTCCGGCCGCTTGGAGTTCTCAAACCACCAGATCCCATCGTTCTGCCACGAAGAAGTCACAAGGTCCAACGCGCCATCGTGATTCACATCGATCGCGAACTCGCCGTTATCCGCCACAAACTCAGACCAGAAACCCTTATTGCCGGTCGAAACTCCGTGGATATTCGGCGCAATCTGGCGGAACTTGTGGGCCTTCCATTCACCCCCCGCGGGGCCTGGATTCTCATACCAGTAAACGCCGCTCGTAATGTCCGGCCGCCCGTCGCCGTTCATGTCCATAATGGAACAGCCTTCGGCATGATCGCTTCCGAGCCGGTGCACGAAAAACATATCCGGCATTTTGTGATAAGGCGAGTGGCAATCGGAGGTTGCTTCACTCGCAGAATTCTGCACGGTTCCCTTCTCTACTCCGGGCGTCGCTTCCGCGGAAGAAGCTCGCAAAAAAGCGCCGGCCGCCACTCCTGCGACGGCTCCGCGAAGCAGATGGCGGCGTGAAGTTTGAGCCATTCTCATCCTCCTCCTCTACGGAAGACCGCAAATCATAGTGACGGTTTTAGCTGTAGCGGCCCCTCTGAGCGCCGCCTTTCCCAATAGTGGCCGGCGGCCGGAGGCCGACGCTACAACAGTAGGTGTTACTATTGTTTGCGGTCCTCAGTCAAAAACCTGCCCGCCACTATAGCACGGGAGCGTTCCCGGGCGACGATGAATCATTCGTATTTTGCGGCAGCGGATCACGCACCACCCGGAATCCGTAATCAGCGTACTGAAAAGAAGGAGGAATGCTCGATCGCGCCGCGCACCGGCTCACCTTAATTTGATGCCGCCAGGAACCGCCCCGCGAAGCGCGCCGCTCTCCCGCTTTTGGTCCTGTGGGGTTCGACTCTGGCGAAGCCGCATAGTAATTCTTCTGATACCAGTCCGCGCACCACTCATGGACGTTCTCCGAGACATCGTAAAGACCGTAAGGATTTGGCTCAGCTTCCCCTACGGGCAAGGGTCCCTTTACATCGCCGCCCCATCGCTTCATATAGGGCGGCCAGGAGTGCGGTGGTTCGTTTCCCCAGGGATAGAGCGCACCCTCGCGCCCGCCCAATGCCGCCCATTCCCACTCTGCTTCCGCCGGCAGGCGATACTGCCGCCCGCTCATGGCACGGAGCCATTCGCAATACTGCACGGCTTCCACCCAGTTCACGGCCACCACCGGCTGGTCCGGGTGATTGAAGCCAGAGCCATTCCAAAGCGGCGGGGGTGGATGGCCCGTCGCCTCCATAAAAGTGGCGAAGTCGCTGTTGCACACCTGAACTGCGGCCATCTCAAATGCATAGACCACGACCCGATGCACGGGCATTTCGTCGTCCCGCCCAGCGGAGCAGCCCATTAGGAACGATCCACCAGGGACCAACGCACACGACGGCTCTGAGAAAGTGCCGTACGCGATAGGGGCATCCTGTGTTGCCATCGGTATTCCCAGTTTCCGCTAAATCTTATACCATTCGAAGAGCGCCACGCAGCAATAAACAGGCTTGTAGCGCGGGCGTCCCGGCGGCGCTCAAATGCCGGCGCTGCGTCATTGCCATACCGGAAAGGGATTGTGCCCGTGTCAAAAAAGCACACCGCAATTGTTCAAAAACAATTCACGGCGACAGCGGACGCGTATTCTAAGCATGCCGCGCGGGACACACCGGAGATCGTTTCGGAGCGGGTTGCCTTCGCCGGACCTCAGCCCGATGATGCCGTTCTCGACGTCGCCTGCGGCCCCGGAGCCTGGGCGCTCGAAATAGCGCCGCGCGTCCGCTCGGTCCAGGGGGCTGATCTGACGCGCGCGATGCTGCAAGAAGCTCTGGAATTCCAGCGCGAGCGGCGGATTTCGAACGCCGGTTTTATCCAAGGCGATGCCGAGCAGCTTCCCTACCCGGATCGTGCGTTTGACCTTGTGGCTTGTCATTTTGCCTTTCATCACATGCCGAAGCCCGAAGCAGCGCTCAAGGAAATGCTGCGTGTGCTTAAACCGCAAGGCCGGGTGATGCTGGCGGATTCGCTCGGGCCTGAAAGCGATGAAAAATGGGAATTTCAGCATCGCATCCAGCAGGCTCGCGACCCTTCCCACACCGGATCGCTGCGGCTGACAACATTTCTGAAATTTTTTGACGATTTAGGCTTAATTGCGATCCGCCAGAGCGTTAAACGACGGCAGCGCTCGTTCAATCACTGGATGCGCCGGGCGGGCCTGGAGCACGCCGACGCCCGGTACCAACAGACGCGCAAACTTGTCGAAGAAGCAGTGCCGGGCGACAAGGCCAGCCTCGCCGCACAGATTGACGGCGATGACCTCACCATCGTTCATCCCGAGGTGATGTTTCTTCTGAAAAGAAAGCAGCCCATGTAGGCGTCGAAGCTCGCGCCAATTTAATTAAGATCCGTATTGATGTCTCTCTTCGCACGTCTCATCTATTCCTCGTTGATGTGGAAAGCGCGCCGGCGCGCTGGCTCCACAACCCCTCGGGAGCCTGAGCAGCCCGGAAATCCGCGCGGAGAGGCAGTTCACCTTGAGACGGGCCGCCGGGGCGAGATGCTGGCTTACTGGTACCTGCGCAGCGTGGGATATGTGGTGGTGGCGCGGAACTTGCGGATGTGGCCTGGCGCTGGCGAGTTGGACCTGGTCGGCTGGGACGGGAAGATTCTGGCTTTTGTGGAAGTCAAGACGCGGACCTCAGACGCAGCCGGCCCCCCGGAAGCGGCCGTCACTCAACGCCAGCAGGAGCGCATCGTCCAGTCCGCCCGATTCTATGTGCGGCGGCTGAGGCAAAAAGCGGTAAACTATCGTTTTGACATCGTGAGCGTCGCCTGGGAACCGCAGAAGGGCTACGCGGTGCGATTAATCAAGGACGCATTCAAAGCAGAGCCTCGCTGAGGAAGCGCCACGCCGCCCGGTTCCGCAGGGCGGCATCAATTTGAAGTTGAAGGAGGGAATTGCATTGCCAGAGCTCAGAAAAGATCCGGTCACCGGCCGCTGGGTGATTATTGCCACCGACCGCGCCAAACGTCCTTCAGACTTTGTGCGCGATAAGGTTGAAATCCGAGGCGCCGGTTTTTGCCCTTTCTGTTATAACAACGAGTCAAAAACTCCGCCCGAAATCATGGCCTACCGCAGCGATGGCAGCGGCCGCGATACGCCGGGCTGGACGCTGCGCGTGGTACCCAACAAATTTCCGGCGCTACGAATCGAGGGAGACCTGAACCGCCAGGGCGAGGGACTCTATGACAAGATGGAAGGCATCGGAGCGCACGAGGTGATTATTGAGACGCCGGACCATCAGAAAACACTGCCGATGCTCTCTCCTCATCAAATTGAAGACGTACTCTGGGCCTTCCGCGACCGGATTCTTGACCTGAAAAAAGACCGGCGGTTCAAGTACGTTCTGATTTTCAAGAATCACGGCGAAGCGGCGGGCGCTTCGCTCGAACATACCCATTCGCAATTGATCGCTCTTCCCGTCGTGCCCAAGCGGGTGCTCGAGGAGATGAGTGGATCCAAGGAGTATTACCTCTACAAAGATCGCTGCATTTATTGCGACATCATTCAGCAGGAAACGGACTCTAGCGTCCGGCTGATCGCGGAAAACGAGGCATTTGTCGCCATCGCTCCCTTTGCTCCCCGGTTTCCTTTTGAGATGTGGATTCTTCCCAAGGTTCACCAATCGGCGTTCGACGAATCGCTGAAGCATGAATACGCGCAGCTCGCTCTGATCTTGAAAGATATGCTCACGCGGTTGGACCAGGTGCTGGAACATCCCGCCTACAATTACGTCATCCATACCTCGCCCCTGCACGAAAGCTCCAACGAGTACTACCACTGGCACATAGAGATTATGCCCAAGCTGACGAAGGTGGCGGGCTTTGAATGGGGTACCGGCTTTTATATCAACCCGACGCCGCCCGAGGAATCCGCCAAATTCCTGCGTGAAGCGGCGATGATCGAGACCGCGCCATAGCCGCATTCTCGCCGGCTGTTCGAACGCTGGCATCCGCGGAGGTAGCGGCGGCCTCCTGCCGGCTTTTTTGGAATATTACCGTTAGAGAGCCGCCGCCTCTTCACGATGCCCAGGCAGGCTTTGCTACCTTCGCGATGCCGGCGGCCAGAGGCCGCCGCTACAGCCAGCAAAGCCTGCTCTGAACGCAGATGCCGGAACCTTTGGTTCGTCACGGTGAATGAATTGTTCTGGGGTATTCCCCTCCTTGGTAAGGAGGGGCAGGGGTGGTTGGTGTGGCGCCTCCCCGAAAACCCACCACAAATCAGGGAACATCAACGTTGGAGGCATTCATGGCATTTTCGACAGACGCCATCCACATCGGACAAGAGCCAGACCCTGCCACGGGAGCGGTGATCGTTCCCATCTATCAGACCTCCACGTTCGTTCAGGAAGAACTCGGCAAGAACAAAGGCTACGAGTACGCGCGCACGTCGAATCCCACGCGAACGGCTCTTGAGCGCAACCTGGCGGCGCTTGAGGGCGGAAGCCGCGCTTTCGCGTTCGCTTCAGGGATGGCCGCAATCCATGCCACGATGAGCCTGCTCAAGGCGGGCGATCATGTGGTGGCGGGGCGCAATCTGTATGGCGGCACGTTCCGCCTCTTCGAGCGCGTGCTGAAAGAGTTTGGACTTCACTTTAGTTATGCGGACACTCGCAACCCTGGTGAAATCGAGCGCGCCCTGCGCCCGGAAACGCGGCTGCTTTACGTGGAAACACCCACCAATCCCGTGATGGAAATCACGGATATCGCTGCGGCAGCGGACCTCGCGCACCGCCGGGGAATCCTGCTGGCGGTGGACAACACCTTCATGAGTCCTTTTTTCCAGCAGCCCCTTCGGCTAGGCGCGGACATCGTCCTTCACAGCACCACCAAATATCTGAATGGCCATAGCGACGGCGTGGGCGGCGCCGTCGTTCTGAAAGATTCACAGGTTGCAGAGCGGTTGAAGTTCCTGCAAAACGCGGTCGGGGCCATCCTGGGCCCGTTCGATAGCTGGCTCATTCTTCGCGGCGTGAAAACGCTGGCCGTCCGCATGCGCCAGCATGAGCAGAACGGCCTCCAGGTGGCGCGATTCCTCGAGAGCCACCCGAAGGTGAAGAAAGTGCACTATCCCGGCTTACGCTCTCATCCGCAATACGACCTGGCCCGGCGCCAGATGAGCGGCTCCGGCGGAATGCTGGCCTTTGACATCGGTTCGCTCGGAAATGCCCGCGAAGTGCTGAAGTCCGTAAAACTCTGCTCGCTCGCGGAAAGCCTGGGCGGCGTTGAAACGCTGATTTCTCACCCGGCCACGATGACGCATGCAAGCGTGCCGGCGGAAGAGCGGGAGCGCCTGGGAATTACGGAGGGTTTGGTACGGGTCTCGGTAGGGATCGAGGATGTGGAGGATATTATCGCGGACCTCGGCCAGGCGCTTGAGAAGATCTGAACTTCAGGCTCGACCTCGCGCTCCCCGGGACGGCCGGACCGAATCATCAAGCCAAGCCAGATACTCGTTCGAACCGTCGAGAATCGGAAGACTGATAATTTCGGGCGTGGTGTAGCTATGGATTTTTAGAACGGCAGACTTTACTTCCGCGAACCGCTTCCGGCTGGTCTTGATGATCAGGAGAAACTCCCTGTCCTCGGCAACTTTTCCCTGCCAGCGGTAAATCGATTGCACGGGCGGCGTAACATTCACGCAGGCGGCCAGGCGCGATTCCACCAGCCGTCGTGCGATCTTTTTACTTTCTTGCAAGCTTCCCGCTGTCACCAGAACCACAATTTTATCGGTCATCCACGCTTCCCGCTTCGAAGGCTGTTCTAGCCTGTCATTTTCGGCATCAGCGGTCCACTTGATTCCAGTGGAAAAGATGTTCCCCTTGCCGACGATTTTTTCTTTCATGGCGCCATAGGATTGTTCTTGCCTGCGAGAGGGTCGCCGCCGCATTTGGAAATCGCTGGGACTCAAGAGGTCATCCTTCCGTTTTCGGACCAACAGTAACACAGCATCTGCGCGAGGGCCATGTGTAAAGCGTCGAGATATTGGCGGCGGCAGTTGCCAAGCGCCTTACTTCCCTTCAAACTGAGCCTGTGACTCGCCCATCACCCAAGCCGCAACCACGCGCGCGACGGTTCAGCTACGCAGGCCGCATCGTTGGCTTGGCCCTGCTCTCAGGCCTCCCCGCGCTGGCCGCGGCGCTCGTTCTTCTATGGAGCGGCAACTACGGCGCAAACCTGCAGTGGACGCTCACCTTCCTCATCACGGGCTGTTGGCTGATGATCTCCCTGGCCTTGCGCCGCCGCGCAGAGTTCCCGCTGCAAACGCTATCCAACCTTCTCGCCGCTTTGCGCGAAGGAGATTATTCCCTCCGGGCGCGCCAGACGCGCGGTGAAGATCCTCTCGCTGAGGTCATGCGCGAGGCCAATGCGCTGATCAACACTTTGCGTGAGCAAAGGCTCGACGCTCTCGAAGCCACCACCCTGCTTCGCAAGGTGATGGAAGAAATCGACGTCGCCATTTTCGCTTTTGATGCGGACGAGCGGCTACGCCTGGTAAACCGGGCCGGTGAGCGGCTTTTGGCGCAGCCCGCCGAAAGGCTGCTGGGTTCCGCAGCCGCGGAGCTTGGCCTCAGTCATTGCCTGCAAGGCGAACCGCGCCGCATCGAGCGCACGTTGCAGATGTCCTTCCCCGGCGTGCCGGATTCAACCGCGCGTTGGGGAGTGAGCCGCAGCGATTTCCGCCAAAGCGGGCTTCCGCTGCAACTGCTCGTCATCACCAACCTCAGCCGCGCTCTGCGCGAAGAGGAACTGCAAGCATGGCAGCGGCTGGTGCGCGTGTTGGGCCACGAGATCAACAACTCTCTCGCGCCCATCAAATCGATGGCTGGCAGCCTTGGAGATTTGCTGGAGAGGAATCCGCGTCCGTCCGATTGGGAAGAAGATGCGCGGCGGGGACTGCGCGTGATTAGTGGGCGCGCCGAGGCTCTGAGCCGTTTTACCCGGGCTTACGCCAGCCTGGCGCGCCTTCCCAAGCCGGTTTTCCGCCCTCTCGAAGTTGGCCTCTGGGTTCGCCGCGTCGTGGGTCTGGAAAGCCGGGTTCGTGTCACAATCGTCCCCGGACCAGAGATAACCCTCAAGGCCGATGGCGATCAACTCGAGCAGGTTTTGATTAATCTCCTCCGCAACGCGGTGGATGCGGCTTTAGAAACCAGCGGCGGGGTGCGCGTGGGTTGGAGGACCCGCGGCGCCAGCCTGGAAGTCTGGGTGGAAGATGACGGGCCCGGCATCTCAAACCCCGGCAATCTGTTCGTACCGTTCTTCACGACCAAGCCCGGCGGCGCGGGGATTGGACTGGTTCTAAGCCGCCAGATTGCGGA
>DASUKV010000045.1:0-10319 GCA_036278555.1 Terriglobia bacterium
CCAATCCGCTGACCAGCGAAGCCTTGAGTGCCACCATTGGATCTTCCTCCAGCAGGCGCCGCGTTTCCCGCTGGGCCAGCCAGGCCCGGATCCGGGTCACTTTCCCGGCATCGCTGAGCGCCCTCTCTTCGGTGAGGCCCCTAAGGGTGCTCAGGGTCCCGATCAGCCCTCGTTCGAGACCGCCGAGCAGCATTTTCAGTGCTTCCTGACGCTGCTCGCGGCGAGCGCAACATTGCTCCTTGTGCGCGCGGATCGCGCTATTGTGAAAGCTCCGCAGGCTGGCAAGCAGTGTGTCGACCAGGTTGTCCTGGAGCCGGTAATCCTGGTGAGCGATAAAAGCGATGAGGTGGAGATACAGATCGGGATCGTTCTGGCGCGTGAGCTGGAATATTTCCGACTGGATGACGCGGCGGGCGTAGTACAGAATTCCTCCGGGCTTCAGAGCGAGGGCTTGAAGGGGCAGGCCCAGTTGATGGTAAAGGCCCCGAACCAACTCCCAATCCGCCATTCGCTCTTTGATCTTAGACGGCTTGGTCGACTGCGACAGTTGTTTCATCAAGGTGAGCTTGTAAGCACTGGTTTTGCCGGGCACGGTATCGCCCGTGAGCGGTTTCTGTGTCAGAAGGTCGTCCAACACCTTTCGCGTCGCGGTGCCCAGCGTCCGCTCGACGGTGGCAGCCAACGTTCGATTATGAGTCTTCATGACGTTCAGAATTTGACCGCCGATGGGGAAATAGCCGGGGACTTCGATTTTCTCGTGGATCAGGGCATCGACACAGCGCCAGAAGATGGCTTTAGGTTTAATCTGCGACCGCACCAGGCGGCCGATTTCTTCGGCGAGGACTGTGCGACCGTGAGGGCGAAAGGGCTTGAAGCCATAGAAGTCCAGAATGAATCCCTGATGCCGCGATGAGGTTTCCTGGGGGTAGTGATCCAATTTGATCTCTTCCAGCCGGAGTCCTATCCGGCCGGCCACGTACTCAACATCCCGTGAATGGAAGGTGCGCGTCGGGAAGAAGCGCTTGCACGCTTTGAAGTAACCGCAAGTCAGTAGAAAGCAAAGCCGATTGGCGGGTGTGCGGAGGCTCGCAGCAGCCTGCGGGATTGCCTGCGGGAAATCGAAATAGTGCTTGCGCTGGAAACTATTGAATACCGGGGCTGACTCGAAGGCTTCTTGCTCAACGGTGTTGAGGATGTTCATTCGCGGCACGGAAGGCCTCCCGATAAGATCGTGCGGGAAGGGGAATAACCCGAACGATCGCGAATCCAGCACGAAAGGTTCAAAAGGAGTTTGGTGTGTTCACGCAAACGTTATGGGAGATCGGGTGAGCGCGACACGACGCTGCGCCGGGACCGGGGAGGCCTATGTCGGAAGAAATAGCATCAGGACGGGTCCCAGTGAGTCTCGCTGGTCGGAAGCCCATTCAAACCACAGGGCAGTGGGTTGGCATCGGAAAGGCTTTTCTGTGGGACTTTACGTACTTTTGTGCAAATTTAACCATCCTCCTGTTGGGAACTGGACTTCTGGGTTTGCTCTTCATTTTCCGAAAGAATCATCTTCCGGCCTAGAAGTTATTGAGACTGGGTTGGTATGTGGACCTCTCGACGAACCTTACCGGGGCGAGGGGTCTACATCCCGGGGGGGCGTACCGGTTCTAGTCCTCTCTTCAGGATCACTCCAGCCTTCGCCGCAGTCCTTATGTTGTTGTTCGGGACCAGTTCCTCATCACGGTAGGGGCTTGATGTCCCGATCGCTACCTCAGGCTTGCTGCTCCATCTCGTCGCCGATTTTGCGGCTCCAACGGTCGGCCTGGTTATCTTCTCCGTGTTTCAAAGCCTCATAAGCGCAACGCGCGATCGACTTGGCCACCGCCGCCTTGGCTAGATTGAGCGGCTTGCGACGGCGAACGGCGATCAACCAGTTTAGCTCCGGGGTGTCGCTCGGCTTCATACGTAGAATCGCCCGAGCTAGTACGGACTTCGCCCTATCGTGTGGGAGCTCCGTGAGCTGACATAATAACGGTCTTCTCCGTGGAGGCGAGGCGGCTTCATTTATTGTGAGGTGCAACGGCTTTGAGATCACAGGTTCCAAGTACCTCGTTTCTGGCTGAAGTGAGGGGCCTGGACGTGTCATGGGCAAAGGGCCTGCCTGCGCCGCGGGGAAGCGCGCACAGCATTGAATACAAGAGCAAGTTATCTGGTGGAGAAAATCAATGTCCAAAGCACTGACTGTGGCAGACTTGCTCGTCGAGCGGCTCATCGAGTGGGGAACGAACGTTATTTTTGGTTTTCCTGGAGATGGCATCAACGGCATTTTTGAGGCGCTGCGGACGCACCAGGACAAGCTGCGATTCATCCAGGTGCGGCACGAAGAGGCGGCAGCTTTTGCAGCTTGCGGCTATGCCAAGTACACAGGCCGCTTAGGAGTTTGTCTCGCCACGGCCGGTCCTGGAGGCATTCACCTGCTCAACGGCCTCTACGACGCGAAGTGCGACGGTCAACCGGTCTTGGCCATCACGGGTCACACCTTTCACGATTTGATTGGAACGCACTATCAGCAGGATGTCGACCTCGACAAGCTGTTTATGGACGTGGCCGCTTACAACGAGCGGGTGGCTGGGCCAGCCCACGTCGTCAACGTAGTTGATGAAGCCATCAAGACCGCTTTGACCCGGCGAACCGTCTCTCATATCACCATACCCAAGGATGTTCAGGAGTGGACAAAATCTGAGAAGGAAAGGTCTTCCGCGAATGTCGCCGCGCACAGCGAGGATATTTTTGCCCCACCGCATCCTGTCCCCTCCGAGCAACTCCTCAAGGAGGCGGCTGAGCTCATCAATGAGGGATCGAAGGTGGCGCTGCTCATAGGGCGCGGTTGTCTACGTGCTCGCGAAGAAGTGTTGGATCTCGCCGAGGCGGCGGCAGCGCCGGTCATTAAGGCCTTACTGGGTAAAGCCGCTATTCCGGATCGCAACCCCTACACCACCGGGGGCATCGGGCTGCTCGGCACGGCGCCCTCACAAGATGCCCTGCAGGAGTGCGACACTTTCATCATCGCCGGCAGCAGTTTCCCGTACATGGAGTTTCTTCCGAAACCGGGACAGGCGAAAACCATCCAGATTGATATCGATCCTACGCGAATTGGCTTGCGGCATCCAGTCGACGTGGCCCTTGTCGGCGATTGCCAGACCGTGCTGCGAGCTCTGACGCCTCTCGTCAAGCCCAAGAAGCATCGAAGCTTCCTCGAAAAGGCGCAGAAGCGCATGACGGCATGGAATCACCTCATGGAAGAGCGCGGCACGCGAACCGATATCCCCATGAAGCCCCAGGTGGTCACATACCATTTGAGTAAGCTGCTCGCTCCAGACGCAATTGTCTCTTCTGACAGCGGCACGATCGCAACCTGGACGGCCCGTTACATCGAGATGCGGGATCAAATGCAGTTCTCCCTTTCGGGCTCGTTGGCAACGATGGCCAATGGTTTGCCATACAGCATTGGGGCAGCCGTGGCGTATCCCGGCCGCCAAGTGGTTTGTGTCGTCGGCGACGGCGGTCTGACAATGCTGATGGGAGAAATAGCAACCCTGGTGAAATACAAACTTCCCGTCAAAGTCATCGTGATCAAAAACAACGTTCTCGGTCAGATCAAGTGGGAGCAAATGGCTCAGGAGGGCAATCCCCAATTTGGAGTGGAATTGCAGCCCATCGATTTCGCAGGTTATGCGAGGTGCTGCGGCGCAGCCGGCTTCACGATTGAAGACCCCAAGGACGCGGAGAGCACGTTGCGGCAGGCCCTCGCCCACCCGGGGCCCGCAGTGGTCCAGGCCATCGTGGATCCCAATGAGCCGCCGCTGCCGGGCAACGTCTCCGCTGAACAGGCGCTTCTCTTCACCGAAGCGCTCGGAAAAGGTGAAAAGGACCGCTGGAAGATCATCAAAACGGTTCTGGAAGATAAGGTTAGAGAGGTTATCTGAATAGCGGCGTGACTCAATCTAAGGTAAGAAAGAGAGGCAGCTATGCTCCTCGTTTTGTTCGTCATTTTTCTGGTGCTGTGGCTTTTAGGTTTCGTGGCCTTTCATGTTGCGAGCGGATTGATCCACATTCTCCTTATTGTGGCGGTTATCGCTTTAATCCTCCATTTCGTGCGGCGCTCACGAGCGGTTTGAAGATGCTACCCCATTCAGCATTGGCAGGTTTTGACAACCCGGCAATGAAGATCTCTGGAGTTCTGCGAATCCACGCGGCGATGGCGCTGAATTCCGATTTGGCCGTTTCTGAATGTTCGGGTACTAACCTCACTCAACGGGAGTTTGCATGAAACCGGCCGGAATTGCCTTGATCATCGCAGGCGTCGTTCTGCTGATTTACGCTGGAGTCACGTATACCAGCCACAAGAAAACATTCAAAGTTGGGCCCGTTCAGGCCTCAGCACAAACTCACAAGACACCGCTAGTACCCCCGATTCTGGGTGGCGCCCTGGTTGTCGGTGGAATCATTTGCTTAGCGGTGGGCGCGAGAAGGACCTGAACCACTGCCGGCTACAGTCGGTAGGTTTTTAAACGACGGAGACTCGCATTCGCGTCTCCACCGCCTGCGCTACCCCGCTGAGCGTCACAGCGACGCGCTCGCATTTCGAATGGAGGTCATGCTGAGTAGGCTCCGTATAGTCTCGTGCCTGCTGGTGTGTACTATTTCTCTGGTTGTTCTGCAACCCATGGCGTTGCGAGCCGGCGCGTGGTCAAGTGGGGCGCAGCGGCCAGTTCCTGAGAGGGCGGAATCTCGTCTCAAAAGCGCGATCCGTCAGCAACTGGTGACCCTGCCCTACTACAGCATCTTTGATTGGTTCACGTACCGCATTTCCGGCTACGACGTCGAACTCGACGGATATACGGTCCGGCCTTCTCTCAAGTCGGCAGCGGATAACGTGGTGAAAGGAATTGAGGGCGTGCAGAAAGTCACGAACAACATCAAGGTGCTGCCACCCTCCACAATGGACGACCGCATCCGGCTCGCCGAATACCGCGCCATCTACCAGTATCCGGGATTTGAAAAATACGCCATTCAGGCGATCGGGCCGATCCATATCATCGTCAACAGCGGCCATGTGATCCTGGAGGGTGTCGTGGACAGCAATTCGGACAAAAACATCGCTAACATCCACGCCAAGGGCGTCCCTGGCGTGTTTTCCGTAACGAACAACTTGCACGTGCAGTCGGATGGCAAATAGCTCTTCCCGTTTTTGCACGGCGCGGAAGCACCGATGAAAGTCCAAAATCATCCCGTCCAGGCGCAGCCAGGAAGGATCCCAATGGAAAAGTCAGGTCGAGAAGAACTTGCCACGGTCAGGGCCGCCGATCTTGACATACGGGAAGGCCGCTTCCAACGATGGCTGTCACTCATCGCCGGTCTCGCCAGCGCACTGAGCGGCCTTGAAGTAGCTTACGAACACTACCGCGGCAGCTACAGCCGCCGGGTTATGTACACTCCGGTGATTCTGAGCGGCGCGCTGGTGGTTGGCGGCGTCTCTGGCTTTTTTAGCCGCCGCGCAGCACGAACGGTTCTGCCGGCGATTTCCGTTCTTACGCTCGGCGACAGTGCTGTGGGCTTCTACTTTCACGTTCGCGGCATTAAGCGCAAACCCGGTGGGTGGCGGCTGCCGATCGTCAACATGGTTATGGGTCCACCTGTCTTCGCTCCGCTGCTGTTCGGCGTGAGCGCCTATCTCGGCTTTCTTGCTTCATTCCTTCGCCGCGCTGACGACGGGGAGGGCCTGGGCTTACCTCGCCCCGCGCACGCCCATCACTGGGCGAAGCTCATTACGGACGAACACGAATCCATCGACTGGATGCAGGATGTGCGCGAAGGCCGCTTTCAAAAGCAGATGGCTATCGCGACCACCATTTCCGCGTTCTTCAGCGGATTTGAAGCCGCCTACTCGCACTATAAAAATAATTTCCGCTATAAGGCGCAGTGGACGCCGGTGATCGTTGCGCCGATGTTGATGGCCGCCGGGGCAGGAGCGGTGAAGAGCTCCCGCGTAGCGCAGACTTGGCTTCCCGCGCTTTCAGCAGTGGCAATTGCCGATGGAGCCGTAGGATTCGGATACCACGCTCGCGGTGTTTTACGGCGGCCAGGCGGCTTGAAGAAACCGGTCTACAACATCATCTACGGGCCACCTATTTTCGCGCCTCTATTGTTTGCGGCCAGCGGATTTCTTGGCTTGCTGGCAAGTTTGCTTCGGAGAGAGAAACGGAAATGAGCGCTCAGGCTGCCAAACCGGACACCCGTCCGGTCGATCCAAAAACCGGAACGCCCATCGGGCCGATGGCCCAGCCGGGATATTACCCCGGGTTCAGCACGCTTGGTCAGCAGAAATTCTGGGATGCGAAGACGCGCGAAGTGGTTTTGGACCGCGTGAACCATGTCCCCGAAATCCGTTTTTTTACTGCGGAAGAAGCTCGCCTGCTGAAAGCGGTCTGCGATCACGTCCTTCCCCAGGATGACCGCGACGAGCAGCACAAAATTCCGATCGTTCCGCAAATTGATAAACGACTCTTTGACAATGCGCACGATGGTTACCGGTACGAAAGCATGCCGCCCGACCGCGAAGCTTTCCGTCTGGGGTTGCGGGCTATAGAGGAAATGGCGCAGCAGAGATACGGCCGCGGATTTTTGGAAATCAGCTCCAGAGAGCAGGATGGAATTCTACGCTCGATGCACGACGGCAAGCCATCCGCCGCGTTCGAGATCTGGGAGCGGATGCCGGTCCACCGTTTTTGGATGCTGCTGGTTACCGACTGCGCTGAAGCCTACTACTCTCACCCCTGGGCCTGGGATGAAATCGGGTTCGGAGGTCCCGCTTACCCGCGCGCTTATATGCGCCTGGAGCGCGGTGAACCGGAGCCTTGGGAGTCCGAGGAAAAGCGCTATGACTGGCAGGCTCCGGAGACCTCTGTCTCGGGCGAATTCGAACCGGTGGCCGGACAGTCGGAGCACCTTGGCTCGCCCGGCCAAGGAGGGACGCATTGAAGTCGCCGGTCTTGGGAGAGTTTCAGACGCCAAACGGCGAACCGCACATGCTCGGCCCGATCCAGCGAATCCGGACGCCGATGCATCGCTTCTCCGAAGCGGACGAGGTGGATTACGTTATCGTGGGCGTCGGCGCGGGAGGGGGCGTGCTGCTGCAGCGGCTCGCGCGCGCGGGATTTCATGTGATCGGCTTCGACGCAGGGCCGTTCTGGGACACGGAGCGAGACTGGGTGAGCGATGAAAAAGGATCTCATCAACTCTACTGGAATGACCTTCGGATCACCGCTGGGCAGCACCCCTTGGCGTTTGGAGCGAACAACAGCGGCAAGGGCGTGGGAGGCGGCACCGTTCACTGGGCGTCGTTCACGCCCCGGCTGCATCCCTCCGATTTCCGCACCCATTCGGCGGACGGAGTGGGTGTGGACTGGCCCATTGCTTACCCGGATCTGAAGCCTTATTACGAGCTTATGGAATTGGAGCTGCCCGTGTCAGGCCCCTCGTACTTTCCCTGGGGCGATCCCCATGGCTATCCTTACGGGCCGCATCCGATGGGTGGCGTGGGCGATGCGCTGATTCGAGGCTGCACGAAGCTTGGCATTCGTGTTTCTGCGGGCGGCCCGATCGCGATTTTGAACGGCTCCCGCGCTGACCGGCCACACTGCATTTACCGCGGCTTCTGTATCCAAGGCTGCAAGGTGGGTGCCAAGGCCAGCACGCTGATTACGCATGTGCCGGACGCGATCAAAAACGGAGCGGAGATCCGGCCTAACTGCATGGTCTCGCGCGTTCACATCGGCAAAGACCGCCGCGCGACCGGAGTCACTTACTTCAATCCGGAGGGACGAGAGCGCTTCCAAAAAGCAAGGGTAGTGATCGTCGCCGGTTATTCGATTGAAACACCTCGCCTGCTGCTGAACTCAGCATGCCCTGGATTCGAAAACGGGCTTGCAAATTCCAGCGATACCGTTGGCCGCTACCTGATGGCGCAAGCTGGGAACGTTGTTCTCGGCCGTTTCGGTGAGCTGATCCGCATGTACAAAGCGCCTCCGGCACACGCCTTGACCGAAGAATTTTATGAGACCGATGCGAAACGGGGTTTCGCGCGCGGGTTCGCGATCCAGACCGTGGGGCCTTTGCCCATCGCCTTTGCCAAGCAGATGATGACCGCAAAGGGCGCCTGGGGCTGGGGGCTGCGGAGCCTCATGATGGACTACAACCATTGGGCCGCTTTCGGATTTCTCGGCGAAATCCTGCCGCATGCGGAGAACCGGGTGCAATTGGCGCAGGAGAAGGACCAACTCGGGATTCCTGTTGCCAAGGCCACTTTCAACTTGCAGGAGAACGATAAGAAGCTAATCGAGTACGGCAAGAATAAGACCATGGAAGTGATGTGGGCTGCCGGCGCGAAAGAGG
This sequence comes from Terriglobia bacterium, assembly GCA_036278555.1. Lineage (GTDB taxonomy): Bacteria > Acidobacteriota > Terriglobia > UBA7540 > UBA7540 > RH2-MAG17b. The sequence continues at coordinate 8,443 of DASUKV010000045.1, forward strand.
TGGTCCAGGAGGCGCGATACGCACACTTGGTGGGCGCGGCTCGCATGGGTGCCGATCCGGAAACCTCAGTGGTGGACCAGTTCGGGCGCACCCATGACATTGCGAACCTGTTCATCTGTGATGGCAGCATCATGCCGACTCAGGGCTCGGCCAACCCGGGCCTCACCATCATGGCTTTGGCTGCGCGCATCGCCGATTACCTCATCAGAGAAGGAAATGAAATCTTTAGCTCGCAAAAACCAAGCGCGCAAAAGCCGCCGGTCCGGCGCGATTTGTCGCCACCGGATACCTGGGGTCATGGCATGCCGCGACTTTAGATCCTACGGCGTCCACCGGCAGGCACGATATCAGAATCCCGGTGATTCGCCAACCGGAGGCGCTGCGAGTTATGCGATACGGTTGTGGAGACCGGACGGGGGCCACGATGGGCCCGGCGGACCGCGCCACGCGGCAGCCCTGGATACCGCTCGTCTGGGCCGCCAAAGCGGGGGCCGATGCGGTTCTCTCCGCCAAGCTTACCTTCGATCAAGCAAGCCGCTATCGTGCCTTCTGCCTGTGGTGTCTGTTAGCCGCCGGCGCGACGTTTGCCACACTTCCACTGGCGATCCCGGAAGCTCGCGCCGCCGCCCGGCATCTGCTCCGGAAGATCACGGAAACCGGATAACTCCGGAGGCAGTCGGCGGACGCTCGACCGAGCTAAATATCCTCTTTGAATGGATTCACATGTTCTGGGTGTTTCCCAGTCGGAATGGCCAAATGAGTAGCCCGAATATTGAGGATTATGCGCTGATCGGGGACTGCGAAACGGCGGCATTGGTAGGACGCAATGGCTCGCTCGACTGGCTGTGCTGGCCCGACTTCTCGTCCCCAGCCTGCTTTGCCGCTCTGCTCGGCACGTCCGAGAACGGCCGGTGGCTAATTGCTCCAAAATCTTCCGGAGCAAAGGTGACCCGCCGCTATCGCCCTCACACGCTGATTGTTGAGACTCAGTTCGAGACGTCCTCCGGCGTTGTCGAACTCATCGACCTGATGCCGATTCGTGGCAAGAATTCTAATGTCATTCGCATCGTCCGCGGACGCCAGGGGAGAGTGCAGATGCGTATGGAGATGCTACTGCGCTTCGAGTACGGGCGCATGGTTCCATGGCAGGAGAAGAGCGGCGCGGCTTGGATTGCGAGAGCTGGACCGAGCCTTGTGATTCTCCGGACCTCGGAAACGGTCGAGGAGGGAAAGAACGGCCTCCTGAGCGCGGACTTCACCCTCAAAGCGGGACAGAGGGTCGCCTTTGTGCTCAGCTACGGACGTTCCTATGAGCAGCCACCAGCGCCTATCGACCATGAGAAGGAACTGACGGAAACAGAGGCTTTCTGGACAAAGTGGTGCATGCAAAGTTCCTACCGTGGACCGTGGGGCGATCCCGTCGAACGCTCCCTGATCACGCTGAAGGCGCTTACTTATCGTCCGTCGGGGGGCATCGTCGCTGCTCCTTCCACTTCGCTGCCGGAGCGTATCGGCGGCCCGCTGAACTGGGATTATCGGTACTGCTGGCTGCGAGATGCGTCGCTCACGCTGGCGGCAATCACGGACGCTGGCTTTCACGAAGACGCGATCCACTGGAAACAATGGCTTCTTCGCGCAGTGGGGCGAGATGCCTCCCAAGTGCAGATTATGTACGGGTTATCCGGGGAGCGGCAAATCTTGGAATGGGAGGCGGGCTGGCTGCCGGGATATCAGAAATCGAGTCCTGTCCGGATCGGCAACGCGGCTGTGAAGCAAACGCAGCAAGACATTTATGGAGAGATTGCACATGCCCTCTTTCATGCGCGCGAAGCAGGCATTCCCTGCGATGGGCTGGAGTTGACGTTGCAGCAGAGCCT
>DASUKV010000046.1:0-5545 GCA_036278555.1 Terriglobia bacterium
GCGCAGTTCGCGGATGGGTATCTCCGCAAGCGTTGTTTCATGCTGATTGAGCACAATAATGCGGCCGGGGCTGACGATGATGCGGACGTTGGGAATTGAATCACCGTCCGGCGAATTCAAGAATCCGCCTCCGTTGAGGACAACCAGCGCCTGAAATTCGCCGGCGATGGCGTCAACCGATTTCTTCTCCGGCCGCGCACGGACCAGCACGGCAAAAATCACCAAGAGCACGCCGATGGCAAGAAGTCCGGCCCCGCCGTGGGCGGCGGCAAAACGCTCAATCAGCCACGCTCCCAGAACGGCGGCGCACGCGCGGATCACCGTCCAGGCGCGGGTGTTCCGGCGCAGGCGGCGGATGCGTGGGATCAGCAAAATCGCGGTAAAAAGCAGGCCAATCGCGGCTCTCTTAATCGCTTGCCCGAAGGGCTGCCGCTCGCGCCGGGGAGCGCCGGACGTTTCGATGTAAGCCATAGCCTGAAATAAGGCAATCTGACATAATCCGATGAGATTCGCAACTTATTGCCGGTTTCTTCCGGCAGCGCCAATCAGGAGATAAACGTTATGCATATCATTCATGTTCACATTCAGGTAAAGCCAGAGTTGGTGGAGGAGTTTAAACGAGTGACGATCGAGAACGCCAGCAACAGCGTCCAAGAACCGGGCGTCGCGCGGTTCGACGTAATCCAGCAGGCGGATGATCCCACGCGGTTCGTGCTGGTTGAGGTCTACCGCGATGAGCAGGCTCCGGCGCGCCACCGCGAAACAGCGCACTACAACGCCTGGAAAGATCGTGCGACGGATATGATGGCCGAGCCGCGCACGCGGGCGGTCTATTCGAATGTGTTTCCTGGCGATGAGGGCTGGTGAAGCGATGCGCTTTGAGCTTGCTACCGCGGGGCGGATTCTGTTTGGCGCCGGGGCGGTGCGCGAGGTTCGGCCGGCGGCGCAGGAAATCGGCCGGCGGGTGCTGCTCGTGACGGGGCGCTCGCCTGAGCGCGCCGCGGGCTTGCGGGATGATCTCGTTGCCGCCGGGATGGCGTGTTCGCTGTTCACGGTTGCCGGCGAGCCTTCGCTCGACCTTGTACGGCAAGGAACCGAACAGGCGCGCCGCGAGCAATCAGAGATGGTGATCAGCTTCGGGGGCGGAAGCGCCATTGACGCGGGGAAAGCGATTGCCGCGCTGCTGACCAATCGCGGCGGCGTCACGGACTATCTTGAAGTCATCGGTAAAGGGCAGCCGTTGGGCGCAGCACCAGCGCCGTTTATCGCCATTCCGACTACCGCCGGTACCGGTTCCGAGGTCACCCGCAACGCCGTACTGTCATCGCCCGAGCATCGGGTGAAAGTGAGCTTGCGAAGCCCTCGAATGCTCGCCGCCCTGGCGGTGATTGATCCTGAGTTGACGCTGGGATTGCCGCCGGCCATCACGGCCTCGACCGGATTGGACGCGCTGACGCAGCTCATTGAGCCTTACGTTTCGTCGCGGGCCAATCCCGTTACGGATGGCTTTTGTCTCGAGGGACTGCGCCGGGTGAGCCACTCGCTCGAGCGCGCGTACCGGGACGGATCAGATATCGAAGCGCGGAGCGATATGTCGCTCGCAAGCCTGCTGGGGGGCCTGGCGCTTGCCAATTCCGGCCTCGGCGTGGTTCACGGCTTTGCCGGGCCGGTGGGCGGGATGTTTTCCGCGGCGCACGGCGCGATCTGTGCCGCGCTGCTGCCGCATGGGATGGAAACGAACATTCGGGCTCTGCGCGCTCGAGCGCCCACGAGCGAGCCGCTAAAGCGATATGAGCAGATTGCAGGCTTGTTGACCGGCAAGGCGGAAGCCCGCGCCGAAGATGGAGTGCTCTGGGTCCGGCGACTTTGCCAGCAATTGAAGGTTTCTCCCCTGCGTTCCTACGGCGTTCGAGAGCAGGACTTTCCTTCGCTCGCCGCGAAAGCATCAAAGGCCAGCAGCATGAAGGGGAATCCGATTGCGCTCACCGAAGACGAGCTGCACTCAATGTTGGCGCGAGCTCTGTGAAGGGGAACTGTAGTGCGGGTAACCCGGACCTGCGCGTTTGAGGATGGCATGCCCTCACCGGGCTCGCTCTGCTCGCCACCCTCTCCCGGAGGGAGAGGGCAGAAAAAAGCCGTGACTTAGCCCTCTCCCTCCGGGAGAGGGTGCCCGAGGAACGAGGGCGGGTGAGGGCCTCTTCTCATGTTTTGCGGGCGTCGCGAAGCGGAAGAATCCCGGTATTTTTTCAAATACAGGGATTCTTCACTCGGTCGCCACGGCGACCTCCCTCAGAATGACAGTCTTCCACGAATCCTCGAACAAACCGCAGACCTCAAAGGTGGAGGTCTGCGCTACGCACTGTTCCCCCCTAGATGGACGCTCGTAGAATCAAACTCCTAGAACAGAAACTTCAAGGCGAATTGGACCAGCCGGGGCGTGCCGACTTGCGAGCCTACAATCCCAAAGCCAGACGTTCCCTGAGTTTGCCCGGGCGTGCCAAATTGCGGCCGGTTGAAGAAGTTGAAGAATTCGGCGCGGAACTGCACGCCGAGCCTCTCCGCGGGACCGAAATTCGTGGTCTTGAAGAGGGAAACGTCCCAGTTGTTTTGGCCTTCCTGCCGCAAATTCGGATCAACCCGCGATTCGGTCCCATACGTGAACGGCGCCGACTGGGAGAAGCACGAAGTGTTAAACCATTCGTTCAGCCGCGACTCGGGGCTGCCCGGGAGATCTGCATTGGCGCAGGTGCGGTTGGGGTGATTGCCGCCGCCGGAGGAGCCAATCTTCAGCGGGAAGCCCGATTGAAAAGTCGTAATCCCATCCAGACCCCAGCCGGAGATGAGCTTATCCGTGAAGCCGCTCGCGCTAGCCAGGTATCGCTGCCCATGTCCGAATGGAAGATTCAGCACGTAACTTACCACGAGACGCTGCGGGATATCCTGTGAGGAGAGCGAGTAAGATGAGCCTTTGATGTTGTTCCAATCGATCGTTCCACCCACTCCGCCCGTATCGCTTTCGAGCCAGCCTGAAACGGTATCTGTATCCGTCATCAGTTTGGCCACGGTATAGGCAACCAGAAGCGTTCCACCGCCTTTGAAGCGCCTCTCTACCTTCATCTGGAACGAATGATAGTAGCTGTCACCCCAATTCGCGCCGGCAATGCTCATTCCTGTGTATTGCGGGTACGGATGCAGGAGTTGTCCGGCCGTGGTGGTGGCCTTCGAAAGCGGCCCGCCGGTAATCAGGCCGAAAAAGGGATTGGCCACCGGCGCGTTCAAGGCGTTTCCCATCGGCAGGTACTGATCGGGCAGGAAGTCAATATTCTGGTTGCCGGTCTGCAGATGGGCTCCCCTTGACCCGGCGTAGGCCAGGTCCACAAAGAATCCCTTGGGCAATTGCCGCTGGATATCGAAATTCCACTGCTGCATGTATCCCGGCTTGATATTCGTAACCGGAGCGCCCGTGCCGCCGGTATTGAGAAATATTTGATTCACGTTGGGGGCGCGGCCTGGCGGCTGGAGAATGCCGTCCGGATAAGGGTTCGACCAGCCGTTCACGGGGTCAAACGGCGTAATCCCGCCGTCATTGCTGGCGATAAACGGCGTCCCGATGCTATTGATCTGGTAGTTGTTCGGGCTTAGATTCCACGAAACAACAAACGGAATGCGGAAGATGCCATAGCCGCCGCGAAAGACTGTTTTATCATTCAGGCGATAAGCCAAGCCAAAGCGGGGTGAAAATTCTTCGTCGTCCAGGTCAAAAGGATTGCGGCTTTGCCGTAAGGAGGAAGCGACCAGGCCGAGCTCGCCTTTCAGCGGCATGCCGGCAGCTTGGGCTATGGGGCTCGGAGCGTTCAGGTCCCAGAAGGTCAGGCGGTTGAAGCGTTCGGACCAGGGTCCATCCTGCTCGTATCGCAGCCCCAGATTCAGCGTCAGCTTATTCGTAACCTGCCAGGTATCGCCAAAATAGACGGCGCGGTAGATTTGCTGGCCTGCCGTCAGCGCGGGGATGCTGTTGCCGGCGCTTGAGGGATAGCCCAGCAAGTAGGAGGCGAACCCGAAGCCTCCCGTCCCTCCGATGGGGTCGTTTGCCGTGAAGTTGCGGTCAAAAGCGAAGATTCCGGTCGCAACGTTCGTCTGCGCGTAATTGTGTTGCAGCACCAGATACTGGGCGCCTGCCTTGAGCGTGTGGCGTCCGCTGATTTTGGTGAGGTCTCCGGAAGCGAACCAGTTGTTATCGCGGGCGATAATCACGCTGCCGCTGCCTTGCGAGCCGAAAAGGCCGCTCGACATATCCTGAACGTTGGGTGTTGGAAACGTGCGCAATGCGGCGGGAACGTCCGCGTTCAAAAAGGCCGGCCAGCCAATAGAGGTGAGATCGAAGCCGGTTTGGGACAGAGGGGTTCGGTCATAAGCCAGGCGGTCAAAGCCCACGTGAACATCGCTGATCAAAGTCGGAGTCCAGCTATATGTGTCATCCAGCACGACGTCGTGAGTGGTAAACGTCTCCGTGCAGCGATCCTGGCAGACGCCGGTCCCAAGGGGATTGATCGGCAGATTCAGATTCGACCAGCGGGAATAGCGTCCGAAGATATGCTGTTTGTCGCTCACATTCTGGTCAATGCGCGCCACGTATTCGTCATTGTTGCCGCCGACGCTGGCGTTGGTGACAAAGTTGTTCTGATTCGTGAACGGCGCGCCCGCTGCGTTCGGCGAGGGCCACAGTCTCAGGAGCGCGGCTGAAGTGGGGTTGATCTGATTCGAAGGAATCTTGTTTCCGGGAAACTGCAAGCGAGGAGAGGTCAACTGGCCGTTTGATCCGACGGTGCAAGGCCCGCTCGCGCAGTCGACGGGGCTGTAAACCGCAACCTGATTGCCGCTTGAATCGAGCAACCCGGAAAAATCGCCCAGGCGCTCCGCTGCCGTAGGTACCGTTTCCACATAGGTTTGCCCCTGGCGCAGCCGGAAGCCTTCATAACTGAAGAACCAGAACGTCTTGTCTTTTCCGTTGTAAACACCCGGAATGTATAAGGGACCGCCGGCATTGGCGCCAAACTGATTCTGGGTGAAAGGCCCGACCGGAATCCCGGCCTTGTTGTTGAAGAACGTGTTGGCGTTCAGCACTTTGTTCCGCAGATATTCATAAGCCTCACCGTGAATCTGGTTGGTACCGGACTTGGTGGTCAGATTCATCACGCCACCCGCAAACCGGCCCCATTCCGGGCCCAGGTTGTCTGTTTGGACCTTGAATTCCTGAATCGAATCCTGCGTGGGAACAAAGGCGGGTAAATTGAGGTAGCCGTTATTTTCCGGAACGCCGTCCAGGTAAATGGCGCTCTCGTTCCCAAATGCGCCGTTAATCTGATAATTATTGAAAGCAAATGGGTTAGCTCCGGTGGGCGTCCCCTGACTCTGACCTTGCGGTATGACGGAAGGGACGAGGGACATAAGGTTAAACACGTTGCGGCCATTCAGCGGCATCTCACTGACCGCGCGCCCCGCGATGACTTGTCCCAGGGAGGAACTCTGGGCCTGCATCAGCGGC
>DASUKV010000047.1:0-15724 GCA_036278555.1 Terriglobia bacterium
CGGAGAGTGGAGCGAATTTTGTCCTTCACGACGCCCCAGTCAGTCATCTCTTCCAGGTTTGATTTTTCAAGCGTCTCCCGGATCATCTGGCGCGCCCTTTCTACGAGCTCGTCGGCCTCTTCCAAGGGGACAAAGCCGCGCGACACAATCTCCGGCTCGTTCGCCAACTCTCCGGAGTACTTGTTGATGGCGAGGATGGGAATCACGATGCCATCCGCGGAAATCCTGCGGCGCTCATTCAGGATCACGTCACCCACTTCGTCCAGCGTCCCCACATCGATACAGACGCGCCCGACGGTCACCCGGCCGTTCAGCCGCGCCCCACGCTCGTCAAATTCCAGCACGTCGCCGCTTTCGAGCAGAAACGCTTCCCCGGAAACGGCCGTCAACTCCTTCGCCAATTCCAGATGGCGGTAAAGCTGGCGGTATTCGCCGTGAATCGGAATGAAATATTTGGGCCTGACGAGGTTGAGCATCAGCCGCAATTCTTCCGCGCTGCCGTGCCCGGAAACGTGCACGGGCGGGCGGCTGCCGTCATCATAGTGAACATGCGCCGCGCGGCGGTAGAGGTGGTCCATCATGCGGAAGATGGCCTTCTCGTTGCCCGGAATGATGCGCGCGGAGAGCACGACTTCATCATTTGGCTCGATGCTCACCCAGCGGTGGCGGTCCACCGCAATCCGGGCCAGCGCGGACATCGGCTCGCCTTGGCTTCCGGCAACCATCAGCGCTACCTTGCCCGGCGGCAGCTTGCGAACGTCCTGCGGCTGAACCAACAAGCCCGGATCAATCTGCAGGCGTCCCATCTCAAGCGCGATTTCGGAGTTCTTGAACATGCTGCGCCCGATAAAGCAGAGGCGGCGGCCGTGCTCCTGAGCGAGGTCGGCCACAATCTGCATCCGGTGCAGGGACGTTGCAAAGCACGAGATCAGCACCCGGCCCTTGGCTTCGGCGAGCACTTCGGAAAAGCGCTCGCGCACGGCGCGCTCGGAAGGCGTCATACCGGGCCGCTCCACATTAGTCGAGTCGGAGAAGAGGGCCAGCACACCCTTGCGTCCATAATCTGCGAGCGTGTGTAAGTCACTCACCCGCTGGTCGGTGGGAGTGGGATCCAGCTTAAAATCGCCGGTGTGAATGATCGTTCCGAGCGGCGTGGTAATGGCCAGCGCGCCGGAATCAATAATGCTGTGCGTCAGGTGAATGAACTCGATTCGAAACGGCCCCGCCTCAAAGGGGGCCTGGGGACGCATCTCCCGCAGGTCCGCGACGTCCGCCATGCCGTGCTCTTCCAACCGCGCCCGCGCCAGGGCCAGGGTGAAAGGAGTGCCGTAAACCGGCGCATCCACTTCATCCAGCACGTAAGGCAACGCTCCAATGTGATCTTCATGGCCGTGGGTCAGGAGGATCGCGCGCAGGCGGCTCTGGTTTTCGCGCAGGTAGCTGATGTTCGGGATCACAACGTCGACGCCGAGGAGCTCGGCGTCTGGAAAAATCACGCCGCAATCCACCACAACCATGTGGTCTTCGTATTCGAAGGCCATCATGTTCATGCCGAATTCGCCCAGGCCGCCGAGGGGAATGGCCTTTAATTTGCCGGTGTTGGAGGGAATCGTGAGTCTCCTAGGGAAAAGTACATCCTAGCATATCTGTGGGCGGGGAACACTCGAACTTCTCTCCACGCTGATGCGGATCTCGAGAACGTTGAGACGCCTCCTCGCCTGCGCTAAACTGATCCCTGGCCGGGCACGAGTAAGCCTGAGAGCAGCCGGCACAAAAACCGTACCATTGCGCCAACCTGCGACGGTGTAAGAGCCTGTGTGGCAACTGCGGCTGTAGCGGCGGCCTGCGACCGCCGGTCTTTATTTTTCAATAGATTCGGCGCTCCCTTACAGGGCAGGCTTCGAGCGCCGCTACAGCGAAATCGGCAGTTATCACGCAGGCTCGTAAGGCCCATTTTTCCCGCCGATGCTCGGCCGGTTCTGTCTCGCGGAAAGCTAAGCATCATCTCGGAAAGCGCAAAAGGGGAGAATTGTGATGCCTGAGCATTTCAAAAGCCGGCTTACGGAAACCAGGAGTTCTTACGGCAGCCGTCTCGTCCTCGAGTCCCGATCCCTGGCGAAGGATTTTATCCCAGATGGTAATTTGAAGAAAACGGCTTGGCGAAAAGCGCGGTGGACTCGTTTCAATCATGACTGGCAGGGCAAGCGGCATTATCCCCAGGCAGAAACGCGGTTCGCGAGCGCCTGGACGCCGCGGCAGGTCTACGTCGCTTTCTGGTGCAAATATTCCGTGCTGAACGTTTTTGAAGGAGGTGATCCTGAGAAGGATACGCTTGGCTTGTGGAATCGGGACGTGGTCGAGGCGTTCCTGAATCCTGATCCCGCCTGTGTGAATCATTACTACGAATTTGAGGTCGCTCCGAATAACCTCTGGGTTGATCTCGAAATCAATCTGGATCGCCAGCCTGTTGGCGACGCCCACTGGAATTCAGGATTCACCCACGCAACCCGTATTCGAGCGCGTGCGTGGACCTGTGAAATGCGCATCCCGGTTGCATCGATGACGGACCCCAATTACGAGCTGCGTCCGGGCGCCGAATGGCGCGGCAATTTCTTCCGGGCGGATGGGCGTGGGGACGATACGAAGCGGCGATTTCTCACCTGGAGCCCGACATTGACACCCAAGCCCAATTTTCATGTTCCCACACGCTTCGGGATTATTCGGTTTGTGAAATAGCGCTTCTCCCGGCGGTTGAGCATGGCCGGGAGAACCGGCTAGTGACGAGCACTGGCCACATCAGCAGTCCAGAGGGCGGCAAAGCCGGGTCCACGAATTCGAAATTTATTTATACAAGCCGGATTACCGGCTCTTGCTGAAATGGCGAACGATATCGGGCCAGAATTCCTTGAAAACATTGCTGGCGCCATCGCCTACCAGGGACCATCCGACGTTGCCCAGGGTGATGCCAACGCCACGAGCCCTGGCCGGATAATAGGCGCTTGAAATGACGGTCGAGGTTGCGCTCCCCAGCACCATGGAAGCGTTGAACTGCTTGCGGCCCGCATCGCTGCGCGTGACGAAAACACGCGAAAACGAATACGTGACGCGGCTCGCAATGGACCCTTCGCCTTTGCGGTAATAGCGCGGGTCCTGGTGCAGAAGCGCCGGATAAAGAAAAGTGTGGAACATGTTGCCCGAAACTTCGTCGAGGTATGAGGCTCCCCATTGTTTGAGATAGCCGGTCCCGCCGTGGCCGATCTTTTTTCTCGGGTTGGTTCCGCGGTAATACTCGGCCTTGACAGCGGCTTCGGCCACCTCGAAGGGATTCGCGGAGTCTCTCCAGGCAAGATCGAATTTTTGCCTGCCGGTGAGAGGGGCCGTGTTCTTGGTGCTGGTGACGTCATAAGTTGGGACAAGCCCCAGGATGCCTTTGCCTTTTTTCTTAGCGGTCTTGCGAGTTGAGCTTTGATTTGCACTCGTGGCGGGCTTCTGCTGGCTGGCGGCAAGCCCGCAAAATATGAAGGCTGCGATGAGCGCGAGTCGAGCGGCAAGGCGCATTGTTTGCATAGTGTTGTAATACCGCATTTAAGGTTTCGAGAAGAACAACTCTCGTTGAAGACATCGGAAATCACAAGCTCTCCTTATTGAGGATGAAGGAGGAACGCAAACTGGTGCATCGCTCATCATGCGCGTGTTCCCAACGGCCGCTGCGATCATAGTACCCGCTTAAATTTTATCCGCCTATGTTTCTCGCATACAGTCTCCTCTTGACGGCGGGCGTCTTGCTGATTGCGCCGTTTTATATCTGGCGTTATCGCAAGACTCCGTTTCTGCGGAAGTCCTGGCGGGAGCGCCTCGGATTTCTTCCGGCGAGCTTTCAGCAGGCCGAATCCGGCGCCATCTGGATTCATGCTGTTTCTGTGGGTGAGACACTGGCGATCGCAGGGCTGGTCGAGGGAATTCAAAAGCGTTACCCCGGCCGCAAAATCTTTATGAGCCATGTCACGCCCACCGGCCGGGAAGCCGGTGAAAAGCGCTTTCCCGAGCTAGCCGGACGCTTTTACCTGCCTTTGGATTGGCGCGGCCCCGTCCGGCGGGCGCTGCATGATCTCTGCCCCGAACTGCTCCTGATTGTCGAAACCGAGCTTTGGCCGAATCTGCTGAGGGAGGCCCATCGCTCCGGCGCGAAAGTGGTCGTTGTAAACGCCCGGCTTTCGCGGCGCTCGCTTCGCGGCTACCGCACCTTCCGTTTTTTCATGCGGCGCGTTTTTGAAAATATTGATTTCATCTTTGCCCAAAGCGCTGAAGATGCGCAGCGGTTCGTCGAAGCCGGCGCCCCTTCGGAGCGAATCGCTGCGGCCGGGAACATCAAGTTTGACGTCCCGCCGCCTCCGCACCGCGATTTTACTGGTCTCATGAAGGATGCCCTCGCGGGTGCCTCGCGAACGCCAGTCTTTGTGGCGGCCAGCACGATGCCCGGCGAAGAGGAGCTTGTGCTTGAGGCTTGGAATGCAATCCAGCGGCGACACCCCAGGGCGCTCATGATCCTTGCGCCGCGCCATCCCGCGCGCTTTGACGAGGTGGCGCGGATTCTTCAGTCCCAGAGCGGAGGCTTTATCCGCCGCACAGCGCTTGCAGGAACGGAAATCGAGCGCCAATTGGCTTCGCCCGGCATCCTTCTGTTGGATACCATTGGCGAGCTCGCCAGCATTTTCGAGCTGGCCGACGTGGTTTTTATGGGCGGCACCTTGGTTGCGACCGGGGGGCACAATCCCATCGAGCCGGCGCAGTGGAGCAAGCCCATTCTTTTCGGGCCGCATATGGAGAACTTCCGCGACATTGCGCGAATCTTCCTGGACGCGCACGCCGCCCTTCGAGTGAAGAACAGCAGAGATCTGGGCCAGGAAGTCGTAAAACTGATGGCGGACTCAGCACGCCGCCAGGCGCTGGGCGAAACTGCGCGGCGGACGGTCGACAGAGAATCGGGCGCCACCCGGCGGACGATGGACGGCATTTCGGGCCTGCTTGAGACGAATCCGGCGGTGCTGGCTCCGGGCGAAGAGGCGAAGGGATGAATCCGGTGTTGCAGGTTCTCGCCGCGCTTTATGGCCGGGTGGCAGCGATGCGGGCTGAAGCTTACCGCCGCGGCTGGCTGAAAAGCAGACGCCTGAACCAGCCCGTGATCAGCGTCGGCAATCTCACGACGGGCGGGACCGGCAAAACGCCGCTGGCCGCTTCGATTGCCAAGTTGCTTCTCGCGCGCGGGTTTAAACCGTCCATTCTTACGCGGGGGTATCGCCGCCGCCGCGGCCCTTCGCTCCTCGCGCTCGCGCCAGCTTCCGGCCGCGCGCCGGACCCGCGCCAAACCGGAGATGAACCTGCGCTGCTCGCTGCCGTTCTGCCGGAAGTCCCCATCGTGATTTGCGCGGACCGGTACCGGGCGGGAAAGTATGCGGAAGAGCATTTCGGTGTGAACGTCCATCTGCTCGACGACGGCTTTCAGCATCTCCAGCTTGCGCGCGATCTCGACATTGTCGCGCTCGACGCCACCCAGGAAATTGCGGATCAGGCGATTCTTCCAGCAGGCCGGCAGCGCGAGCCCGCGACGGCGCTGAAGCGCGCGCAGATAATCGTCCTTACGCGATCCGATCTCGCGAGCCCCGCCAAGGTAGCGCAACTGGAAAGCCAGGTCCTCGAAATCCATCCGGGAATTCCGATTTTCCGCAGCGTAACAAAGCTTTGCGGTTTTGTGGGCATCCGGACCGGCAGCCGGCTTCCTCCGGACGCGTTGGAAGGCCGCCGCGTGTACGCGTTTTGCGGCGTCGGAAATCCCGGCGCTTTTTTCACAAGTCTCCGGCGCTGGGGTATGGCCGTAGCGGGCGAACAGATTTTCGCCGACCACCACGTTTACACCGACCGGGAAGTAGCCCATCTCGTTTTGAACGCCTCGGCGCGCGGCTCGGCAAGGCTCGTCACCACGGAGAAAGACGCCGCGAACATCCCCCCGTCCTGGAAGGCTGACTTGAACGCTTTCGCCTGCGTGATCGAAGCAGAGATGGACGACCCGGAAGCATTCGAGCAAGCGCTTGTGACGAGGCTATTACACTGATTGGGTGGCCGATGGCGTCTGCGGTCTCATCCCCAAACTCTTCGCCCGTGTTGAAATCCCTATAAAACTTCACAGCCGCCGGCCTCTCATCTCCGGATTTTTTTACGCCGCGGATTCGCAGCTAGGTTGCCCTGCGCGGGCGTGAGGAGGATTTCATCCACCGCGGCGCGAGGGGGAGCTAACAACGCGGCGAGGACGGTGCCGGCCACGTCTTCCGGCTGCAGGAGTTTCGCGCGGTCGACAGGAAAATCAAACTCGTTGGACATGCGCGTGCTGGTTGAGCCGGGTAAAATAGCCGTGACGCGGATGTGAGAGGGCCGCAGTTCCTGAGCCAAGACTCGCGTAAAACCCAGCGCGCCAAACTTGGAGGCGCAGTAGGCAGAGCACTTGGGAAAAGCGGTGCGGCTGGAAACGGAAAGAATATTTACGATATGAGCGGCGGGGCTGCGTTCAAGCAGCGGCAGCGCGGCGCGCGTGACTAAAAAGAGCGACGTGAGGTTCGAGCGAAGGTTCTTTTCCCAATCCGCAAAGGTGGTCTGCTGGAAAGGCTTATAGGTGAAGACACCGGCGTTATTTACCAGGATGTCGAGCCGCTTCAACCGCCGTTCGACCGTCTGGAAAAGGCGCTTGACGTCCCGTTCCTTCGTGACGTCGGCGGCGAAAATCACTGAGCCGGGCAATGCCTTTGCCGCATTCTGAAGCGCGTTCCGGTCGCGGGCGACGAGCGCGACTTGGGCGCCCTCACTCGCGCACGCCCGGGCAATCGCTAAGCCGATTCCACGGCTGCCGCCGGTCACAAGAACCACGCTGCCCGCAAGGTTGTTCATACCATTTCACCCGGAGCCGTCGCGCGGGCTCTCTCATCTCGCCGCGCGCGCCAGGTTAAGGAACTCTTCCCGCGTGCGCTGGGAATCGCGAAAGACGCCCAGCATGGCGGAGGTCACGGCCACCGAATTCTGCTTCTCGACGCCTCGCATAATCATGCACAGATGCCGCGCTTCGATGATGACCCCGACGCCCCGCGGGTGAATCTCTTCCATGATCGTCTCGGCAATCTGAGTGGTAAGCCGCTCCTGCACTTGCAGGCGGCGCGCGAAAACGTCCACCAGGCGCGGTAACTTGCTTAAGCCGATGACCCTTTTATTCGGAATATAGGCGATGTGGCAGCGCCCGAAAAACGGCAGAATGTGATGCTCGCAGAGGCTGAAGATTTCGATATCTTTTACGATGACCATCTCATCGTAAGCCACATCAAAGAGCGCCCCATTCAGGATCTTATCGAGATCCTGGTGGTATCCGCTGGTCAGAAAGCGCAAGGACTTTGCGACGCGCTGCGGAGTTCGCTCTAAACCCTGGCGCGCCGGATCCTCACCGAGCAGTTCGAGAATGGCGTGAAAATACGCCTCCATCGGCTCGCCGTCTCCCGCCGCCTTCAGTCCTCCGGTCAGAACGCCTTTCTCATCGCGTGGCATGAATCTTCAACCCTCATACTCAAAATAGTTGGAATTGGTTTCTTCAAGCAGCACCTTCTTCAGGTGAGCGGGGCTTTCGGGCGCGGCCTCGGCCAGTTTTTCGCGCAAAATCCTGTAGATTTCCCGGCAAACGTTTTCGGTGGTGGGGACGAGGTGTACGAAAACCGGCACGTCCAGGTTCAGGTGCGAGTGATCGAAAGGCTCCAGAATTTCCTCGCTGACCACGCGGTCGAGCACGCCAAGGTCAAGCGCCATTCCCGTGGCGGGATCCACCGGCCCGGCCACCGTCACGTGCAGCGTATAATTGTGGCCGTGTCCGTAAGGGTTGTTGCACTTGCCGTAGATGCGGACATTCTCGTCCGCGGAGAGCGCTTCACTGTCGAGGCGATGGGAGGCTGAAAAGTGGTAGCGGCGGGTGAGATAGATCATCGCCCTCCGTAATAGTCCACGTAAAGGTCAGAAGTTTCATAGAGCCGCACGCGATGCAGCTTGCCGAACGTGAGCTTGGGCTCAAGCCGGTTCCAGATTTCAATCGCAATGTTTTCCGTGGTAGGGATGCGCGAGGCAAACACGGGCACTTCTTTATTCAAAAACTTGTGGTCCATCACACTCAGCACTTCGGCTTCCAGCAGCTTTTTCAGGTCCGTAATGTTCAGGACCATGCCGGTTGCGGGATCAATCTCCCCCGCGACCGTCACCTCCAGCGTGTAGTTATGCCCGTGGCCGTGAGGATTATTGCACTTGCCGAAGATGCGCAGATTCTCTTCGGGACTGAAATCAGGATTGTGATAATAATGCGACGCGGAAAACTCCGTCCGCCGGGTCAGGTAGATCACGACGTTTCCTTCACCGAATAAGTTCTGCCCTTCCATTCGACCGCGCCGCCCAGGCGGTAGGTCCGGAGAGAATTCAGCAAAAGGAGCCCGAAAAGGGGGGCGCCCAACAAAAAATAGTTTGCCAGGCCTCGTGAAAAACCCAAGCGCTCAAGGCGGCGCTTGTAACTCCATTGCTGCATCCAGAAGACCACGATCGCGGCGGCCGTTGCGTAAATCAGCCAGCTTTGCCAAGGGCCCAGCAAAAGCGCCAGCGGAAAAATAATAAGCAGCGCTCCCGGCGCCCAATCGAGGAACAAATCAAACAGAGCCTTCACCACCCTGCCCGAACTGCGGCCGTAGAGCAAAAACAGGTTTTTGGTCCAGCCACGCCACATGTCTCCGAACGCCTGGTACATGCGCGTTTCGGCCCATGCCGCGCCGGGCAGGAACCAAATCTGAACGCCAGCGGCCTTCACGCGCTTGGCAAGTTCCACATCTTCCAGCACGGCGTTGCGCACGGCTTCGTGCCCGCCAATGGATTCATAGATGCCGCGCCGAATGAGGAGATACTGCCCATTCGCGGCTGCTGCCGGAGATCGCGGGTCACTCACATCCTCAAAGCGGTAGAGGCGCGCGAGTTGGACATAAACCAGCGGAATCACGGCTCTTTCCCACCATGTTTTCATATGCTGGCCGGGAGAAATGGAAACGAAGCCGGCGTGCTCGGCTTCCGCTCGGTCAAGGAGCGACGCCAGGCTCCCCGGTTTGTGTTCCGTATCCGCATCCGTGAAAAGCAGCCAGTCACCCGTGGCGAGCTTCACGCCCTCCGCCAGAGCGTGCGGTTTGCCGAGCCAGCCGGAGGGTAAGTTCTCCAGCCGCAGCATCCGGAGGTTCGAGTATTGACGCGCTAACCGGGCCAGAATCTCAGGGGTTTGGTCTTCCGACTGATCATCGACCACGATGATTTCCCGGATATCCGGCTGGCGCTCGAGCGATTCGACCGCCCGGGCAATGACGGCCGCTTCGTTACGGGCGGGAATGATTGCCGAAACACCGGGATCGCGGTCATTGGGCATGGTGAACGCTGAACTGGAACTCGGGTACCGCCGGATCAGACGCAAAAAACTGCGAACGCCTCTCAAAATCAGTATAATGAAGTGGAATGAAATTGAACACGAGCAAATCGTTGTGGTTAAAGCTCGGCATCGCAGCCATCGTGCTGGGATGCGTGCTGGCGTTCGTCTGGGGGCGCAGCGGGAGTAACGTGCTGGCCGTCGGCAACAAAGCTCCGAATTTCACGCTCCGGCAGGTGAGCGCCGGAACCTTTACGCTGCGAGACGGCGGCCACCATGTGACGCTAGTAAACTTCTGGGCGACGTGGTGCCCGCCTTGCGTCGAGGAAGCTCCCAGCCTTGAAAAATTCGCCCAGCAGATGCGGCCTCAGGGCGTGCGCGTGGTGGGCGTCAGCGTGGACCAGAATCTGCCCGATCTTCAGAAATTCATCGCGAACTATCACCTGACTTTTCCCATCGTGCGCGACCCGGACCAGGCTCTGGCCGGGCGCTTCGGCACTCACATATTTCCGGAGACCTACATTTTTGACCGTGACGGACGGCTGGCGGATAAAATTATCGGCGCGACGGATTGGGAAGACCCGCACATGATCCAGTTCGTTAAGGCGCTGGTACGCTGGCCTCCTGCCGGAGTGGCCGAAAGCGCCGCCGCTTCAAGCGGTAGCGGCTACTAGAGTATCCGCCTGCGAGTTCCAGCTTTGCGTTCCGGAAATGCCTTCACCTTTCGCGGTCATGCATTGGTTCGGCTTTGTATCAGGGTATGGCTTTCAGCCGTGCCACAACGCGTCAACGAGAGACGGCTTTAGCCCAGCGATCCGATGCGGTTCTCGCGGCGGCCTCTGGCCGCCGCGAGAGCTCAACCGCTTATGCAACTTTGGGGTTTCATTTTGGCAGAGTCCGTGTAGAATACCTCCTCGGATTCTAAAGGTATTAAGATTCTGATTGGTTAGGAGAAAAGTCTCATGCCGGAAGTAATACGCAGCGCCCAGGAATACGATGCGGTGATCGTAGGCTCGGGCGCCGGAGGCGGGATTGCCGCTTACGTGCTGACCAAAGCGGGAGCGAAGTGCCTGATGCTTGAGGCCGGAGAATGGTGGGATACCGCCAAGCAATCGACAATGTTCAAGTGGCCCTACGAAGCTCCCTATCGCGGTGCTGCCACTCCGCAGAAGCCAAACGGCTATTTTGATCCCGGCTACGGCGGCTGGCGCATTCCCGGCGAGCCCTATACCTCGGCTCCGGGCAGCGATTGGCGGTGGTGGCGCACGCGGGCCCTGGGCGGCCGCACGAATCACTGGGGAAGAATTTCTCTGCGCATGGGGCCGTACGATTTCAAGCCTTACACCCGCGACGGCAAAGGCTTTGACTGGCCCATCACCTACGATGATCTCGCGCCGTATTACGATAAAACGGAAGAACTGATCGGCGTGTTCGGCTCGGCGGAAGGCCTCACAAATACGCCGGACGGCAAATTCCAGCCACCGCCCAAGCCCCGCTGCTACGAACTGATGGTGCAAAAGGCCTGCCGCAAGCTGGCCATCCCCTGCGTTCCTTCGCGGCTCTCGATTCTCACTGAACCCCTGAACGGCCGCCCGCACTGCCACTATTGCGGGCAATGCGGCCGCAGTTGCGCAACTTCATCAAACTTCTCGTCCTCGACGGTGCTGGTTCCGCCCGCCATGGCCACTGGCAACCTGAAGGTGATCTGCAACGCCATGGCGCGCGAAGTGCTTGTGGGAAAAGATGGCCTCGCGACGGGCGTTTCCTATATCGACAAGAAAACCCGGAAGGAAATGCAGGTGCGCGGGAAAATCGTGGTGCTCGCGGCGAGCTGCTGTGAAAGCGCGCGGCTGCTGCTGAACTCGAAGAGCGCGGCGCACCCTGACGGCCTCGCCAATTCCGACGGCATGGTCGGGAAATACCTGATGGATACGGTGGGCGCGGACGGCTCCACCGGCTTTTTCCCCATCATGCAGAGCCTGCCTCCCCATAATGAGGACGGCGTGGGAGGCATGCACCTTTACATGCCGTGGTGGAACTATGAGAAGCAGTTCCGGAATGAAATGCCCTTCTCGCGGGGCTTCCACATTGAATTCGGCGGCGGCCATCACATGCCTTTCCCAGGCTCGTTTTCGGGATCCGAGCGGCTCCTGGGCGGCGGCTATGGCGCGGAGTTAAAGCGCGGGGTACGAAAAATCTACGGCGCGTTCATTGGATTTTCGTGCCGCGGGGAAATGATTCCCAACGAAAACAGTTACTGTGAAATCGACAAGGAGATGGTGGATGAGTGGGGTATTCCGGTGCTGAAATTCCACTTCAAGTGGAGCGAAGACGAAATTCAGATGGCGAAGTACGCGCGCGAAATTTTCCGCGAAATCATTTTGACGGCGGGCGGCGAGCCGCTTGAAACCTTCGGCCCGGAAGACAACTGGGGAATCTCGAAGGGCGGCGCCATTATTCACGAAGTCGGGGCGGCGCGCATGGGGTCTGACCGCCGCGCTTCCGCGCTGAACCCTTATTGCCAGGCGTGGGACTGCAAGAACCTGTTCATCACGGATGGCGCGCCGTTCGTGAGCAACGCGGACAAGAACCCCACGCTCAGCATCATGGCGCTGGGTTGGCGGACATCGGAATACGCGGCGGACCAGGTGAAGAAGCGCAACATCTAGCTTCGCGTTTGGAACGCTAGAGGGCGGAAGCTGGTATAAATTAGGCAACTTTCTAACTACCCCTCACCCCCAGCCCCTCTCCCCGCTTGCGGGGAGAGGGTGGCACGCGTAGCGGGCCGGGTGAGGGGTATCGTAACCGGATTTTTAGAGAGGTCACTATGGATCACGAAGAAAAAAAACAACCGGCGGGGTCGCTGAACCGGCGGGATCTGCTGAAGGCCATGACTATGGCGCCCGCTGCGGCGCTGGTGCCGCTCGCGCCCGGTTTGGCTGCTGCGGCTGCGGCTTCACCGGCGCAGGCGGAGCACACCCCCCCCGGCGCTTATCAGCCGAAGACGTTTAACGCTCATCAGTGGAAAACGCTCCGCGTGGTCAGTGACCTGATTGTCCCTGCGGATGACCATAGCGGCAGCGCAACGCAGTCGGGCGCGCCCGAGTACATCGACGAAATCCTGCACCTGCGGGGCGGCCTTCGCAAAACTGAAATTCTTGGCTGGCTCACCTGGGCCGATATGGAATCGAATCGCCTCTACCACCACGATTTCGTGGACTGCCCGGTCGCTCAGCAGAAGCAGCTTCTTGACCGCGTGGCCTATCCCGGCAAAGCTGAGCCGGCCGACGCGAACGCTGTTTCCAGCTTTAATCACGTCCGGGACGCGGTGTTAGGCGGATATTATTCGAGCAAGATGGGGATTAAGGACTTGCAGTACCTGGGCAACCAGATGGTGGAGGATTGGACCGGTTGCCCGTCCGACGTGACTTCGCGCCTGAATGTGAATTACTCAAATTGGGAATATTGGAATAAAGGCGCTGGAGAAGAGTCCTGATCCCGCCGCATCGCCCCTTACCCGGCCTTCGGCCACCCTCTCCCAGAGGGAGAGGACTGCAATCCTTTCCTGACTTCTAGCATTCCCGTAAGAGAGACTGTTTTCCTCTTGATTCGGACCCTCTCCCTTCGGGAGAGGGTGGCGAGCGGAGCGAGCCGGGTGAGGGGGCGTGACCGACACCTCGGCCTAAGATAACCAACCTACGCGCTCGCTGCCGCCCTCGCCGATTTCACCGCTTCCATAAATCTCCTGGCGGTTTCTGTAATCACGTCAAGTTTGCCTTCCCGCAAGACTTTCAGGTTCACCAATTCGCTGCCCACGGCGACGGCGGCGGCTCCCGCTTTGATGAACTCCGCGGCGTTTTCCAGGCTCACACCGCCCGTAGGGACAAAATCGATGTGCGGCAGCGGACCCTTCAACGCCTTGATGTATTTCGGGCCGCCGACCGGGCCGCAAGGAAAAATCTTTACCATATCCGCCCCGGCCTGCCAGGCGGTGACAACCTCCGTGGGGGTGAGCGCGCCCGGAAAGCACGGCTTGCTGTAGCGCCGCGCCATCTCGATCACCCGCACGTCAAGCGAAGGGGTTACAATAAATTCCGCGCCGGCAAGGATTGCGGCCCGGCAGGTTTCAGGATCGAGAATCGTACCCGCGCCCAGCAAGACTTTGTCTCCATACTTCGCGGCCACCTGCTCCATCACCCGGATCGCGTTCGGAACCGTCATCGTGACTTCGGCGATGCCGATTCCGCCCTGGATGATCGCTTCCGCTGCCTTCGACGCATCCTCAGCGGAAGGTGTTCGCACGATGGGCACGAGACCCGCCGAGCGAATTTTTTCAAGCGCTTTTTCTTTGGTCCAGGACACGAAACCTCCAAAAAGTAGTGACGAGTGATGAGTGACGAGAGACAAGCTATCAGCGATCAGCTTTCAGCTAAAGCCGATAGCGGCCGAAGTTCGTAGCTGCTTACAAAACTTGTAATTGATGGCTCACGGCTTTCGCTTGTCACTTGTCTCTGTTTCTTTTGCTGAAAGCTGAGCGCTGATTGCTGACGGCTGAAGCTTGTCACTTATCACTCATCACTTGCTTTTCTCACCTTGCCACCCGCAGGCTAGCGCCTTTCAGCAATTGTTCCACTTCGGCGAGAGTCGTCCAGTTGAAATCGCCGGGGTTGGTGTGCTTGAGGGCGCTGAAGGCGTTCCCGTAGCGCACGGCGGCGGCATAGGACTTGTGAGTAAGGTAGCCGTAAATGAACCCGGCGCTGAACGAATCGCCTCCACCGATGCGGTCGACGATCTCTACGTCATACTTCACGTCTTCGTAGAATTTACCGTCTGCGTAAGCGATGGCCGTCCAGGTATTGCGCCAGACCAGCGGATTTTCCCGCAGAGTAATCGCCACGGCGCGGAAATCGAATTTCTCCTGCAGCCGCCGTGCAACTTCCTTGTAAGGCTCGGCGGAAACTTCCTGAAAGCCCTTTTCCTCGCCGCGCGATTCCGCCTTGATTTTGAAGACCACATTGGTGTCTTCCTCGGTGGTGATGAGCACGTCCACGTATTCCATCAAGGGCTCCTGGACGATCTGCGCCTTAGACGGCGGCCAGAGCTTGCCGCGATAATTGAGGTCGTAGCTCACCGTCACGCCCGCCTCCCGCGCTGCTTGCAGGGCCTCGCGCGTGACAGCCGCGGCTGAATCACTCAGCGCCGGAGTGATGCCACTCGTGTGAAACCACTTGGCGCCGGTAAAGACTTCTTCCCAGTTCACCTCGCCGGGCCTGATCGCGCTGATGGCCGAGTGCGAGCGGTCATAGAGCACAGAACTCGGCCGGGGTGCCGCCCCGAATTCCACAAAGTAGAGGCCCAGCCGCCCTTCGTCCGCCCATACAATCTCGGAGGTGTCCACGCCCGCCTGCCGCGCGCGATTTTCGAGGAGCCGCCCGAGCGCGTTTTTCGGAAGCCGCGAAACCCACGCGCCGTTTAAGCCCAGACGGCTGAGCCCGGCGGCGACGTTCAGCTCGCCGCCGCCGATTTGCACGTCCAGCGAAACCGTCTGCTCCAGCCGCTGGAAATGAGGAGGCGCAAGCCGGATCATCGCTTCGCCAAATGTCACCACATCCGCCATTCAGATCCTCCGGGAGAAACTCAAAGTATGACTTGCGCCTACGGCGCACCATTGGTAGGGCGCTGCTTGCCGCGCCCTCCGCCGGATGCGCCGTGATTCGCGATTCAAGATGGGCCTGGGCTGTTTTCCCAGCAGTTGCTTACTATAGTTGATTCCGGTAAAAAATCACACCCGCCCGTTGGGTAAGCTCGAGTCTATTTCAGTGAAATAATTTCCACGTCTCCTTCACGGCGCAGAATGTTCACACTGACATAGTCCCTGAAGCGCGAGATTGAAAGGTCTACGGAGGAGCCGGCGACTCGAAGGTTCTTGAGCCGCACGTCCTGAAGGGATTCCGGCAGAAAGGCGCGGGTAAAGCGGATTTGGGCCGGCGAGGCGGTGATGGAGATTCCCAGGCAGGCGCCCAGGAGCATGTAAACCGAAGCCGCTGACCAGGCCTGCGGCGAGCAAGCCACAGGATAGAGCGTGGGCCCTTCGCCGGGCCTGCGCGCAAAACCGCAGAATAATTCAGGCATGCGGTGGAGGTCCAGGAAAAGCGTAGCATCAAACAAACCGGTGAAGACGCGGGCAGCCGCTTCGCTCAATCCATAGCCTGCCATCCCGGCCGCGATCAGCGCGTTATCGTGGGGCCACACCGA
>DASUKV010000048.1:0-14080 GCA_036278555.1 Terriglobia bacterium
GCCTGGGGATGATTCGACGCTGATTAATCCGAACCAATACCTGGACGTCGCAGGTTTCCTGCGGCTGCGCGACACCGAGTTTTCCGGCGATTGGTTTGAGTTTCAAATCCAGAGGCCCGTTGATGGCAAGCAGTTTGTCGAGGAACAGATTCTGAAGGTACTGGGGGTGTATTTCATCGTGCGGCCCGACGGCAAGCTGGCGTTGAAGAGCATGAAATCGCCGGAAGCTCAGACACCGGTCATGGCGCTGAATCAGAAGAACGTGATCGGCATTCCTGAGATCAGCCGCCAGCCTATCATTAACGTGGTCACCGTGAAGATGAATGTGGAAAACGGCGGAGTGACGACGGCGGCGCGGGCCTACGATTTCCAGGTTACCTTCGAGCAGCGCGAGTCTTTGACGCGGTACAACCAGATTTTCCAGCAGCAGATTGAGGCGACTGGCTTGGTGTTGCCCTACGGCGGCATGATGCGCGCCCAGATGATCGCGGATCGTATCTTTCGCCGCCACGCCTTCGCGCCTCCGGTCTATAAGGTGAAAGCGTTTCTAAGCGCGTTGACGGTCGAGTTGGGCGACTATGTGTGGCTGAATCATCCGCTGGTCGCGGACTTTCAGATCGGCAAGATGGGCTTGGCAAATGTGGTCTGTGAAGTCGTCGGCAAAAGCCCGAATTACGGGCAAGGCAACATCCAGCTTGACCTGCTCGACACACGATTTATCAACCTGTCGAAACCCTATTACATCGCTCCGGCTACAAACGGTGTGCCCAAATGGACGGGCGCGAAAGTCGGGCAGAAGGCGCAGTACCTGTTTATCTCGCAAGCGGCGAGCGGCGGAACTTACGCCGATGGCGCGGCAGGAAACACCATCTTTTAGGCAACAGGTGACAGGTCACAGGCAACAGGGCCAGCCTCGCCATCTGCAACCTGTGGCCTGTAACCTATCACCTCTTAAGGCGGTACCACAATGTCTCAGTTAACGTTCTCTGCCGTTCCCGGCTTTTTCGATCTAGCCGATTCCGCCATTGCGGGCAACCAGCCGCTTACCGACGATTCGCTGCAGAAAATTTCGCACAATGCCAAGTTCGCAGCGGTGCGCTGCGAGATGATCTACATGGGATTTTACGGCAGCGGCGATACCGTGCCAGTGCCGGTGAGCCCGGTGGATGGCTACGCCTATTCGCGGGGTGAGTGCATGTTTATTCCGGTGTTCGCATCGAGCCGCCAGCCCGCGCCCGGGTTTATACCAGGACAAGACACTTTCCCGGCACTGTCGAATGTTGATTTGGGTTCGGGCGGCTTGGTGGTGGTGCCTTACGTGGTGGATATTAGTGATGCGACCGGGTTCATCACGTGCCAGGTATTCTTCACAACCGGCGGGGCGCAGAGCCAGGGAACGGTGAAGGTTTACGCCGTCTGCCAGCGCAGCTCGCTGAACCAGAATAATTAGCCATCAGCAGTCAGCTTTCAGCGAGCAGAGCCCTTGTCACTGATCGCTGGCTGACCGCTGATTGCTGAAAGCTGAGGGCTTCTTTTTATGGCTGTCACTCGCACCATTCTTCCACGCAAGGGTTTGATCCAGTCGCAGCACGGGCTGACGGGATACGAAGCCGATCAGGATGCGAATGCGCTGCTGCTCGACCAGAACGTCGCCTTTGTCAACGATCTGCTTTTTGGCGACTTGGGCGTGAATGGCGTGGTTTCGGGCCTCACACTTTCTACCGCTTCCGGTCTGACACCCGGGCTTAGCGCCGGAGTGCTCTATGCGCAAGGCCAACGCTATGCGCCGCCGGCGGCTCCGGTAATTCCGGCAGCCCCTCCCAGCGCAACTTCGTACCTTTTCTACAACTCAAGCACAAAGTTCTACTGGCAAGCGAGCGCGTCGGGCGCCGCGGCTGGCGACGCGCTGATCGGTCAAGCCCTGACCAGCGCCAGCGCGGTCACGGCAGTGGTGCAGGCCACGCGGATTATGGGCCGAGTCGCCATCACTCCCACGGCCGCCGGCAATTTCACCCAGCCGCACCTTCTGGGGCGAACTCCGGTCGGGGCTGTTCTTCAGCCGGCGTCGAGCGCCGCCATCTGGTTCCAGCCGCTGCCTTACGATTCCACCAACCTTTACCTTGCCGCCGCGGCAGCCGGCGCTGCGACGGTTCTTGTCTGGTAAGCCCCATCGGCCTCAATGCTTCCGCGAGAACGAAATATTCTTTGTCGTGTGCCGCGCACTCAGAAGTTTCGCCGCGGCCGTGCGAAGGGCGTCCGGAACATTTCTGTTCGCAGCGATCCCTCTCAGGTCCCGGTCATTCAGCCGGCCAATCATCGAAAGCGTCGCGTCCAGGGGCGCTCGCGGATTGTTCACTAACGCGTGCAGAATTGCATAGCTCTTGGTAAACGCCCGGTTTGTGGCCATCATCCGCAGCACTTCTTCGCTCACATTCCGCATCGCGGCGTACGCTTCGATTTCCGCCTCGGAAAGCTTGGGCGATTGCAGCACGGCACGCGCTACCAGTTTGTTCGGGTCGCGAATTAGAATGAGTCGTTCTTCCCGGCTTCCCATCAGGGCGCACTTGACCTTTTCCACCGCCGTCATCCGGCTGATCTTTTCGAGCGTCGTTTCACCGTGATCGAGGTCCTGGGGCGAAGGGGCGACTTCCGGGCGATCACCGGACGTTTCTGCCCATTGGCTCGCCAAGGCTTCAATCTGTGCTAGAAGCTGATTTTGAAGCTCCGGAGGGAGCGCTGTATTATGCAGCAACGCCTCAAGCAGCCGGGGATGCCGGGTTACAAGGGATTGGGCGGCGAATTCGAGAGCGGCGACGGGGCAAGAAGGATCGGCAAGAACGCTGGATAGTTCTTCAATATCCCAATTTTCCAGTGTCACGAAAGCCTGATGGCGAATCTCCTTATCTGGGTCTTGGGTGAGAATGATAAGGATTTCGATTTTTTCAGCGAGGGCGGTTCGAAGCTGCCCCAGCGCTCCCTTGCGGCGAATCGAGAGAGGAGCCAGATTTTGCCGGAGCGCCTCGGCCAGGCGCGTAGGATGCGGGCGAGCGGCTGAATTTGAATCAGGGGGTGTGGTTCTTGAGGTCATCTCGCGTGAGATGGACTTTTTTGACCTCTCCGTATTGGCCAAGGGGTTTCAGCGTGACGCCGTCCAGAGTGAGAACGGTACCCTGAGCGTTTCCGGTGGTGACGTCGAAGTAATCTTTTGCGACCAGGGTTTGGACCTCGTGGGGTGTGAGCACGTGCTCCAGCACCGTCTTGCCGTCCGCATCCACCGCGATCCAGGCAGGTTGAGTTGCGGCGACCTGAAGAACCATCTCTCCTTGCGCTTCAGCTTTGGCCAGAGAGATTGTGCTTGATGCGGCGGGGAGCGCGGGGCTGGCGATGATTCTTCCGGTTGCGGCGACAGGTTTTATGTTTCGCGCTCCTGCAACCTGCCGGGCCGCCGGGTCCGATGTTTGAGTGGCGTCCGGAAATGCGCCAGTCGGCGCGAAGGCTGCGAGCACGGGTGGCGTTCCACTTTGCGCGCTGCCCGGAGCGGGATTGGCCACGGCGGATTGTGGAGTGGACGTTGGCGTCTGCGCGGCGCCGGAAGCGGGATCCGCAGTTGCCGAAGACGGATTGCCAAAAGTTAGCGGTTCTTCTGAAGTGCGGTGCGCGTAGCGAAAAATTCCATAGCCGCCGGCAAGCAGAATTATGGCGATGATCCAGGGCAAAACCGGAGGGCGAGACTTATGGTTGGCGGTTGACCCTGTAACGCCAATCCGCGAAAAATCCGCTTCTTCTTGAGGCGGAGCGGCGAGGTGGAATTCGGCCATGACGCGCTCTTCGTCCAGGCCAAGATAACCGGCATACGACCGGATGAAGCTTCGCGCAAAAATGCCGCCCGGGAGCTTTGAAAATTGCTCAGTTTCCACGGCTTCGAGAAACCGGACGCTGATCTTTGTAGAGTCGGCGATCTCATGGAGCGTGATGCCACGCATCTCGCGTTCGCGCCGTAAATTTTCGCCAAAACTGCTCATATACCCTTTTTCGGCATTCTATTGCGAAACTTAATTTTTACCCTATAAGGATATTGCCGTGCCTGTTACCTGTCAAATGCTTTTCAATAAATTTTTCACCACCATTTGTTTCAGCTAAGCCACTTATAATCAGTAAGATAATCGTTTATTCAACGGTGAACAAACAAAAATCGTGGCTTGAGAGATTATTAATCTATTTTGAACTCCCGGCGAGGTCACTTCCATAACTAACTAGAAATAGGCGGCACGCTTCGGATATTTTTTTATTAATGTCCGCGACGTGCGGCCCCGAACGCGCCGGGTGTCAATGGACGGGAGATAGCCATGGAGAGGTCAAGAGATGAAGGAGTATCACAACAGCACAAACGACGCCGGCGTGGCCGCCGAATGACCGCAGCCGCTGGGCCCGGCGAAAATAATAAACGCAGCATACCGCAATAAAGGCAAACTCCACCCACCAATAGCCGGTTGGAAGCTCTCGCCAAAGCCCAAGACCGAGATGGATTTTCGATCCCGGCCAAAGCGCCAGGTCGGGCGGGTGCATGAAAAAATCGAGAACGAAATGGGAGAACACCGCAATGCCGATCGCCCACGCCACGGCTCGCCCGCGCCTCCAGAAGGGAAGCATGAAAAGTCCCGCCCAGACAATCGACATCACCAGCGAATGGGACCAGTCGATGAAATCGAGATTGAAGCCGTGACCCAGATGCGGCGTCATCGTGACGCGCTCGATTCCGAGGGTCACAAACACGCCGAAAAGGATATCCAGCAATGCGACGCCCAGCAGCACGGCCCAGGTGGGGGCGCGCGGTTCGCGCGCTTTAATGGCTAAACCTGCGGCGAAATGGCCAGCGTACATTACGCTCTCCCCTTGCGAGGGGAAGACTTATGCGAAGAAGAGTTTTTTTGCCGGTCGAGCCACGCCAGAATAGGAACGGGAATTGCGAAACTCAGCAAAACTAAGATGCCGAAGCTGTGTGATGTCATGGGCGCTCGTCGACTTTAAGGAGGGGACTACTGCCTGCCGAAAACCCGGCTAGCCTAGTTATCTTATCAATTCCAGCCGCAGGCTGCAACCAATAAGCCGCGTCGAAGGCGGCGCGGCGGTCAGCGCGCTTCCATCAGCCGGGAGACGGCCTGGAGTAGATCGTATTTCGTGAGAATCGCGTACTCCTGGGCACCCACCATCACAAAGACCGCCGGGCATTCGCGGGTAATGCAGGCGGTGATCTGGTCGACGGTCGCGGAGGGCCGTACCACGGGAAATGGCCGGCTCATCACCTCGCGGACGACAACTTTCTTCAGGTCTTTCCCTTCGAGCGCCAGGCTCAGGATTTCATCTTCGTAGATGGCTCCGGCGGGCGCGCCCGCATCGAACACCGGAAGCTGAGAAAAATCGTGCGCCTGCATTAATTCGAGCGCGGATAAAACGGTATCTGCGGGTGAGACTTTCACCAGCTCGCGCTGCGGCCCCCCCAGGGCGGTTCGGGCCTGAATGATTTCCTGGGCCGTCCACGGGATTGAAGATTCGAGATAGCGATTGTCGCGCATCCATTCGCTATTGTAGATTTTGCTCAGGTAGCGCATGCCGGTGTCCGGGATGAAAACCACCAAGAAGTCCTGGTCCCTCAAGGACGGCAACACTTGCACGGCGGCAGCCAGAGCCGTGCCAGCCGATCCCCCCGCAAAGATTCCATCCTGGCGCGCCAGCCGCCGCGTCCACAAGAAGGAATCTTTGTCGCTGACGCGGCGCACGTCATCAATCACGCTGAAATCGAGCGTGGTGGGAAAAAAATCCTCGCCGATGCCTTCCACCTTATAAGTTTCAGCTTTGGGAGTCGAGCCGGTGTGGAAGAAATCATACAGAATGGATCCCGCAGGGTCGGCGCCGATAATCTTCACGTTCGGATTTTTTTCTTTCAGGTAACGGCCTACGCCGGTGATCGTGCCGCCCGTGCCCATGCCCGCTACAAAATGCGTGATCCGGCCTTCGCTGTCGTCCCAGATTTCCGGTCCGGTGGTTTGATAATGCACTTCCGGGTTTGCGGGGTTGTGATACTGGTCGGGGTGGTAGGTGTTCGGGATGTCTTCGGCGAGCTTATTGACTACGGCATGGTAGCTGCGCGGGTCCTCGGGCGCGACTGCGGTCGGGCAGACCACGACGTCCGCGCCGACAGCTTTGAGGGTGTCAACCTTCTCCTTGGATTGCTTGTCGGCCATCGTGAAGATGGCCTTGTAGCCTTTCACGGCCGCGACCAGCGCGAGGCCCATGCCGGTGTTGCCGGAGGTTCCTTCGACGATGGTCCCGCCCGGCTTAAGCCAGCCCTTGCGCTCAGCCTCTTCCACCATGGCGATGCCGATGCGGTCCTTCACGCTGCCGCCGGGATTCAGATAGTCGCATTTGGCGTAAACCGGGGCGGCCCAATTTTTTACGACCCGGTTCAGTTTGATTAACGGCGTGTGACCGATGGCTTCCAGAATGTTGTTATATCGCATCCGAGCACCCGGGATTGAGACTGAACTTCACGATTATATCTGAAGACGGTTCCGGGCGTCCGGATTTGAAAATTTTAACGGGATTTTTTCTTGACTTCACGCCTCCCGGCGGGCGAAAATTGAGCATATTTATACGTGGTGTGTATAATTATTCTTCTGGAGAGGACGGGCTTTGGGAATCGCTCTTGAACAGGAATCCGGCGCTCAGGCAAGGCGGAGGCCTGAGGCGGAAAACATGACGCGGGTGGCCGTGGCGGGAGCGACGGGCTATGCCGGAGGCGAGCTGATTGCGATCCTGGCGCGGCACCCGGGGGCGAAGATCGTCCGCTTGATGTCTTCGGGGCGCGGCGGAAGCGAGGCGCGGCCGGTTTCTGATTCGCACCCGGCGCTGCGCGGCGTGGCTCTGGTTCCGGTATCGCCGCTCAATCTGGAAGCGCTCCATCCTGCCGATGTCGACCTGGTTTTTCTCGCGACCCCGCACGAAGCGTCACTCGAACTTGGGCCGCAGTTGCTCAACCTGGGATTGCGCGTAGTGGACTTGAGCGGAGCCTTCCGGCTGAAGGACGCGAGCCTTTATCCGCGGTGGTACGGCTTTGAGCACCATGCCGCCCCAGCGCTGGCCGAAGCGGTATATGGATTGCCGGAATTGAACGCGCCGGCCATCCGCCAAGCTCGGCTGGTTGCGAATCCCGGGTGTTATCCCACTTCCGCGGTTCTGGGTCTCGCGCCGCTGCTTCAAGCGGGGATGATTGACGTCGAAGCGGGAATCATCTGTGACGCGAAGTCCGGGGCGACCGGAGCAGGGCGCTCGCTGAAGGACGATCTGCTATTTTCGAGCGTCAATGAGAATTGCCGGGCTTACGGCGCTTTCAAGCACCGTCATACTCCGGAAATGCTGCAAGCGCTGAATCTGAGCGGAGAGAACTTTACCTTTACGCCGCACCTTCTGCCCCTTAATCGCGGGCTGCTGAGCACGATCTACGTGCGGCTTCGCCGAAGTTCGGAGCGTGAAGAAGTGGTGCGAATTTTCCAGGATTTCTACGCCGGGGCTCCTCTGGTTCGCGTGTACGAAGACGGCAAGCTGCCGGAGATTCAGGCGGTGGCGAACACGCAGTACGCCGATATCGGTTTTGCGATGGAATCTTCGTCCCGCCGCCTGGTGATTGTTTCCGCCATCGACAACCTTGGAAAAGGCGCGGCGGGGCAGGCCGTGCAGAACATGAACCTGATGATGGGCTGGGCAGAGGACGCGGCGCTCCGGTGAAACTGGTCATCAAAATCGGCGGCCAGGCGGCGGAAGACGCCAAAACACGGCGGGACCTTGCGCGGCAGATTGCGCAGTTGCGCCGTGCGGGGCACGACACCGTGGTTGTGCACGGCGGCGGCAAGCTGCTGACCCAAGCGCTTTCGCGGATGGATATTTCCACCGATTTCGCCTCTGGGCTGCGGGTGACGGACGCCGAGACGCGCGACGTGGCTTTGATGGTGCTGGCCGGCATGGTGAACAAGCAGTGGGTGGCGGCAATTCAGGGCCAAGGGCAGGCGGCGCTCGGTATTTGCGGCGGAGATGCGAACCTGATGGAAGCTCGCCCGCTGAAGCTGCCGGCTGGCGCCCGGAAATTGAAGGGATTGGGCTTCGTTGGCCGGCCGAGCAAGGTGAACCTGGCTGTTCTCGAAATGGCGTTCGAGCGGCGCATGGTTCCTGTTGTGGCGAGCCTCGCGTTAGGTCCGCGCAACGAATACTTTAACGTCAATGCCGATGATTTCGCCGCGGCGATTGCCCGGGCGCTGCCCGCGGACCGGCTGATTTACGCGACGGAATCGGGCGGTGTCTGGGATGCCGAGCGAAAGCTGCTGGCCGAAGTGCGCGCGAAGGAGATTCGCGGCATGATTCGCAAAGGAATTGTGCGCGACGGCATGATTCCGAAACTGCTCTCTTGCGCGACGGTGCTGGCGGGCGGCGTTCGGGAGATTGACATGATTTCATCTTCGGCGCCGAACAGTTTGCTGCACCTCCTGAATCGCCGTGAGAGCGGGGGCACCCGCATCGTGAAGTGATCGGATGAGCTGCGATATGAGCTACGAAGAAATCAAGGAACTTGAAGCCCGCGTCCTGGTGCCGACTTATGAACGCCTGCCGGTTTTGGCCGTGCGAGGCGAGGGCTGCTATCTCTACGATGACCGGGGAAAGAGGTACGTGGACTTTCTGGGCGGCTTGGCAGTGAACGCGCTGGGCTACAACCACCCAGAGATTATGTGGGTTCTGCGCGATGAATCGGAGAGCCTGCTGCACGTTTCGAACCTTCTTTATCACCGCTTTCAGGGGCCGCTGGCGGAAAAGCTGGCGCGGCTGTCGGGTCTCGATCGTGTTTTTTTCGGGAACTCAGGCACGGAAGTCACCGAGGGCGCGATCAAGCTGGCCCGCGCTTACGCGCGGAAGCACCATCCTGCCGAGCCGTTTGAGCGCTATGACGTGCTTGCGGTTGAAAATTCTTTCCACGGCCGTACCTTCGGCGCGCTTTCCGCGACCTGGCCGGAAAAATACCGCAAGCCGTTCGAGCCGCTCGTGCCGGGGATCAAGTTTGTGCGGTTGAATGACACTCGGAGCCTTAAAGAGAACTTCACCGCCCGCGTGGCCGGGTTTATGGTGGAAACAATTCAGGGCGAAGGCGGGGTCGTCGAAATCAAAGAAGAGTTTCTGAAGGCGGCGCAAGCCTTGTGCCGCGAGCAGGACGCGCTGTTCATCGCGGATGAAATTCAGTGCGGCCTGGGGCGCACCGGCCGGATGTTCGCTTACGAACGGTTTCGTCTGAAGCCGGACGTGGTGTTAGTGGCGAAGCCCTTGGCCGCCGGATTACCCCTGGCGGCGATCATCGCGCGTGATGAAGTGGCCAAAGCTTTTTCGCCCGGAATGCACGGCACCACCTTCGGGGGTGGTCCGCTGCAATGCCGGCTGGCGCTCAAGGTGTTGGAAATAATCGAAAAGCCGGGCTTTCTCGGCGAGGTCCGCGCGACCGGCGAATACTTCCGCGAACAACTGCGGCGCCTTCAGAACGAGGTTCCAGTGATCCGGGAAATCCGGGGCGAAGGGCTGATGCTGGCCGCGGAGTTGGCAGCGCCCGGCAAGGCCGTGGTGAAACAGGCGCTTGATGCCGGATTTCTCATCAATTGCACGCAAGAGAAGGTCTTACGTTTTCTACCGCCGCTGATTGTTGAGCGGCATCATATCGACGAGCTGATTTCGGCTTTGAAGCCGATCCTGGAAGCGCTCGAAACCCGGCAGGAGGTACACGCATGACACCCGTGATGACCCAGGTTGAAATGCAGGAGAGACTCGGCGTGCAGGATCTGATCGCGGAGCGCGATCTCACGCGCGGCGACATCAGCCTGATTTTCTCGCTGGCGGAGCGCGTGAAAAGATCGCCGCGGGCGTTCGCGCGGACGCTTGAGGGCAAGCAACTGGCGATGATTTTCGAAAAGCCCTCGCTGCGCACGCGCGTCACGTTTGAAACCGGAATGACGGGCATGGGAGGACACGCCGTTTACCTGGATCACGCGAAGCCCCGCCTGGGGGAGCGCGAGAGCATTAAGGATATCGCCCGGAACCTCGACCGCTGGGTGGATGGAATCGTGGCGCGCACGTTTTCGCATGAGGCGGTGTTGGAACTAGCGGAGTACGCCTCCATTCCGGTGATCAATGGGCTCACGGACCTGCTTCATCCCTGCCAGGCGCTTGCGGATTTCTTCACACTTGAAGAGAAGTTCGGGGGCTTCAGCGGGCTGCGGCTGGCTTTTGTGGGCGATGGCAACAACGTCTGCAATTCGCTGATGATGGTCGCAGCCAAGCTCGGTATTTCCATGAACATCGCAACCCCAGCGGGTTTCAGCCCCAAGGCGGAGATCATGAGCGAGGTTGAGGCTTGCGCCGGAAATACCGGCGCTTCCGTCAACCTTTTCCACGATCCGTTCGAAGCCGTGACAGGCGCTCAGGCGATCTATACAGATGTTTGGGCGGGCATGGGCCAGGAATACGCCGCGCACCTGCGGGCCCAGGTGTTCGCGCCCTATCGCGTGACCGGCGATCTGATGGAAGCCGCAGCGCCGGGCGCGGTTTTCATGCACTGCCTTCCGGCGCACCGGGGCCAGGAGGTGACCGACGCAGTGATCGACTCCGCGCAATCCATTGTCTACGACCAGGCGGAAAACCGGCTGCACGTGCAAAAGGCGATCTTGATCCTGCTCTTGCAGAACGGCCAGGCATAGCTCATGATGGCCGGAGCGCTTGGCAGCTTGTTGAAAGCTCATAGTGTCTGTCATTCCGAGGAGCCTGGGCGACGAGGAATCTCGTACGGTCTTATTTTCAGGGCGAGATTCCTCACGGAGTTGTCCTGAGCTCCTTCGCTACGCTCAGGACCGTTCGAAGCGGAGCGAACGGGCTCGGAATGACATGGTTCCAGAGGTTCGGGAAGTAAGGTTGCGTTCAGATGATGATCCGGAAAGCCGAGTTGCGGGACGTGCCCGCGATTTTCGAGATGATCAACCATTACGCGGCGGAGCGCATCATGCTGCCCCGTCCCCTGACCGATCTCTATGAGTGCGTCCGCGAGTTCCTGGTGGCGGAAGACGAAGCCGGCTCCGTGATGGGCTGCGGAGCCCTGAAGTTTTATAACGCCGAGCTCGCAGAGGTGCGGTCGCTGTGCGTCGCGCCGGGAACGCAGCACCGGGGAATGGGCCGGGCGCTCGCCGAGCGCCTGCTTTCTGAGGCGGAAAACTACGGCCTCAAGACGGTGTTTGCTCTCACCCTGGCTCCTGACTTTTTCCTGAAGTGCGGTTTTCGGGAAACGGCGCGGGAGCGCTTTCCCATGAAAGTCTGGCGTGACTGCCTCCGCTGCGAGCGCTACTTCCACTGCCACGAAAAAACCGTATGTCTTGACCTGCCTTGCTCAACCTCAAGTCCTGCCAAAGCTCAGGTGGAGCCTGCCGAAGTCTCTGTGTAAAGTCCCCAAAGCCACCCCGCACCGGCCGCGATGCCTCCCTCCAGGCCAGCCGCTCATTGCCAAATCTATCAGAACAAGGAATGGGGCGCAGCAAGCAGCGCCCCTACCATCGCCTAGAACGCCGCTACAGTGGCGGGCGCACAGGTTATCTGATAGGATTTGTGGCTTGGCTTTGCAGGAAACCCTCAAGACGGAAGGTGGAATCGTGATGCGCCATTCAACTCCCCGGTTGGCCGGAAGCGGGATGTACGCTCTGGGTGCAATTGCCCTGGCGGCGTTATTTCTATTGAGCTGCTCGAGCAAATCTCAGAAGCCAGCGGCCTCGCGCGCGAGCGCGGTTCCCCCGGCGCCGGCGCTCAACATCAAGAATCTGGATACGAAGATCCAGCCCTGCAACAATTTCTACGAATTTGCCGACGGCGGCTGGATGGCGTCGAATCCTATCCCGGCGGCTTACCCTTCCTGGAGCCAGTTCCAGGAGCTGGCCAAGCGGAACAAGGAGATCCTCCGCAAAATTCTTGAGAAAGATGCGGCGAACAAAAATGCCGTCAAGGGTTCGAATGAGCAAAAGCTGGGCGATTTTTACTCGAGTTGTATGAATACTCAGAAAGTCGAGTCGGAAGGAGCCAAGCCCCTAGACCCGGAGTTTCAGCGGATCGGCAAAATCCATGATGTTTCGAGCCTGGAAGCGGAGCTTGCCCGCTTGCAAAGCATGGGGATTAACGCCTTGTTCGGGTTTGGTTCAGAGCAGGACTTCAAAGACAGCAGCATGATGATCGGCGATGCGGAACAAGGCGGGCTGGGATTGCCGAACTGCACGTACTATACGAAGCAGGACGCCAAATCGAAGCAGATCCGGGCTGCCTACGCCGCTCACGTGGCAAAAATGATGGAGTTGCTGGGCGACCCTGCCGCCAAGGCGAAGGCGGAATCCGAAACCGTGATGAAGTTCGAAACCGAGCTTGCCAAGTCTTCCATGACGCCCGTCGAGTTGCGAAACCCCAAGGCCGTTTACCACAAGATGGATCAGGCGCAACTGAAGCGGCTGATGCCGGACTTTTCCTGGGACAGCTACTTCGAAGAAATCGGACATCCGGTTCCGAAGTCCATCAATATCGGCCAGCCGGATTTCTTCAAGACGGCGAACAAGGCGCTCAAGACCTTGCCCCTCAGCGGGTGGAAAACGTACTTGCGCTGGCAACTAATCAATGCGGCGGCGCCGTTTCTTTCACAAGCTTTTGTTCAGGAGAACTTCAACTTCAATGGTAAGACGCTGACGGGAACCAAGGAGATCCTGCCGCGCTGGCACCGCTGCGTGAATGCGACGGACGGCGGCCTGGGCATGGCGCTTGGCCAGCAGTATGTGCAGGAGGCTTTCCCGCCCGCTGCCAAGGCGCGCGCGCTGTCGATGGTGAACAATCTGATCGCCGCGCTGCGGAGTGACATCTCAACGTTGAGTTGGATGGGCCCGAAAACGCGAAAGCAGGCGATCGACAAGCTGCAGCTTTTAGTGAAGAAGATTGGCTACCCTGAAAAATGGCGGGACTATTCCGCGCTCACAATTACGAGCGGTCCCTACGTGGAGAACGTCCTGCACGCGAATCTGTTTGAATTCCATCGCGAAGTGAAGAAAATCAACAAGCCGGTAGATCGCGCGGAATGGCAGATGACGCCGCCCACGGTGAACGCCTATTATGACCCGACGATGAACGAGATCGTTTTTCCGGCGGGCATTTTGCAGCCGCCATTTTTTAATCCCAACGCGGATGATGCCGTGAATTATGGGGCGATGGGTGTGGTGATCGGCCACGAGATGACGCACGGTTTTGACGATGAAGGGCGTCAGTTTGACGCGCACGGGAACCTGGTGAACTGGTGGACGCCGGAGGATTTGAAGCGCTTCGACGCGCGCGCCGAATGCG
Organism: Terriglobia bacterium; assembly: GCA_036278555.1. GTDB lineage: Bacteria > Acidobacteriota > Terriglobia > UBA7540 > UBA7540 > RH2-MAG17b. The sequence goes on from DASUKV010000048.1 coordinate 13,438, forward strand.
TCGCCAAGCAGTTTGACGGCTACGAGGTTGAGGACCACCTGCACGAAAACGGGAAGCTCGTGCTCGGCGAGAGCATTGCGGACCTGGGCGGGCTTGCCATCGCTTACGCCGCCTTCGAGCAAACGCCCGAGGCGCAGTCGCACCAGAAGATTGACGGCTACACGCCCGATCAGCGATTCTTCCTGGGTTACGCGCAAATCTGGGCGCAAAACATCCGGCCGCAATTCGCCCGGATGCTGGTCTCGGTCGATCCTCATCCGATTCCTCGCTTTCGGGTGAACGGGCCGCTCTCAAACATGCCGTCTTTCGCGCAGGCATGGGGATGCAAGGCCGGTGAAGCCATGGTGCGCCCGCCGCAGGATCAGTGCAAGATTTGGTGAGCTAGAGGCTACGGCCGCGGTTTTTTGCCGCCTCGCCTTCCATCCGCAGCGGCAGGATCAGCCGCGCTTCGGCTCCGCGGTTTATGGTGCGGTTTTCAAGCGTCAGCGCGCCTCCGTGCGCCTCCGCAATCTGGCGGCTTAGAACCAGTCCAATCCCCGCGCCGCCGGGCTTGGTCGTGAAGAACGGTACGAACAGATTGCCGGGGTTTGAGATGCCGGGCCCGTCATCTTCCACCCAGACTTCCAGGCTGGCGCCGCGGGTC
>DASUKV010000049.1:0-4490 GCA_036278555.1 Terriglobia bacterium
GTTCCCACCGTGGTATTTCCGAAGTTCAGGCTCGCTGGGGTCGCCGTAAGAAACCGCGTGGGGGCTTGAGGGGAACCGGCAGGGCTTGAGGGCGTGAATACAACGTCGACCCAATAATTGCTGGACTCGGATGTCAGCGCCGGAAAGCCGCTGGAACCCATCCGGTAGACTCCGTTCGAGCCGCTGACCCCGTCTCCGAGCGCATGAAGCGGCGGCTTGTTATAAGTCGTCCTGAAGTAATAGCGATTCGCGGAGTGATAGCCTGTCGGGTCCCAGTAGGAAGCTACATAAGTGGTGTGAGCCTGAATCGCAACAGGCGTTGAGAGCGTGACTTGCTGCCATCCGGAGGCTGATTCGCTCGTGAAAACGGCGCTGGCCAAGAGCGTCCCTGTGCCGGACCACAGGTGGCCTACGTGCCTGCCAGTATTCGCGCTGCACTTATAGAAACGCAGCGCGGTAATATAACCCGCCGTGTCCGACTGGAACTTTACTCCCAATTCAAAAGGGGATCCCGGAATGCTCGGGATTGCCGGCGAGGCCGTATTCGTCCAAAGGCTGGCGGCGGCAGCCGGAAGGGATGCGGCGAGAGCGGCCACCGAACCTGCTGCCAAGGCAAGAAAAACTTTTCGCAGCCGATAAGAAACAACAGTACGGCGTCCGCCCGGTCGAGGGCGGTGAATAGGATAGGGCACGATATAGCGTCCGAATTTGCGTTTTCGTACGAACTAAAAGTGCTTCTTACAACGGACCCGAGTAGGAGGTATTGCTTTCAGCAGATCAGCGCGGAGGCAACCGTCGCGGAGGAACCTGAGCTTGGCGCTTGCGTGCCGAGCCTCGAAGCGTACCCCGTTTCGAGGATCAGCCCACAATTCGCGGCCGAAGCGGGCGCTTTAATCTGCCGCCTTGTCGCTTGCACGGAGAGGCTGATATTACGGAACCCGTGGCAGTCGACCTGGAATCACGTCTGTGCCACACCTGCGAGGCGCATGGATCATCCACAGTAACGCCACAGGCGTGCTGGTGCATCGGAACCCACGCTGATCAGATTCGAATGGATGTTCGGGCGTGAGGTTCAAGCCAGTTGCAACTGGTGTTCCAATCGTGCAAATTACAAGGTAAGTTGTTATTAGAACGATGTTTGCACCAGAAAACGTCGCGGTACTCAATAGGGCATTTACCTGAAATAGGAAAGTTTTATACCTTAGGCAAGGAAAATTTACATCGGGATCAGCCTGTATGTTCCATATTGCGAGACCAGATGCGCAAACCGGCTTCGAAGATATTGAAGAAAAGCTGAAGCAGCTTGAGGAGATGCCGCTCTCCCCTGGCTCTCCTGAAGAAGCGGACAATGAAGATCGTTGCGATTTCGATCCCGGCAAACCAGATCCTGCTGGGACGCGATTTCGTGCAGCGGCCGGCGGAATTGAGCCGTCTCTCAAATCTAGCTACCGCGCGGCCGAAGCCGAGGCGCTTCAAGATTGCCGGGCGCGAACGCGCTATTTGATTCAGGGCGCGGTCGAGGAGGCACGCTACCGGCTGAAGGCGCTGGCCGGCGCCATGATTCCGGTGCTCCAGTCGGAGATCGAGAAGACCCTCGACGGGGCGGCAGAAGCCGCATTCAGCCGGGCGGCCGTCGCCTTCGAACGCCGCATTCACGAGATCGTCGCTCGCAGCGCCGATGAGGCCTTAGAGCGGGTAAAGGCCGGCATGCTGGAAGCCGCGGCAACGGTGGAACGGGCGAATGGTACTGAGGAAAAGCGCCTTGATGCTCTAGAGGCAGCGCAGGCCCTCGCGCCCACCGTTGAGGAACTGCGAGACAAATTGGCGAGCTTCCTTGAGGAGGCCCGCCAGCAGTTGCAAAACGTCTTGCGAGCTTTCGAGGAAAGCGCGGCCCGGCATCCCATGGGGCGGTCCCCGAAAACCGGCTTGCCGGAGAGTGAGATCGCGCAAGCTCACAGCACTGGGAATGGCGAGGAAGCGCCAATTAACGAGCTGCCCTCGGTCGCCACTCAGAAATCCCCGGAAGATGGAACTGAAGCCCGGGCCACCCCGGTCACCCCTGTTCCGGTTCCCCTAAGTGAGAAGCCCGTGCAATCGGTCGCGCCTGCCGCAGGACCGAATCGCCCGGAAAAGCCTCGCCAGAAGCAGGCAAGCTGGCGTATTCTCGGCCTTTAGCCCACAGTATCTACCTTCCATTTCCCCTCCAGATATGCGCCGTCCCTGATTCCCTCCGCATCACCAATTACCCATTAAGATTCCGCATCCGCCCTGCAGAAAACGGAAACCGTACAGGCGCTCCCTCGCTGCACCCTCGTGCGCGCCAGGCGATTTCGCATGGACGCCGCTGCGCCCTCTGCCGACGCCGCAGAATGAGTTGAGCCGCGAGTTTCGATACCGGGGATCGCGAGTCCCATCTGACGGGATGCGCCGCGAGATTGAGGAATTCATCGAGCAGCAAGGACTTGTCCCTGCGTGCTCGATGAATGCTGCAAAAGCATTACAGTGGGTTTTGCCGGCTTGCGATTGGTTCTTGAACAGCCAAAAAGAGGGGAGCCTTGAAACGCACTCCCCTCTGATCAAGAAACCCTGCAACGAGAGAGGTGTTAACTTTTAAACCCAGCAGTGGTACACCGCGCTTAGCTCAACAGCGTGTGTGACAACCCCGCCGCGGCGTCGATGGTCATCCGGCCTGCAAAGGAGAGCCGCTGCGTTTTTGAGGGTTTCGACGTTCCTCTGCAGCCGAACTCCAGCCGCCGCCACAGCACGCAAATCAGAGTTGTCACACAGGCTCTTAAGCCGGCGTTCGAGCCGCAGCCGTCCGCCGACAGTGTTAGATATAGAATAGCGGCAGAACCCTGTCAATCGGACCAAAGTACCATAAAACCGCCGGACGTCACTCTACCTAAATTACTGTTAAATAAATAGATAACGTACTTTGGTACGATTGACAAAGAATCATCTAAGGCTCGATAGTATCTATGGCGCGGTGTCGTGTGCTTTAAGCCGCGTCATTCCTGCCTGTGGAAGATTGCGGGGAGGGATTTCCAGCAAAAGGGGGAACACAATGAACACCAAACGGAGGTTGTGGCTGGTGACGGTCACTTCCCTTCTATTCCTTTGCTTCACCTCATCTATCTTTGCAACCACAACAACTCTTACGCTGACGAGCGCGGGATCAAGTGTGCTGGGAACGCATGTTCTGGATGGTGTCTACGTCGGTCCGTACACCGCCACGATCAACGGCGCCTCAGTTCCGGTCATCTGCGACGATTACGTTGACGATTCCTACGTACCCGAAACGTGGACCGCAAACGTCAGCACGTTTTCAAATCTGAGCGGCGCCAAGTGGGCGTCAACTTATCCCATCGACTATATAAAGCATTACAAGGAGGCGGGATGGTTGATCCAGCAGATGTTCGCGCCCTCGAATGCTTCCCAGGTTGGCGAGATCCAGTACGCGATCTGGGGCGTTTTTGCGCCCAGCGCGATCTCGGATTTAACCAGCTACAACTCAACCGATGGCAGTATTGCGCAGAACTGGTTGACGCAGGCTCAGAACGCCAACCTGTCGAGCGTCAATACGGCGGATTTTACGGTCTACACGCCCCTCTCATCACCGCCACCAACCTGCGGTGGGTCTCCGTGCCCATCCTCGCCGCCGCAGGAGTTCATAACCTACAGTACGCCGGAGCCCTCATCTCTTCTCATTCTCGGGGCTGATTTTCTGATCTTTGGCTTTGCACTCGCCATTCTTCGGCGGCGTGGAACCCTGCTGGTTCGTCCTCAGGGCGCCCAGGTAAGGTCGTAGCAGGGCTTTATCCGGGACACCCCAGTGGGTGGCCGCGGCACGATGTAGGCGCCGTGAGGTTTTGCCAAAGTAGCTACGGCATCAAAACCATGCCGTGGCTATCCTACAAGGCGGCAGGCTGGCAGGAAGGCTGAAGCTTTCCTCGACGGCAGGGCTTGCTCCTTATTTTTCATCCTCTCCTTGGCCGGGGAGAGGATCATCTTTCGTCTTTCACCCGCTCGCTCGCACTTATGCGGGCACCGCGCCGATGCGCCGCATCAGATCGGTTTGCTGATTGGTGTTTTCCGCGCCGATGGTGAAAGCATCGAGCACATTGTGCGAGAGGGCGTACCGCAAAGCTTCGTCCGGGCGCCGGCTCAAATCTCCCTGCCCCAGAATCTTCATTCCCACAATTCCCTTCCCTTGAGCTTTCATCTGGCGTAACACGGAAAGAACTGTTGCAGGGTCTGCATCCATATGCGACCCGATGGGATTGAAGCGGGCGAGGTCAACCTCGACCCACGGTGAGGCCGCGGCAGCCCGCAGCGCCCCAATCGTGTGGCACGAGCAGCCGTGGGAGCGGATAATCCCCTTCTGTTTCGCCTCAGAAAGCACGTCCATCGTGCGGCGGTAGCGCGTGGTCCAGTCGGGCTCCAGCATGCAATGCATCAGGAGAACGTCAACATAGTCCGTGCCGAGCTCT
>DASUKV010000050.1:0-10710 GCA_036278555.1 Terriglobia bacterium
CAACGCGGGCGCGGAATACGGCAACTACAGCGGAGGCCAGGTAAACGTCGCCACCAAGTCAGGCACGAATCAGTTTCATGGCGACGCCTTCGATTTCCTGCGTAATTCCGATATGGACGCCCGGAACTTCTACTCGCCGGATCGCGGCGTCCTGCGCCAGAATATGTTCGGGGGGACCTTCGGTGGCCCCATCATTCACAATAAGATTTTTTTCTTCGGGGATTACCAGGGCACACGCCAGGAGACGGGGGTTGATACGGGAAATATCGCCGTCCCCTCCGCGGCCGAACGGGCTGGAGACTTTTCGGATGAGGCAAATCTGCTGACAGGAACGGTGAACGGCACATTTTTTGCTAACACACTCGCAGGCAGACTGCGATACCCGGTCGCGGCCGGCGAGCCTTACTATACGGCGGGCTGCACGAGTTCCGCCGCGTGCGTTTTTCCGAATGCGGTGATCCCCCAGAGCGCCTGGTCGCCGGTGAGTGCGAAAGCGATTCCATTAATTCCTCTCCCCAACGTCGGTCCTTATTTCTCAACCGCTGCAAATTCGGCGACGCTGCGGGACGACAAGGGCGGCATCAAGGTGGATGGCAACAGCCGATTAGGGATGCTTTCGGCCTACTACCTATTTGATCCCTGGACTCAAATGAACCCCTATAATCCAGGGTATGGAGGCAGCACCGTACCGGGGTTCCCCAGCGAAACAGTGGGGAAGGCGCAGTTGTTGGTTCTGAATGCGACAACTTCATTTGGTTCAAACAACGTCAACCAATTCACATTCAGTTACATGCGCAACAAGAACGTCCAAGGCCTCTCTGCAAACAACGGCGCCGGGCCGACCCTCGCCTCGCTGGGCTTTGCTCCGCCTGACCAGAGCGGCCTCTTCCAAGTCAGTCCCGCTTATGCGAATTGGCCCGAATTGAGTTTTGACAACTATACGCTGGGGGCGTTTAACTCCGTCGTCTCGCAGTTCAACAACACCTACCAGTGGCAGGACGATTTCACCAAAATTACCGGGACGCATACGCTGAAGTTCGGCGCGGATTACCATTTGGACCAAGTGGACATCAGCCATCCCAACAATGGCGGCAATGGGGGCTTCGGCTTTGGCAGCCCGGGGGAAACGGGAATCGATTTTGCCAATATGTTGATCGGCGCTCCAGGCGATTTCTTCCAGGGCGCTCCCGCGGCCTTGGACCTCAGAAGCTACTATATCGGGCTGTATGCGGAGGACAGTTGGCGCGCAACGCCTAACTTGACTTTCAACTATGGGGTGCGCTGGGAAGCGACTCCCTATTGGTGGGACTCAAAGAACAGGAATCCGGCGACGCTTCCCGGCATACAATCCAGGGTATTCCCCGGCGCTCCAGAGGGCTATGTCTTCCCGGGCGATCCGGGCGTGCCGAAAACCCTGGCGTATCCCCGCTATAACAATTTTGGCCCCCGCCTGGGTCTGGCCTATGCGCCCAACGTCTCTGGTGGCCTTTTGCACTGGATGCTTGGCGACGCGGGAAAGAGCAGCATTCGGGCCGGGTACGGACTCTACTATACGAACGTTCAAGGCTCCGCGACGTTCAATTTTGCCGCCCCCCCTTACGGCTTATTCTATTCGAGCCCCGCTCCTCCCCTTTTCGATCAGCCATTTGTCACGCGGGCATCGGGACAGAATCTTGGCCAACGGTTTCCGGTTCCGACCCTCGACCCCAACAATATCAATTGGGCGCAATTCGAGCCGATCAGCGGCAACAGAAACCCGCTGCCGGAATCAAAGTCGCCCTACGGCGAGCACGTGGATTTTTCTATCCAACGGCAGTTTAGCGCGAACACGCTGCTCAGCTTGAGCTATGTCGGGAGTTTTGGCCACCACCTTCTGGTGAACGTCGATAGCAATCCCGGCAACCCGGCGCTTTGCTTGAGCGTAAGCCAGTTGAGCCAGGTCATGCCCGGAACGCCCACCTGCGGGCCGTTTGGCGAAAACGGAGTCTATTACCCCATCACGGGCGGCGTGATCAACGGCACGCGCGGTCCTTTTGGTCCCGAATTTGGGGGCAACGGTTATTTCCTCGACCGCGGAAATTCGAGCTACAACGCGCTTCAGGTTGCGCTGCGCCGCACGGCAGGCCGCGCGCAGTTCCTGCTCAGTTACACCTATAGCAAGGCGATGGATGATGGTTCCGGCTTCGGTGATCAGGTCCTCCCCACGAACTACAGCCTGTTCCGGGCTCTTTCGGTGTACGATCTGACGCACAATTTTTCGTTCAGCTATTCCTACGAGCTGCCGTTCGACAAACTCTTCCGAAGAGACAACCGGCTGACGCGCGGATGGAGGCTGGCCGGAATTACGACGTTCGCAACAGGGACTCCGGTACAGATCGCCGAGGTGGACGATCAATCATTGCTGGGAAGCACCGGGAACAGTCCTTTCTACGGATCGACGGACGAGCCCAATTACACCCCCGGCGCGATTCTCGTAGATACGAACCCGCGAAACGGCAGGCCCTATTTCAACACATCGCTATTCAGCATGGAGCCGCTCGGAGGCCAGGGCACTTCAAGCAAGCGATTCTTTCACGGGCCGGGAATCAATAATTGGAATTTGGCCCTGCTGAAGGATGTCCGGCTGACGGAATCGAAGACGCTGCAGTTTCGCGGCGAGTTCTTCAACGCCTTCAACCACGCGAATTTCGGTCAGCCGGATGGCTATTTCCATGATTCGCAATTCGGATTGGTGGGCAACGCCGGGTCTGGCCGCGTCGGCCAGGTCGCGATGAAATTCATCTTTTAAGCTGGTGAAGAATTCTTCGGGCGTGTCACCCTGAGCAAACGCTGTGAGCTTCGGCGGGCTCGCCACTTTAGGCGAAGACTGCCCGGGATCGCTCCCCCTCGTTGACAAGAAGGGATCCGTGTTATGCCTCATGAGTTCGCTGCATAATCCTCGTCAGAAGGTGCGGTCTGTTAAAACCCTCACCCACCGCTTCGCGGTCCCCCCTCTCCCGGAGGGAGAGGGCTGGAATCTCTTGAATTTACGGCCCTCGCCCCCTGAAAAGGGGGAGAGGGTGTCACGCGGGGAAGCAGCGCTTCCCATCGCGGGACGGGCGAGGGGGCGACATCTATGGCGGAGATTCTGCCCTGCCGGATTATTTAGCGAATTTATGAGACACGGCGCCAGGGGGTGGTTGATGTGGCCGTTTCCGCAATAAAACTCACTATCCCTGAACCCCTCCTCGACCGGGAGGGGAGTTTGGCCCTATGCGTATCCGCATTTTCAACCCTCCCCGAAGCCGGCGCGAACGATGCTATGATTACGTACTTGTTCGCGCTTTCCGTCTGCTGACAGCTTTCAATGAAACGCAACGATTTATTACGCATTCTTCAATCCATCTATTCTGAGAACAGCGCTTCTCAGGCGGGATTGGCTGAGAAAATCCATCTCGCGCCAAGCAATGTGAGCAGCCTGGTGGCGGAGCTTCGCCGGCGGGGCTTGGTGGAAGAGGCGGGCCGATCTCCTTCCCGAGCCGGGCGGCGACGCGTCCTCCTGCGCACAAACCCCGGACTGGGGCATCTGATTGGCATTCGCATTGGGCGGGCGAATACACGGGTGGTCGTCACCGACTTTCTGGGAAAGGTCATCAGCCTCAAGAAAACTCCCACCGAGATTCAGGAGGGTGAGCGCCATGTTCTTGGCCTCGTGGACCGCGAGGTACGGCCGATTCTTGAGAACGACCGGGCAGTGAAGGGGGTCGGGATCGCGGTTTCAGGAGTGATTAACCGCACGAAGGGCTCGATCCTTTTCTGGCCCAAGGTTCCGGGGTGGAATGATGTGCCCCTCAAGCAGATCATCCGTGAGAAATACGGGCTTCCGGTTGTTGTTGAGGATAGCGCGCGGACGCTGGCGCTGGCCGAGCAGAAGTTCGGCGCCGCCAACGGATACAGCAATTTTGTCTACGTGGTGATGTCCATGGGCATCGGCGCCGCTATCTACATCAACCGGCAGCTTTACCTGGGCGCCGACGATTTGGCGGGGGAACTGGGCCACACAACGATTGATGAGCGCGGCGACCTTTGCTCCTGCGGAAATCGCGGCTGCCTTGAGGTGTACGCCTCGGGCTGGGCGATTATCAACCGCATCAAGGCCGGTTTAAACCAGGGCGTCCACTCGGGGCTTGGCAAACTAATGGAAAAGCATCCGGAGCGCCTTGCGGTTGAAAATGTCGTGGCGGCCGCCAAGGCCCGCGACCAGTTTGCTCACACCGTGCTCTGGGAAGCCGGGCTTCACCTGGGAACCGCGTTGGCGACCATCGTGAACCTTCTCAATCCGGAGGCCATCGTGCTCGGCGGCGAGGTCCCCCGCGCTGCCAAGAGTTTTATCCTGAAGCCGCTCTTCTACTCGCTTAAGAGCCGGTCTTTTCACCGCTCGGCTCAGAATCTGAAGGTGATGGTCTCGCGGCTGGGGGGCGAGGCCGGCGCGGTGGGCGCGGCGATTTTAGTGGCGGAAAAGCTGCTGCCCGATCTCGTTGCGGGCGGAAAAAGCTAGTGTCGCATAACTCAAATACGTTGACATATCTCGACGCGTCAATGTCATGCTGAGCGAAGCGAAGCATCCCCGTATTTCATTGAAAAAAATGCAGAGACCCTTCGCTGTGCTCAGGGTGACAGGCATTGATTTTGTCAATCTATTTTTGATTTCAGCCCTCTCCTCGCGGGAGAGGGTGGCCGAAGGCCGGGTGAGGGGCGAACGAGAGTTTCACTTTCTCCTCAGCGCCAGCGTCTCACTGGCACTGAGCAATGCCGGCAAGATGCCGGCGCTACGGAGCCAGGAGCAGCCGGTACACTTTCTCGAACGCCTGGATGATGTCGTCCTCATCGGCTTCGGTTAACGACGAGGGGATGGCGAGAATGATGCTGCGCTCAAACAGACTGTCGGCCACAGGGCATGTGCCTTTGGCGTATCGCATCGGGGAACCGGAGTTTTCCTTCAGATTCCATGGGAAGCCGCGGCGGTCGCTACTGCTGCGATTCACCAGGCTGGCGATGTTGTAGTAAAGGTGCAGGCCCCACTCGGTCATCACAATGTTTGAGACGCCTTGCGGGAAAGTGACAATACCTTCCGCCCTCAGCGCCTCATTCACGCGCTGTGCGGTTTCCGGATCCGCATACGTGGTAATCAGAAATGAGCCGGTATCACCCTTCGGATCGGCAATCCTGCGCAGTTGAATCCGCGGCAGTCCTTCTAAGGCTGCACGGATGCGACACTTGCTCCGGTGCATCCGGGTGACAATGTGCGGAAGCTTTTTCAATTGCACGCGCAGCACGGCGCCGCGAAGCTCGTCCAGGCGATAGCCCAAGCCCCAAAGGCACAGGCCGGGATCGCTGAAGTTCAGCCGGCCTTGATCATCTCTGGCGTAGCCTAAGTCGTGGCAGGCAAAGGCCCGGCGATAGAGCTGGGGGTCGTTCGTGACGACGCAGCCGCCCTCACCGGCGGTCATGTTTTTATTCATCTGGAAGCTGAAGGCGGCGATATCGCCAAAAGTTCCCACTCGCTGGCCATCGATGCTTCCCCCCGCGCACTGGGCGCAGTCCTCCAGCAGGAACAATCCGCGCCGGCGCGCAATTTCCCGGATGGCGGGCGCATTTCCCGGCGCGCCGCTCATATGAACTAGGATAATTCCTGCCGTCCGGCCGGTAACGTGCTGTTCGAGCGCAGCCGGGTTGAGGGAGAACGTATCATCAATATCCGCCAGCACCGGGATCGCTCCGTGGCTGACCACGGCCGCCGCCACCGAAACCCACATGTAAGCCGGGACAATCACCTCCTGCCCAGGGCCGATGCCCAGCGCCGAAAGCGCAACGTTCAGGGCCCCCGTCCCGCTCGTCACCGCGAGGGCATGGGAAATCCCGAGGAAGCCCGCGAACTCCGCTTCAAACGCCTCGACTTCCTTCTGTGGGTCGATCCCATAATGCCGGAACAAAGACCGGCTGCGCGCTACCCGCACGAGGGCCTCAATTTCCTCCTCGCCCATGTGGTGAACACCCGGAAATTCCAGCGGCAGGGGCTGGACACGGACGGGCTTTCCCCCCTCAATCGCCAGGCGGCCCTCTGTTACGGCTTCTTCCTGAAGCGCGGTCTTTCCCTTACGTTCCATGCGGACTCCTTGCCGGAAGGCGCGCTGCCCACTGGCACGCTGATATAGAAATCTCGTTCGCTGCAGCGTTTGGCGCTAAACGCCAGGAATTAAGATATAAGCCGTTGTGGGCGGGCTGTCAAGCGTATTAGTTCACTATAAAAGTAATGGTCCTCAATGGCAGGATAATTTAAGGCCTAAAGGGACATACGGAATAAATCAGTTGACTTGGTGAAATCGCGTGTGTTAAAAGAGCAGCGTCCTGCACCGAGCCAACAAAAGAACAGGAAGGGTAAACGCCCCGGGCAAAGGAGCTTTATCGAATGTGCGTGCAAAGACGTGTGATGGTGTGCCTTGCGTCGACTGCCCTCGTGTTTTCAGGCTGCTCGCTCGCCTGGGCCCAGACAAACGGCAGGCTGCCGGCGTACCTGGATAGCTCTCAGCCTGTGGAGAGCCGCGTGGAGGACCTTTTAGGCCGAATGACACTGAAGGAAAAGATCGGCCAGCTTAATCTGCCTTGCGTCTACGTCGACGAGCTTGGCAAGTCAATTCCTGAGAAGATGGCGGCGTGCAAAAGATTTACCGCTGGAACCTATACCCAGGAGATCGGACCGGGTTGCGGTTTTTTTACGCTCGCCGACACCATCCTGCACCAAGGTCCGCGCCAGCAGGCGGAATACTTCAACGAGCTTCAGAGAATTGCGCTGACAAAAACGCGATTGAAGATTCCACTTCTTGAAGATGAAGAGGGCACGCATGGCGCCATGTTTCCCGGCGCCACGATTTTCCCGGAGGGGCTTGCCATCGGCAGCAGCTTCGACACGGGCCTGGTGAACTCCATCTACGCCGCGGCGGCGCAGGAGGCGCGCGCCGTGGGGATTCACGTGCTTTCGACCCTGGTGATGGAGCTTGACCGCGACCCGCGGATGGGCCGGAATGATGAAGCCTATACCGAAGATCCCTACCTTTACTCGCGCATCGCCAAAGCCATTGTCGAGGGCGCGCAGGGTTCGAACGTCGCCGCGCCGGATAAGGTGGCGGCGCTGCTGACCGACTTCCCGACGCAGAGCGTGCCGGTGAGCGGGCTTGAGCGCGGCGCCATCGAAATCTCGGACAGGATGCTGCGCGAGGATTTTCTACCGCCTTGGGTGGCCGGGATCACGGAAGCCGGAGCCTTGGGAGTGATGGCGGGATATCCGGAAATTGATGACGTACCGGAGCACGGCTCCTGGAAATGGAATACGGAAGTGCTGCGCCGGGAATTGGGCTTTCAAGGCATTGTGGTGAGCGAGGGGCACGGGTTTGCCAGTCTGATTGACGAGGGAATTGTTCCCACTCAAAAGGAGGCTGGAGCGATGGCTCTGTGGGCCGGGGTCGATGTGAATATCACTTATGAGCCTGCCTACATGGGATTGTTGATACAAAACGTGGAGGAAGGCCGCGTCCCCGTCGCGTTGGTTGATCGCGCCGTCCGGCGGGTTCTGGGATTGAAATTTCGCCTGGGCCTTTTCAAGAACCCCTATGTTGATCCTGAGCGCGCCGTGAAAATCATTCACTCAAGCGCGCATCAGGACTTGGCGCTGCGGGCAGCGCGCGAAGGCATCGTTCTGCTTAAGAACGAAAAGGGCGTGCTGCCGCTGAAGAAAAATCTCGCATCCATCGCCGTGATCGGACCGGACGCGAATGATGCCGAAAACCAGCTTGGCGATTACACCGCCGAAAAAGTGCTTCAGCCCGTCACGACAGTTCTCGATGGCATCAAGAAGAAGGTTGGTCCGCACACGAAGGTTGCCTATGAAAAAAGTTGCGGTGTCCGCGGTGATGACAAAAGCGGTTTCGCCTCAGCGGTTCAGGCGGCGAAGCAGGCGAGCGTGGCGATTGTCGTTGTCGGTGAGCAATACGGCCATCGTCACTCAGGGATCCGCCAGGAGCAACCTACGGATGGCGAGGCGTTTGACGTAGCCAGCCTGGATTTATTGGGCGTTCAGCGGGACCTTATCGAAGCCGTTTATAAAACCGGAACTCCCGTGGTTGTGGTGCTCATTAACGGCCGGCCGCTCTCCGTTCGATGGGCGGCCGCGCACGTGCCCGCAATTGTTGAAGCCTGGGTGCCGGGCGAGCGCGGCGGCGAGGCGGTGGCCGACGTGCTCTTCGGCGACTATAATCCCAGCGGCCGGCTGCCCATCACCATCCCTCGCAGCGTGGGGCAGTTGCCGGCTTACTACGATTACAAACCTTCGAAGGCATACTGGATTGAACACGGCTGGTCTCACCTGAACGGGTACGTCGATATGCCTGGCACTCCGCTTTATCCCTTCGGCTACGGATTGAGCTACACGCAGTTCCAATACAGCAACCTGCGCATTGATCCCGCGCAAATTCAAACGGCAGGGAACGCGCGCGTGCGAGTGGATGTGAAAAACACAGGAACGCACGCCGGCGTCGAAACCGTTCAGCTTTACCTTCACGAGCGGTTTGCTCCTGTTTCTACCCCAGTCAAGCAACTGCGCGGTTTCGAACGGGTAAGTCTCTCCCCCGGTGAAACCAAGACGGTCACGTTCACCTTGACGCCTAAAGACCTAATGCTGCTCAACCGGGATATGCATTGGGTGGTAGTGCCCGGAGTTTTTGATATCATGGTCGGCAAATCTTCGGCGGAGATTGTGCTGACGGGGACTCTGAACGTTGCGGGAAGGACGGAGGAAGCGGGTTATGAGTGAAGGGGAGCGATGCCAGAAAATGCGCAGTTGCTTGCGTGGCATAAAGCCGCCCCTCACCCGGCCTTCGGCCACCCTCTCCCGAAGGGGGAGGGCTGTGAGCCAACGTTGATTCCGGCCCTCTCTCCGTGGGAGAGGGTGGCCGAAGGCCGGGTGAGGGGCGAAACCGGAGTTTTGCTCCCTCGCCACCGCAGCGCAAATCTACCGAATCAAGTACCACCACGCACGATGATCTTACGCAGTTTCAACCGCTTGCTTCTTCTCCTGTTCCTCCTGAGCGCGTGCACTGCCGCCGGCGCATGGCAGGAATCCTCATATTCAGGCGGGAAAGAAAAACCCCGTGCCACCGAAGCCGTCGAACGAGGACGCAGCCAGTTTCTGAAGACGTGCGCATTCTGCCACGGTCCCGAAGCCAATGGTGGTTCCTCGGGGCCGGACCTCATACGCAGTTCGGTCGTGCGGCATGACGAGCACGGAAATCTGATTGGGGAAGTGATCCGCGACGGACGCCCGGAGAAAGGAATGCCGGCCTTCCAGCTTACGGACGCGGAGATCACGGCAGTCGCCGCATTCCTTCATTACCGCGTGAAGCAATCCGACGGCACGTCGCCTAAAGAGCCTGGAGCGGCTTATTCGGCGGCGAAGCTGCTCATCGGCAACGCCGCGGCAGGAAAAACATTCTTCTATGGCGCAGGCGGATGTGCAGCCTGCCACTCGCCAACCGGCGATCTCGCAGGAATTGCGAATAAGTATCCGGCGGCGGAACTCCAGGCGCGCTTCCTTTACCCTCCGGGCCAGCACTTGACGGCGACCGTGACCGACCGGTCCGGAAAGCAATATACCGGCGAAGTCCGCCTGCTCACGAACTACGATGTTGCCATCGTTGATCGCGCAGGCTGGTATCGTTCCTGGCCGCTCAATGCGATCAAGCTCCAGATCAAGGATCCCCTTGTGGCGCACCGGCAATTGCTTTCCAAATTCACCGACGCCGACATGCACAATATGCTTGCCTTTCTGGAGACGCTGAAGTGAGGAATCTGCTGGTATTTCTTCTTTGCGCCGCATCGGTGTACGCCCAGGGGCTAAATCCGAAGGCGCTCCTTTCGCCGCCCACTACGACATGGCCCACTTACAACGGTGACTATAGCGGGCGGCGCTACAGCACGCTGTCGCAGATCAATCAAACTAATGTCGGGTCGCTGACGCTCGCCTGGGCTTTCCAGACGCACGCGCAAGCATTGAAATCAACACCGCTTGAAGTGAATGGAATTCTTTACTTCACGGTCCCAAACCAGGTCTGGGCGATTGACGCGCGCACGGGCAGGCAAATCTGGCGCTTCCGGCGGCAATCCGAAGGGGACACCATTGGCCAGCGCGGCGTCGCGATGTACAAGGACCGGTTGTTTTTTGGCACGCCTGACGCCCATTTGATCTGCCTCGACGCGCGCAGCGGAAAAAAGATTTGGGAGGTGGCCGTCGCTGACGTCAAATTCGGGTTTTACATCAGCGTGGCCCCCCTGGTTGTGAAGGACCGCCTGATTGTGGGAATTTCTGATGACCAGACGGACATCAAGGGTTTCCTTGAAGCGAGAAGCCCGGCGGACGGCAAACTTCTGTGGCGTTGGGATTCTCTGCCCAAGCCGGGACAGCCGGGGTCTGAAACCTGGCCAAACAAAGATGTAATGGCGCACGGCGGCGGCGCAACCTGGATGCCCGGAACCTACGATCCCGAGCTGAACCTTCTCTATTGGGGAACAGGTAATCCTCATCCCGTACTGGCGGGCAAGGTGCGTCCGGGGGCCAATCTCTATACCTGCTCAATTGTGGCCATCGATCCTGACAATGGCAAGCTGATTTGGTATTTTCAG
>DASUKV010000051.1:0-2494 GCA_036278555.1 Terriglobia bacterium
GGTAGGGGCGCTGCTTGCCGCGCCCTCTACTGGGTAAGCGCCGCTGTCTGTTCGTGGGCGTGGTAGGAACTGCGAACGAGGGGACCTGATTCAACGTGCCGGATTCCGGCGCGCTCGCCTTCCTTCTTGAGCGCGGCAAACTCTTCCGGGCTATAAAAGCGGGCGACGGGAAGTTGCTCGCCCGACGGCCGCAGGTATTGGCCAATGGTGACGATGCTGACGCCGGCCGCGGCCAAATCCTTCAACACAAAGCAGATTTCCTCAAACGTCTCGCCAAGCCCGGCCATCAATCCGGACTTGGTGGGAATCTCCGGGTTTACCTCACGCGAGCGCGCCAGCAAACGCAGCGAACGTTCGTATCGCGAGCCACGCCGGGCCACGGGGTAAAGCCGGGGGACGGTTTCGGTATTGTGATTGAGGATGTCGGGATTTGCATCGAGAACCGCTTCCAATGCCCCATCCAACCCTCGAAAGTCAGGAATTAAAACTTCAACCTTTACTTGAGGTATGGCGCGCCGCAACGCCGTGATGGTGTCCGCAAAGATACCGGCGCCGCCGTCCTTCAGATCATCGCGGTCGACCGATGTGACCACGACATATCGCAATCCCATTACTTGCGCCGCACGCGCCACGCGTTCCGGCTCTTCGCTATCGACTTCCCCGTGCGGCAAACCCTTGGGTACAGCGCAGAAACCGCAGCGGCGCGTGCACTGATTGCCCAGAATCATGAAGGTTGCCGTGCGATGGCCCCAGCATTCTCCGATATTCGGGCAGCGGGCGCTTTCGCAAACCGTATGCAGGTTCAGTCCCCGCATCAGGCCTTTCAGTTCGAAGTAGTTCTCGCCGCCGGGCATGCGCACCTTTAACCAATCCGGCCGCTTCCGGCGCGGAGCCGATGGCGCTATTTGGATGAGTTCTGTTCCCATCTGGATCTCATTGTAGGGTGAAAACCGGCGGCGCGCAAAACCGACCCCTCACCCGGCCTTCGGCCACCCTCTCCCAATGGGAGAGGGCCCATTATCTTCAATTTCAACCCTCTCCATTTTGGAAGGGGGGCAGAAACCTACGGGAATTGCAGCCCTCTCCCTCCGGGAAAGAGGCCTGTCATCCTATCGTTGATTCCGGCCCTCTCCCTCTGGGAGAGGGTGGCCGAAGGCCGGGTGAGGGCAAGTCACAATCCTACAACCCCTTCTCCGCAAGCTCCGCGGCTTTGAGCGCCGCCTGCGCCTTATTCATGGATTCCTGGTACTCCAGCCCGGGCACGGAATCCGCCACAATCCCTGCGCCCGCCTGCACGTAGGCGCGGTCGCCCTGGACCACCATCGTGCGAATCACGATGCAGGCGTTCAGATTGCCGGAGAAATCGAGGTAAAGGACGGACCCGCCGTAAAGCCCGCGCCGGGTTGGTTCCAGTTCGTCGATAATCTCCATCGCGCGCACCTTCGGCGCGCCGGTGAGAGTGCCGGCCGGAAAGCAGGCGGCGAGCGCGGCATAGCCATCCGCGTCCGGGCGTAACTCGCCCTGGATGGACGAGACCAAGTGCATCACATGGGAATAGCGTTCGACGAACATCATCTCGCGTGGCATGACGGTGTGGAATTCGCAAACGCGGCCAACGTCATTGCGGCCCAAATCCACCAGCATAATATGCTCGGCGCGTTCTTTCTCGTCGGTCTTAAGCTCATGCTCCAGGCGCTGATCCTCTTCCGGAGTCTTGCCGCGCGGGCGCGTGCCGGCGATCGGCCGGTATTCCACTCGGCGTCCCGAAACCTTCACCAGCATTTCGGGTGACGAGCCGAGCACGGTAGTTTCTCCGAGGCGCAGAAAATACATGTAAGGCGACGGATTCACCACCCGCAGAGCGCGATAGATTTCAAATGGCGGGACGCGCACGGGCGCGCTAAGGCGCTGCGAAAGGACAACCTGGAAAACGTCCCCCGCCCGGATATATTCCTTGCCGCGCTCGACGATCCCTTCATATTCCTCGCGCCTCATATTGGACTGGACCCGCAGCGGACCGCGCGGCCGCTCAAGCGCGGGAAGGGACAGCGGCCTGCGAAGCGCATGTTCCAGGAGGTTCAGCCGGCGCAACGCTTCGCTGTATTTCGAGCGCAGGCTCCCCTTCCCTTCCTCGGTGAGGACGTTCGAAATCAGAAAAACGCGGTGCTGCACGTGATCAAAAGCAATCAGATCGGTGAAGTACATAAAAACGGCGTCATCAATGTCCACGTCCGGTAGAACGCGCGGCGGCAGATTTTCCAGAGTCCGCACCGCCTCATAAGAAAGATACCCGACAGCGCCCGCTGAAAAGGGCGGCAGCCCCGGCAATTGCACGGGATGATAAGGCTTGCCCGCTTCGCGAAGGTACGCGAAGATGCTGCCGGATTCCTTCACTCGTTTTCCGCCGCGCTCGAGCGTGATGCGCGTGCCGCGGCAGGAAACCACCTGAAAGGGATCGACACCAAAAAAGGTGTATCGCCCCACGTGTTCGCCG
>DASUKV010000052.1:0-21240 GCA_036278555.1 Terriglobia bacterium
GGGAGCGGCGTCAAGGGTCTGCGATGAACGGTGCGGCAGAAAACGCCGCACCGCCCTTGACCCCGCGCCCGGCACGCGGCCGCCGGAGTGTCTTTCAATTTCGCTTGACAACGCCGACGCCGTTATAGACGCCGCTACAGCGCGCAGCGGCTTTGCCGTGCTGCGCTACCCTGCTATGACCGGCAAAATACCGGGTAGCACCGTGATCTCAAGCGGCAGCATTCCCAGCGGCTCTCCGTCTACTTCAATCAGGGTTTCGGCCTCGGCTTGGGCCTCAATGCGCACGCCGCGCAGATGATGGGTCTTTGGATGAGAATAGATGTCCCCGGAATATAGCACTCCAATATCCCGCAGAAGCTGAAACATATTCATGTATTCGATGATCGTCACCTCAAAGACTCCATCGTTCAACTCGGCGGTCGGGCAGGGGTGCATTCCGCCGCCGTGGAAGCGTCCATTGCCCACGGCCACGTTGGTCACGCGCCAGAGGGCGTCGCGGCCCGTGCCATCCATCGTCACGCGCACGTCCTTTCCCCGATAACTGAGGAGGACGCAAAACGTGGCCCAAAGAAAAGCTAACTTGCCTCCAAGCGGCGTCAGGAAATTTCGTGCTCGCGCCGCCACCGCGCCGCCCATGCCAAAACTCACGAGATTCACAAAATAACGCTCCGCGGGCTCTCCGTCGCGCGTTCGGAACTTCACTTTCCCGATATCGATCGCACCCGGTTTTCCGGTAGCCAGCGCCTGAATGGCATCCGCCATGCCCTTCCCGGAAGAGAAACCGAACATGCGCCGGAAGTCTCCGCCCGTGCCGGCCGGCAGAATGCCCATCGCCGCGCCAGGGCGGACAAGTTCATCCGCTCTGATAAACCCGTTGGCGATTTCGTTGAAAGTCCCATCGCCACCCACCCCGGCGATCAGATCGCATCCCTCGGCCAGCAATTCGCGCGTCAGCTCAATCGCGTCTCCGCGCCCTCGGGTGAAGCGCATCGTGAACGGCCCCATCCGCTTCTCCAAAGCGTGCGCGATTTCCGGCCACCGGCGGCCCGTCCTTCCTCCCGCCGAGTGCGGATTCACAATCACGCCGATTGTTCTATCCGGTATCATCGGAGGAGTGCCATTTCTCGCGGTCGTGGATTTCTACCGCCTCCCCTGCAAATCGCTAACGGTATCTCGAAGCGTTTCCCATGGGTCGCGCGTTTGGAAGCCAAGTTCACGGCGAGCCTTTGCGGAATCGCAATACCAGAAGAGGGCCGACATTTTAATCGACGCATCATCCACCCGGAAGCGCCGGCCAACCAGCGGAAAAATCCGCCGCAGCAAGCGCGCGCTTGCGAGTGAAAATTTCAAAGACGGCTGCATTTTTGGCGCGCGGCGCCCCGCCAGGCGCGCCACGGCGTCGATCAGCTCGCGAAAAGTCCAGTTCGCACCACCCAAGAGATACCGCTCTCCTGGCGTGCCTTGACGCATCGCAGCGATCAGCCCTGCGGCAGCGTCCCGCACATCGACAAAACTCAGCCCGCCGCGCGGAAGAGCGATGATCTGCCCTTCCAGAAATAGTGCGACATCCCCCGTCGACGATTGCCGGTCGTCCCCAGGGCCTAAAATCAGGCTGGGATTCACGACGACAATGGGCACGCCATAGCGGCTGGCGTAATCCAAGGCCAGTTTTTCCGCGCAGATTTTGCTTAGGTAATAGGGCCATGCGAAAACGATGTCATTCTTGTACCCGGAATTTTCATCGTGCGCGACAGGGCCCGGCCCGACGGCGATGGTTCCCGAGGATGATACCACCACCACCTTGCGCACACCGTGCCGCCGCGCGGCTTCGCAGACGTTTCGCGTGCCTTCGATGTGGGTGCGGTAGAGGAGTTCCTGGTCTTTCGGATCGCGGGAGACAACGCCCGCCAGGTGATAAATCTCATTCACGCCTTCCGCTGCACGAAGCACGTCTTCAGCGCACGTAATTTCGCCGCGCACAACTTCAATACGCCCGTCCGGAACTTCCAGCGCCGTGCCGCGGCACAACAGGCGCATCCGTGCGCTGGGGTCCACGACCGCCAGTTGCTCAACCAGATGTTTGCCCAGGAAACCGGTGGCGCCGGTGATCAGGATGGAATTCATCGAAATTGAGAACCCGTGCCAATGAGGTTCATCATCTCGCCCCGCGCGAACGGAAGGGATTCGTGACCCTCAACTTTGGAAATCTGCGGAAGTCGTCATCATTCGTCAAGATTTCCTGAACACCGTGCTCGATGAGAAGTGCCGCAATGTGCGCATCGTGCACCAAGTTGCCGGTCACTGGCGAGGAGGCCAGGAGATCGTCCAGAATGGCCCGGTGACGATCTCCCTCGGAAAGGACTACCACCGAAGGCGAATCCATGAGCAGTTTCATCGCCTCCCAGGCCTCCTGGACGGGAGTCGGCGGATGGAACACTCGCGGATGCGTGACTACGCGAATAAACTCGTAAACGCACGGCCAGGGGATCGCCCAAGGCTCCGCGCCGGTGCTGAGTTCTCTGAGCAGCCGCAAGGCTAATTCATGCTCTGCGGGCTCCTGGCGCCGGGCATAGATGAGAAGGTTTGTATCCACCCCTCGCATTAGCGGCCGTCCATCAAGTCAAACAAAGACTCGCGATCATTAAGGCGCACGCCAGGCTGAATAGCTCCCTTCGGGTCGACCTTCCAGTCGAAGCGATAGTTCGATTGCTGCGGTCCAGGATGTTCCAGAGCGCGACGCAGCAGATTATTCACCAAGCTGCGGAGGGTCGTTCCTCTCTCGGTTGCCTGCTGCTTCAAATCGCGGAACAGATGGTCTTCCAAATCTATAGTTGTCCTCATGCATATGAGCATATCAACTGAAGCATATTTATGCAAAGTCATGTGATATGGCGACCTTCTGAGAGTACCGAAAAATCCCGCGTGCTGATCCCCTGATATGGCGTGGCGCCAACGTTAGACGGTCTCGCGGGCTCCCATCACATCCGCCATCAGGATGGGCGCGAAGTGCATGAGGGTGACGCTGGGCTTATGGCCCACGTGGCTTTGCGCCATCTCCAGGGCTTCGTCCATGGTGCGCGCCGTTTCCCAACCCATGGTCTCGGCGGCGGTCCGGCTCTCCGCGCCCACGCAAATCACCTTGCCGGTGTGCGCCCGGCCGTTTTCACCCCAATACCACATATAGAACGGGTGCACGCCGTGGTAGGCGTTGCCGGTGCGGTACATTCGGATGTATTCAGGATTTCGCGCAAACTCGGCTTCGTATTTCTTCTGCAGCTCGAAGGAATCGCGCGTCTCGGGCAGCAGGCGGTGAAAGAATTCAATATAGGAAGGATGATGCAGCGGATCAAATTCGTCATAAAGCGGATGGGTGATAATCAGCACGCCGTTTTTCTTCACCACCGGCATACCGCGATACATGTTATGGAAGTAGCCGAGCGCCATCACTTGCACGAGGAGGGGATTGAGGATGGAGTTCACGTTGTAGGGCGAGATGAAGGGAATGCCGCAGACCACCACGTCCGATTGCCCCCCGACGGGGACGCAATACTGGGCGTACGTGTAAGCCAGGGTTTTCTCGTGCGTCGGAATCGTGGTCCCGGCGTGGACGGCGATCATCTGGTAAGAAGCGGGGATACCAAAAAGGATTTTCCTTTTGGCCGGACGCGGCAGGCTGCGAAGAGCCGTGCGCGAAACCGCAAACATCGCGCGGTCATACGCTGAGTGGCGATCCTCGTTTTTCACGAAGAACGCCATCCGCGGATCGAACATGGCGTTGTTCAGCACCGTTTCGATATGAAAAACCTTGAGGTGTTGATTGACCACCTCCCCGATGCGGTCGCAGGAGCGGCCCATCGCCGAGCGGGTGTGATCGAAATATGAATCGCAGTCGAGGATGGTTTGCGGCGAATGGTGCGCCTGAAGCGCCTGGTAATCGCAAAGCCCCACGCCCACGGATTTGTTTCCGCCATCCATGGGGACCAGATTGATGTTCACATAAATCAACAAATCGGATTCGACGGCGCGGCGGTTGATCCGCACGTGCTCGCCGTGATCCGTCAGCCCCAACTCCGTCATGCCGCCCGGCGCTTCGCCGTCGTGGTTGTAAAGCCGGTCAGGATAATACGAGCGGAAGATGCGCGGGCCCACCGCGCGCCGGATTTCCCAGGCCGCCATCCGCCGGTGAAATGACGTGGCCACGATGATGTGAACATCCTCGACACCTTTCGCCGTCAGCATCTCAAGCAGGATCGTCAGCACGGATTCACGAATGTCCGGGCGCTTCATGGGCGGCAGCGGCAGGGAGATATCGTCGATCGCGATGGTGACCTTCATGCCCGGCGTAAGAATCGCGTCGAGCGGCTCCGCCCCCTCGGGATGAGCCAGCGCATAACGAATCGCGGCGTTGCGGTCACGGAGCCCGGGGATGGTGGGCTTCGGATACACCACGCGCGTGCCTGCGGGCATTTTCACCCGCAGCAAGTCTTCGCCATACCACATCAGCCGGGGAGCGGAATCCGGCTCAAGATGTACAACGCAGCCTTCGGACGAAACCAAAGCGTTGCGTCCCACAGCGTTCGGAGCCGGATCCGCGTCTTCTAAAAGCCGCTCCAGCGCAGCGTGAGGCGCATCAAGGTATGGAGACATGGTTTTTGCCTTCCGCCGTTTCGAGGAGCGCACCGCCATTTCTCAGGTCCAGCACGGGCCAGGCTCGCTCCTTTGCGATCTTTTTCAAGCGGCTATCGGGATTGACCGCCGCCGGGGTCCCCACGGCTTCGAGCATGGGGACGTCTGAAAAGCTGTCGGAATAAGCCTTGGCGCACCGAAGATTCGCGCCGCGCTCGCGGCAAATCCGGACCATCGCGTTCACCTTGACCTCCTCCGCGATCAGGGGCGGTGAGACTTCACCGGTTGCGGTTCCATCCTTCCTCAGAACCAGCGAGTTCGCGATGAGATCATCAAAACCAAAATAGCCCATCACCGGGCCCAGAACCAAACCCAATTCTCCAGTCACCAAGACCGTCCGATAACCCTGTCGGCGGTCCGCCTCCACCAACTCGCGGGCTCCGGGGTAGATGGACGGAAGGATGACTTCATTGAAGAGAGGGCCGGCCTGCTGCCGCATCCACTCTTCACGCATCCCGCGGTACTCCCGAAAGAAGACTTCGTTAAAAAGGCGCCGCGAATACCGATTGAGCGCGAGATAAGTGGGGACGCTCGCGAGGAGCCTTGAAAACTTCCAGAGCGACCTGGCTCGCGATGGCAGACGGCGCACGAAGAATGCATAGCGGGTCACGATGTTGCTGGACACCAGCGTGCCATCGAAATCATAGAAAGCGATTGGGGAAGGTTCGGCCATCGCAATGACTGCCTCGTACTTCGCGACACAGATTCGTGCTACAAAGGCCGGGTGAGGGATCAAACAGACATCAGCTTCGCACCGGATATTGGACGCGGTGCGCGAACGGATGCCGCAGATTCTTTTTATGCCGCCAGAAAAGAAAAGCCGCTACCCCGGCCGCGCAGAGCGTATCGGTGTTCCCCCGGAAGAGCAGCATCAGCAGCACAAACAGCACCCAGGAAGAAAGTGACGCCATCGCGCCTGCCTCCTTCCACCGCATCACTTTGCTGCCAAACACGCGCGCCAAAACGAAATAGATCAGAGAGATCACTGCAAAAAATGGATAAAGAACCAGCATTACG
This sequence comes from Terriglobia bacterium, assembly GCA_036278555.1. Lineage (GTDB taxonomy): Bacteria > Acidobacteriota > Terriglobia > UBA7540 > UBA7540 > RH2-MAG17b. The sequence goes on from DASUKV010000052.1 coordinate 5,704, forward strand.
CCGGCAGACGTGGCGATACCTTTGCCGCCCTTGAATTTGAGGAAGGGCGAATAACAATGCCCCAGGATCGCCGCGAACCCGAACGCCCACCCTTTCCAGGCGGCGTCCCCGGCATGATAGACCAGGAGAATCGCGACAATTCCCTTCCCCATATCTCCGGCCAAGGCGATAATGGCCCGGGTCTTGCTCACCCGCAACACGTTGTTAAAACCCGGATTGCCCGAGCCGACTTTGCGAATGTCAAGCCCCGAACCCGCCATGGCGATCATCGCGAAGGGAATAGAGCCGATGAAGAAGCAGATGATGAGCCGGATAATCATGGCAGATGATAAAGGGTGGCTAAGCGCAGCCAAGCCGCAATCAGGAAAATGTCATTCTGAGTGAGGTCGCCGCAGCGACTGATTGCAAATGCAGAGATGCTTCGCTTCGCTCAGCATGACATACCTCCAAAATGTTTGCCAAAAACACAAGAAATTACGGACTTGGAATGCCGAAAACCGCGCGTAGGGCAAGAACCCCTCGTCAGCGCGCGAGGTTTGCCAGCGCTTCTCGAACATGCTGCCGGAGCAAAATCATATCATGGTTGCCGGCCACTTCCGGCCGGATCGGCTCACCGACTGTGATCTTCGCACCCGGGTCGCCGCCGTTCTCCGCGGCGTCCGAGCTTTCGATACCGATCTCTGAACTGCGAGCTTTCGCTTCGGACTTTCTATCCGGCCACGTTACCCCTTCGGTACCCTGAAACAGGGCCGGGTAAATCAGACCGGAGACCGCGCTGGCTGCGTAGAAAGCGTCCAGGCGAAAAGACGAGCGGGCTGGCGAGGCGCCTGCCGGGCTGTCAGGAAACACCAGCACCGGACAGCCCGCCGCCAGACATTTTTCGATGCGCTGCCGCAGGGTTCCTCCTGGCGGAAAAGATTCATGGCGCAGCGCCGGAACCAGGAATGGCCGGAGTAAAAACGCAGCCGCCGATGGAATCTCCTTCAGCACAGCACGATCGGCAAAGCGGAATGCCGAGCGCAGATGGGCCGCTGCCACCAATGGGTCCAGGTGACTGGCGCGGTTGGCAACGAAGACGGCCGGCACGCCGCCGGGGAAATCTGCGGTCTTGATCAGCCGAACCGGGTGGCGGCCCAGACGCAAAATCAGGCGTGATGTGGCGCCCGCGACGGCGGCAGGGAGCTTTTGGCCCGGTGTGATGCGAACCGCCAAACCGCCGAGGTAAGCCACCGCGCTGAAGGTAGAAGACCGTCCAACCCGGTGAAGCCAGGCTGTTGCGCTCATGCGGCAGAGCCGCAGCCAGTTCCCCAGATTCTCCCAGCCCAGGCGCGCCATCTGCATCCACGGAGGCCGCGTGCGCCCGGAAAGCCGCCCTTCCAGGTAAAGCGCGCGTGTTGCGTTGCGGCGAATCTTGCCGCTGCTGGTTTTGGGAATGCTTTGCGGCGTCACCAACTCCACTTGGTCCGGTGGAATTCCGAGCACCGCGCCGACGCTCCTCACAACGGCCTGTTCGATTCGCCGGAGCTCGGCCGCCGCGCTGGCCCGGGTTTCCGCCACTACGACCAGCCGTTCAGTTCCCGTTTGCGGATCGAGCGCCCCGAAGGCCGCAACGCACCCCTTGCGCACACCGGGAACTTCGGCGGCGGCGGCTTCAACCTCCTGCGGGATGATGTTGCGTCCCGATTTTATAATGCAGTCCTTCAAGCGGCCGGTCACATAAAGTTCGCCGTTCGCCCAATAGCCCAGGTCGCCGGAATCCATCCATCCATCGCCGGTGATGACGGCGGACGTTGCCTTGGGATTGCGGTAGTATCCCGCCGTGCGCGAGAGGCCGCGGAAGAACACCCGGCCCTGCCTCCGCTCGCCCACTTCCCTACCCTCGTCGTCCAGCAGCTTGACTTCGTGTTCGGGCATTGGGCGGCCATTGGCCACAAACCGCAACACACCCGGCTCCCCAGCTTCGGCCGGAACCGCCTGGCCCTCTGCTTCAAACGACTCGCGGCGAATGGTGTCAATCACCGGCAAGCGGTCCATCGGCGTAAACGTGAGCGCGACGGACGATTCCGCGAGGCCGTAACACGGCACAAAGCTTCGAGCGCTAAAGCCGTACGGCTTAAAACGATCGGCAAAACGGGCGAGCGTGTCGGGCAGGACAGCTTCCCCGGCATTGATGGCCACGCGCCAGCGGCTCAGATCAAGGCCTTCGAGGGCTTCATCCGGGATTTTTCGCGCGCACAGCTCGTAGGAAAAATTCGGCGCCGGGCACAGCGAGCCGCGCGAATCGTGCATGGCCCAGAGCCACCGCACCGGGCGGCTGAGGAACGCAAGGGGCGACAGCAGCGTGATGGGAGCGCCGTGGTAAACGCTGAAGAGCCACGCGCCGATCAGGCCCATGTCGTGATAAAGCGGCAGCCAGCTTACCACGTAGTCATCGGGGCGGAAGCCGACGCTCCAACCGATGCCGCGCACGTTGGCGAGGACGTTCGCGTGTGTCAGGACCACGCCCTTCGGATCGCCCGTGCTGCCTGAGGTGTACTGAATGAAGGCGATTTCGGAAGGTGAGACGCCTTGCGCCGGCAGCTTCGCCCCGGACCGGCCGAGCGCCTCGACGCTTGTGACTTCCACCAGACTGGGAATGCTCAGCCGCATAAGCTGCGAGACGGCGCGGACGCGGTCAAAGCTGATGAGAAAGCGCACTTCCGCGTTCTTCAGGATCAGGACCTGGCGCCGGACGTACTCTTCAATTTTGTCCGCCCTCGCCGGAGGATAGATCGGCACGGCAACGCCGCCCGCAAGCATCACGCCGAAGAAGGCGTAAAAGAAATCCGCGCAAGTGGGCAGCATGATGGCGACGGTTTCGTCGCGGCGGAGGCCGGCATCCCGTAAGCCGGCGGCCACGCGGGAGGCGGTCTCAAGCAGTTGCCCGTAAGAGATGTCCCGGCCCGAATCTTCTTCGAGCAGGTGGACTTGCACACGGTCCGGCTCAATCTGCGCATGGCGTTTCAAGACGTCAGGCCAGGCGGTGGCTGAAGCCGGCGCCTCGGGAGCATCACGGGCGGGCTGCGCAATCGGGTATCGTCCGCCACCCCCCGCGGCTCCCGAACTTTTGGCGCCGTCAAAAATGGTTCGCGCCCAGTCCCCCGGGGACTCGGCTTCCTGCGCGGCCTCTTCCGGGAGACGGGTCTTGAATCGCGCCTCCAGCCGCACCAGCAACTCCACTCGCTCGAGGCTCCCCAGGCCCAGATCGCGGTCGAGGAGGGAATTCATCGTCAGGCTCTCGGCTGCACGGACAGAACCGAGTTCAAGCAGAAGCTCCCGGACGACTTCGAGGATTTGCCCTTCCACGGAAGCTGCTTCAACTTGTTTGGCAATTACCGGCATGCTTTAGGGTTGTGTCGCATATGTTCGTTGCTTAGTTTTTGTCCCACGGGTTCTGCCATGCGGTTAAAACCCTCACCCACCGCTTCGCGGTCCCCCCTCTCCCGGAGGGAGAGGGCAGAAAAAATCGTAACTCAGCCCTCTCCCTCTGGGAGAGGGTGCCCGAGGAACGAGGGCGGGTGAGGGCTTCTTATCATGTTTTGCGCGTGCGAGAAAGCCATGCCCTGATACTACAAAGCAAAGCTGAGTCAATTCAATGTGATCAAAAGTGGTGCCGAAGGCTAGGATAATTCAAAATGCAACATTACATCTTAAAGGTCCAGTCCCGCACAGCTTCCGGCTGCACCCATTTTTCAATACCGCCGATCTGGTTTTCCAGCCAGTACGTGCGCCAGTCGATTTCCTCCGGGCGCCAGGGCAACAGGTCCCGGCCGGCTTCGGAGACCACAGAATACGCGCCGCGAATGTTCTCGCACTCAAAAATGTACCGGTTCTCAAGCACAAAGGGAAGGTATTGCCCAAGAGTCTGCTCGCGGAATTTCGCCTGCAAGTCGAGCTTCCTGAGCTCTGTGCCGCACGTTTCAAGCCACCCCTTTCCCGGTATTTTCGTCTTTTCGAGAAAGGCGCCGGCCCCGGCGAGCCAGCGTTGAGCGCGTGCGATATCCCTTTGCTGCTCCCGGCGGCGTTCCTGCGCCGCAGTTTCCGATGTGAACCGGACTTTCGCGCCACGCCGGGTGCCCGCAAACCAATCCAGCATGGAGCGCTCGCGCGCACCGCCGCCATTACTGCGATTCCGGGCTTCAGCGTCAAGCAGCTTTACGATAGAGCCTAATTCGATAGGGTTTACGTCCGCGGAGCCCAGTTGGTAGACGGGCTCATGACGGGCTTCGAGCAAGAGCGCTCCTACAACGAGAATCGCCGAAGCCACCATATCAACCGGAATCACTTCGAGAGGGGCATCCTCCCTCACCGGCCAGTCCCTCAGCCCGCCCAGCGCCATCAACACCAGCGGAGCTGCCGTCCGGCCGCCCTCGATCCAGCCAGGAAACGGAAATCGCCAGGCGCTCTCGACGATCGCCGGACGCACAATGGCATAGTCCAGCCCCGGAGACGAGGCAATAAGCTGCTCTCCCAGGCTCTTCGAATAGGTGTAAGTGTTAACCCAACCCCAACTCGCCGCCCGCTGCTTCCCCAACGCAACCAGACGCTGCGCGAGCTCGCGCGAGCGCCGGGACCTGTCGCCGCCGTCGGATTCATAAATCTGTGCGATGATTTCGCGCGCCTGCCGCAACTCTTCGCGCGCGTCGAAATGCTTGTCCTCGCGGCCGCGGCGATGGGGATAATAGCCCAGAACCGGCTCGGATTCTTCGATCAGCCCGTCGGCTTCGCCACAAACAAAGCAGGTGGAAACGTGCAGCAGCTTCGCGCCAAGGTTTCGGGAAAGGGTAATCACATTTTCAACGCCGTCGACGTTCGCGCTGAAGGAATCGTCCAAGGGCGGGAAAAAATCCACCCGGCCCGCGCAGTTGATGATGAGGCTCACGCGCCCGGCGAGGTCATTTTCTGCGGCGAGGCCGCAGCCGGGCTGGGCGATATCGCCCGGCCAGACGCTGATCTTCGTCTTTAAGAAGCTCTCACCCCGCCGCTGGACGATTTCCGAAAGCGCCGGAGAGCGAAGCGTTTCTTCAAAAAATCGTTCTGGGGCGGAAAGCTCCGCCCGCGGGCGCAACAGGATGTGGAGATGCTTGAAATCCGGGAAGCGGTCGAGGAGAAGTCCCAGGATCACCTTTCCCAGGAATCCATTCGCTCCGGTCAGAAGGATCTCGTGTTCACGAAATGCCTGTCGGACGTTCGTCAACGAGCCCTCATGCGCTTCGTCAGGCGCCAAGGACATACTTGCTCACCCGGTCGCTGACGTCTTTGAGATAAGCCTTATCGCCGCCCTTGAGTTCGGTAACGGCAGAGCCCTTGTAGTGGATCTCGGCCAGAGCCTTGCGCACTTCCGGCCAATTGATATCGCCGTCGCCAATGTTCACCCACTCGTAGCAATTCCCCTTATGCTTGAAGCCTTTCACGTGCAAATCCACGATGCGGGAACCCAGGGTGCGGATCCAATCCTGCGGATAGCCGTAGAGAACCACGTTCCCGACGTCAAACCAAACTCTCACCCACGGGCTCTTGAACTCATCCACGTAGCGCGCGAATTCGAGCGGGCTCAGCAGGAACTTGTTCCATACTTCTTCGAGCGCGATCACCACCTTCGCGTCCTGAGCCTCCGGGATCAACTTGCGGACCTGTTGCTGCGAGCGCGTCCAGGCTTCCTGGTAGCTCGTCTTAGCGTTCACCACCGCGGGAACCAGCAGCACGCAATGCGCGCCCCAGAGCTTCGCATTATCAAGTGAGGTGCGCATGCCCCGCAGACTTCGCTCGACCACCGCCGGATTATCGGAAGAAAGCGGATACTTCCAATGGTACATGTTTTCGACCGAATCAATGGGCAAGCCGGCCTTCTCCGAGGCCTCCTTGATCTCTTCGGCGGTTCGACGCTTCTCGATCGACTGGCACTGAATCGTTTCGAAGCCCACGTCCCGCGCCATCTTGAAGCGGTCCAGATAGCTGAGCTTGGGCGGCAGCATACTGATGAGCACGCCCTTCTTGATGGGAAGCGGATCGCGGCCGCCGGCCGAAGCTGCCGCCGCAAAGGGAGAAGCGAAATTCACCGCGCTGGCCGCCGCCGCGGCGCCGAGTGAAGCCTTCAGGAACTTACGACGGGAAACGTCATTCGACATTCGATCCTCCTATTCGAAAGCATCATAATCTTTTATGCCGAAATCTCCAAGTGCGCAGGCGGGAGGAGGGAACAGAGGGGGGCGGGTAAGGCGTCGAGACTCGTTGACAGACGCGACTCGCGGCTTGGGCCGCCCTCTGCGGCGCCCCTTTTGGAGTGTGGCGGCTTGCCGCCGCTTTGTAGGGGCGCTGCTTGCTGCGCCCCAAAGGGGCCGGAAGGAAGCTTCCGGCCGGGAAAGCGGGAGCAAGCTCCCGCACTCCAAAGCTTCTGCACTAGTTCTGGAGGGTTGCCAAGTCAAGCTGGCGGAGGCGCGCTGGGTCGGCGACCACGTTGGCCTGCAGGATCCTCCCGTTCGCAATCGTGAAGGTGAGCGCCCTCGCCAGCCGCCCCTTAGGAGCCCAGATCAGTCCCACCGCGCCGTTCACCAGCGCCGGTTCTACAAATCGCACATATCGTGAAAACGCAATCGCTCCCTTGGCCCAGTTGCGCGCGTCTCGGATTTCTCTCGGGCCGCCAGGACGCGCGGCAGCTTCGTCGATTCTGACCACGACGTCAGGATCAAGCACTGCGAGCAGCCCTTCGAAGTCACCGCTCCGCAATGCAGCGAGGAAGGCCTCGACCACGCTGCGCTGCCCGGAAAGATCGGAAACGGCGGCCGGCGCTTGCACCCGGCGGCGCGCGCGGCTGGCGAGCTGCCTGGCCGCAGCCGGGGAGCGCCCCACGATGGATGCAATTTCCTCAAAGGGCATGGCGAAGATATCGTGCAATACGAACGCCAGCCGCTCAGCGGGAGCCAACCTGTCGAGGATCACAAGTAGAGCGATACCCACTGAATCGGCCAGGAGCGCTTCCTGCTCAGGGTCTCGCCCGCTCGCGCTGTTCACGACCGGCTCAGAGGCAGGTGAGTCCAAGGTCTCCTCGCGCCGCGAGGCTCGCGACCGCAGCATGTCCAGACAAACCCGCGCGACGACCGTTGTCAGCCATCCTTCAAGATTCTCAATGCCGCTCGCGTCGGAACGGCTAAGCCTGAGCCATGTTTCCTGAATCGCATCATCGGCCTCACTCAGCGAACCGAGCATGCGGTAGGCGACCCCGCGCAGATGGCCGCGATTTTCCTCGAATTGTTCGGCAAGCCATTCCTGCTCTTTCATAGTCACATTCTCCCGTCGCGATCCGTCATGGTAGTGACGAACAAAATCCAATCATTGTGACAAGGAGATTTGACCATCATGGAAGCACGAATGAAAAACCCGGTTATGATCGTTCCTGAAGCGATGCAGGCCCTGCAGACGCTTGGGACCTCTCCGGAAAAGAGCGGTGTGCCTTTGACGACAAGCGGTCTTGTTGAACTGCGCGCGAGCCAGATCAACGGCTGCAGCGTTTGCGTTGACATGCACGCTCGCTTACTCAAAAAAGCAGGTGAAACAGACGAGCGCCTCTTCGCGGTTGCGGCCTGGCGGGATGCCCCCTACTTTACCGATGCCGAACGCGCCGCGCTGGCGCTCGGTGAGGCCGTCACGCGTCTCAGTGACCGCGCGGACCCGGTACCCGACGAGGTCTGGCGCGAAGCCGCTCGCCATTACGATGAGCCGGCGCTCGCGGCGTTGATTATCAGGATCGCCCTGATCAACGTTTGGAACCGCCTCAATGTCACCACCCGCCAGGTGGCAGGCGAGTGGGCCAAATCCGCAGAGGCGCGGGCGTGGATGGAAGGCCGCGCCGCTTCACGCTGAGCGGCAGAGCTGCATAAGCGTTAACCTAATGCTCTGGGCACGCGCCTTGCCCGGAGGGCAAGACCGTGAGTAGCCGTAGGTGCAACGTACGGAGACAGGTACATCCCGATAGCGGCGACCCCGAAGGGGTCGTACAGATGGAAAAGATGATGTGATCGGCGATGGCCGTGAAGGTTGACGTGGGCTGATTCTACCCCGGTCAACCCCTGCGGGGTTGGTGCGACCTTGGGGCCCGGTTTCCGTAGGTTACACCTACGGCTACTCACGGATCGCCCCTCACGGGGCTAGCCAAGGATGTCGCGCACCCTCTATCAAACCTGAGCGGTTACGTCCGGAGGGGCGCCGGAGGGGAAAGTCAACCTGAAGACCGTGCCGGTGCTGCCGGTGTGCTCTACGAAGATAGCCCCGCCGTGGTCCTCGATCATCTTGTGGACGACAGCAAGCCCCAGCCCAGTTCCATTCTCTTTACCGTAGCTTACAAATGGCTGAAAAATTGTTCCCAAAAGATGCTCGGGAATTCCCGGGCCGTTATCGGCCATGCGAACCTCAAAGCCGTCCGCAGCTCGCCGGATACGCACCTCAATCAGCCCGGACTCGTGCGAAACCGCCTCGCACGCGTTCAGCAGAAGATTATGGAAAACGCGCTCCAACTTGATAGGATCAAACCAACCCTGGCAGGGTTCTCCCTCATGCCATACGCTGATCCCGATGGTACGGAACTCGTGACGGGCTTGCACGTCCTGGATCGCGCTCCGAACCGTTTCTTCAATGCTGCAAAGGACAGGACGGTTGATCTTGCGAGCCTTCGAGAGCTCAAGGAGCGAGCTGATCAGCTCCGACATGCGATTCACCGCCTGCCGGATTTCTTCGTAAAAATCCTTGCGCTGGGATTCCGGCAGGTTGCCTTCGGAAAGGAACTCGGCGTAGGCGAGAATCGCCGTCAGGGGATGCCGCAGATCGTGAGAGATGGCGCTGGCCATGCGCCCCATGGTGGCCAATCGTTCTGCGTGCAGCAACTCATTCTGGGTTGTGCGGAGGCTATCCCGCATGCGGTGGAAAGCGGCGGTGAGCTCGCCCACCTCGTCCCCCGTGGTGGGCAGCAGAGGATATTCGAAATCGCCCTTTTCCAACGCTCGAAGGCCGGAAACCAGGTTTTCGAGCGGGCGTGTCACCGTGTGGGACATGAGAAACGCGAGACCGATGCCGGCCAGGATCGCGGCCAGCCCGACTCCAAAAAGCCAGCGGTTCAGGCCTTGGAGGAACTGCGTGGCGCGGTCATACGACTTGAGAACCGTAAGGCTGACGGGGGAAACTCCGGCGGGAGGTAATTGGACCGAGGTGGCGACGAATCGCTCTCCGCCCAGCTTGATCTCGACCGCCCCCTCGGAAGGATCCGGCAGCCGGTCAAGGTGCGATCTTAACTGCGCCTCCTGGCCGAGTGGCAAGGCGGTGACCACAAGGTCCTTTCCGTAACGGAATACTACCTGGCTTGACGCAACCTGACTGACTTCTTTGGCGACGGCCGTCCCCACCTCATAACCGACACCCAGGACCCCCAGCAGCAGGCCGTCCGAGGGGCGGCCAAAGTAGATCGGCTGCAAGAACACATCGTAGAGGCGGCCGTTGCCGTACCACCAGTCGCGAGTTTCACCCGCCTGAAGCGAGCGCGAAAGGGCCTCCTGAGCGTCCGCCGCGGAGAAGCCGGGATTGGCGGCGTGCAGGGCCACCACCTTTCCGCTGCGGTCGGCAAGCACAAAGAGCCGGCTTCCCGCCAGCTTCCAAAGGTCGGTCGAGCCGTCCTGAATGGTGGCGGAATCCTGAGTGGTCATCAAGGCGCGAAGCTCAGGCAAATCCGCCAACAGTCTGACGGAACGCCCAAGAATCGCCTCGCGCTGCTGCCGAAAGTTTTGGAAGGTGGCTACTGAATTGTGGAGGGCTTCGTTGAGGTTCTCGCGTACTCTGTGCTCGACCTTCAGGCGCACGATGAACACCGTCGCGCAGGCGAGCACGCTGGAAATGAAGACCAGCGAAAAAAGCAGCTTGGTTCTGAGCCGGATTCTTCTCATGCTGCGGGCGGCCTTCCGAAAAATCGTGGTCTACGGCACAAACTTGTAGCCCACGCCGTGGACCGTTCTGAAGTGTTCAGGGCGCTCCGGGTCCGGTTCGAGCTTCTGCCGCAGCTTCAGGATGTGATTATCCACCGTGCGCGTTGAAGGATAACAGTCATAACCCCACACTTCGTTCAGGAGCTCGTCCCTTGAAATCACGCGCTCCGGGTGTTCGGCGAAATACTTCACGATCTTGAATTCCTGCGGCGTCATTTCAACCAGATTACCCGCGCGCTTAAGCTCCATCCTGGCGAAATCGACGGAGACATCCGAAAAGCCATACTGCTCGACGATCACGCCCCGGTGCTGGCGGCGAAGGGAGCTTCGCACCCGCGCCAGAAGCTCCTTCGGACTGAAGGGCTTTGTGACGTAATCGTCGGCGCCCAGCTCGAGGAGGACGACCTTGTCAATCTCGTCCGTCGTGGCGCTCAGAATGATCACCGGCAGCGACGGCGACACTTTGCGAATCTCACGGCAGACTTCGCGCCCGGACATTTGCGGCAGCTTCAGGTCGAGAATCACGAGCGAGGGCGGCGCAGCGTGAAACGCAACGAGACCCGCAGCCCCATCCGTGGTGAGTTCCAGCGTATAGCCCTCGGATTCGAACAACTGCTTCAGAGCTTTGTGAATGGCCCGATCATCTTCAATAATCAGTAGCTTTTCCATAACCTGTAACCCGCTTCTGGAGGGTTCCTGGAGAAGGGGAATTCTCCCTGGCCAAAGATTAGCGGTTGACACCCCAAAATTCAACCTCCCAAAGCGTACAACATTCTTTTTGCCCGGAGCGGAAACTAATAAAATCTTTACAAACTAATTACAAAAGTCTGCGAGTTTCCGCCCAGAATCCGCTTGAAGTCTCGATGGGGATCGGGTTGAATTTAATCCCAAAGGCGTTCCGCCCAAGAAGGAAGGCTGAAAAGCCGGGAAATCACGCCCCTCTCCCAATGGGAGAGGGTGGTTGAGGGCCGGTTGAGGGGTCGAATGGGCCAGAGGCCAGGAGGAAATCATGGATAAGCGAAGCTCGAACGTTCTTCGGCAACTCAGTGTCTGCGCCGTATTCTTGCTGGGAACTGCCGTTTGGTGCGCCGGCCAGAATACGCCTGCGTTATCCGAACGCCCGGCCGACGCCAAGCCAGGCACAGCGGATGATCTGGCGGCCCAGGTCCGGGCGCTTCAGGCGGGCATGATGCGCATGGAAGCGCAGATGGACAGCATGCAGGCCGAAACGGAGAAGCTCCGCACGGAGCTTCAGCAAACGCGAGCACGGCTGGCGGCGATCGATCCCGCTCCGAAAATGCCGCCGGCTTCCTCCTCCCCACCCCAGCAAGCGGCCCTTGCCGCCACGCCTGCCGAAGCGGCCCCACAGGCCCAATCGGCCAAGAAGGATGTTCAGAACCAGCTAGCGAATGTTGAAGAGCAGCAGCAACTCTTAAAAAGTGAGATTAACGATCAGTATCAGACGAAGGTTGAAAGCGCCTCGAAGCATCGCGTTCGTCTGTCAGGACTGGCCCTCCTTAATGTCTTCAGCAATCGGGGCGTCGTTGACAATCAGGACGTTCCCCGGGTGGCTCAGGAACCCGGTCCTTTGGATTCCAACGCGACCTTTGGCGCGACGGTGCGGCAGTCGATGGTGGGGCTTGACGTGACCGGCCCCACGCTGGCCGGAGCCAGGACCTGGGGTGAAATCCAGATGGACTTCTTCGGTGGGTTCCCGAACGACCTTAACGGAGTGACCACCGGACTGATGCGGCTCCGTACGGCGGCGGTCCACATGGACTGGGCAAACACGTCACTCACGGCGGGACAGGAGCCGCTCTTTTTCTCCCCGCTTTCACCCACTTCCCTGGCTTCTCTCGCTGAACCCGCGTTCTCGTATGCGGGAAATCTGTGGGCCTGGGCGCCGCAAATTCGCGTTGAGCACCGCTTCGATTTATCTGAAAACTCGAAGGTTACCTTGCAAGGCGGAATTTTGGACTCCCTCACCGGCGAGCCGCCGATGTACGGCTATGATCGCACCGCGCAGGCCGGGGAGAGGTCCGGGCAACCGGCCTATGCGGCGAGAGCTGCATGGAGCGCCTCCGCCTTTGGCCAAACCGCCTCCGTGGGCGTGGGAGCGTACTACGCCCCCGAAAATTGGGGATTCGGGAGGAAGATCAATGGCTGGGCGGGAACCGCCGACTGGAATCTGCCGTTGGGCCGCTGGTTCAGCCTTTCGGGCGAACTCTATCGCGGGCGCGCCATTGGAGGGCTGGGAGGTGGCATTGGAAGAAGCGTGTTATACAATGGTGCTCTAACCAGCAACCTAACGTCGGTTCTGGGTTTGAACTCCGCCGGAGGCTGGGGCCAACTGAAGTTTCGTCCCACTGAGCGGCTGGAGTTTAACGGCGCGTTCGGAGAAGATCAATCATTTGCCGGAGACCTTCACAGGTTTGAGGACGCGCAAAGTTATTTCAACGCTTCGCTTGAGAAGAATCAAAGCAGCTTTGTCAATTTCATCTATCATTTGCGCTCTAACCTCCTGCTCTCTCTGGAATACCGGCGGCTGTGGACCACGGAGACCTACGAGGAGACATACCGGGCGAACCAGATCAATCTGGGGATTGGGGTGCTCTTTTAGCCGGCCGTTCGAAAAGCTGTCCGGCCTGTCATTCCGAGCAGCCGCAGGCGGCGAGGAACCCCGGAGGCTCTTTGCGTACAAGGTTGGATTTCTTGCTTTGCTCGGGGCGCTCGCGCTTCCCGGCAGCTTCCCTGCTCCACTTCGCGCTGTAACCGTCGAAGCACAAGCCCAGTACACATCGACGTCCAAAAAAAAGGCGCCGATGGGCGCCTCGAATATCGTTGTGTGGCTCAGCCCGCTCTCCGCTCCGGCTATCAAGCAGGCAGCGGCGGCCCTTCAATTGCTTCCCCACCATTTTCAGCTCGTGCAGCACGATAAGCGCTTTCATCCGCATCTCCTCGTGGTGCCGGTGGGATCTCGGGTAGATTTTCCGAACAAAGACCCGTTTTTCCACAATGTATTTTCTCTTTTCGATGGAAAGCGCTTTGATTTAGGACTTTACGAGGCGGGGTCCACCCGAAGCGTGAGGTTTGACCGCTCCGGAATTTCATTCATCTTCTGCAACATCCATCCGCAAATGAGCGCGGTGGTTGTGGCCATGGCAACGCCCTACTATGGGGTGACCAACAAGGCCGGAAAAGTCGCTCTCTCCGGAGTGCCCGACGGACGATACCGAGTCCAAATATGGGCGGAACGCGCGCTTCCCGCAACTCTTAAGAAGCTTGCGCGCGAAGTGACCATTGATAGCGGCGCTCACGATCTCGGAACGTTTCGCATTCAGGCTTCGCGCGACCTGCTCGCGGACCATAAGAACAAATACGGCCGCGACTATGACCCTGTCATCTCGGTTTCACCGCTGTATGGCGAGCCGGAATAGTAGGCGGAAAGCAGGAAGCAATGGTAGCCACGGCACGGTTTGGGCGCCGTGGGCTTATTGGAGGAAGTTGGGGTAGCCACGGTCAGCGCCTTTTCTGACCGTGGGCCTTTGATCCAGATAAAGAACAACCCACGGTCAATCGGAAACCGATTGACCGTGGCTACCCGCTCTCTGAGCGGCGGTCTTTTGAAAAGTAGAAGCCGGCGGCGAGGACGCTGCCGCTACAGCCCGCCCCTCACCCGGCCTTCGGCCACCCTCTCCCGGAGGTAGAGGGCTAATAAAAACAAGACGAGACAGAAGGCAGAAGTTAAAATTCCATATTCCGAATTCAAAGGCGGAGGGCAGAAAGCAGAAGGCGGAAGTTAAAGTTCAGAATTCCAAATTTAAAATTACAAATTCCAAATTCAAAAAGTGGGGTCAGGGTAGCCACGGTCAGCGGTTTTTCTGACCGTGGGCTTTTGAGCCAAATAGCGACGGCACAAAAATCGTGCCGTCGCTACAAAAACCGGCGGCGAGACGCCGCCGCTACAGGCTGGCGCGCGCTACGGTAGCAATTCCTGGTTTGACCGCTCGTGCTGCCTGGCAATTTTTCGCGCCGGTTCGAGGTTTCTCACCGGGACGCACACTTCGGAGACAAGGCGGCGGATGCGCGCCGAAAAGACGAGCGGAGAAAATTGCTGATCAATCGTCTGCCGTGCGGCACTCGCCAGGCGTTCGCGCAATGCTGAATCTTCAAACACTCTTCTAAGGGCGATGGCCAGTGCGTCGTCGTCGCCCGGCGGCACGACCAGCGCGTTTACACCATCGCGCAAGCATTCCGCATTACCCCCGCAGCCGGAAACAATCACCGGTAGTCCCCGCTGCATCGCCTCAAGAGCTACCATCGTAGGTCCGCCTCCCTCGCGGGCCGTCGATGGAATCGCAACGGCATCCATCTGCCGGTAATAAGGCTCCAAATCCAATTGGTGTCCGGTCCAAACGATGCGCTCTTCTAAGGCGAGTTCCCGGGCGAGAGATTTCAGCCGCTGGACGTAAGCCTCGTCTTTCGGACATTCCGGGCCCGGACCGCCCACAAACAGCAGGCGAAGATGTGGCTTGATCTCAGGGCTTAACCTGGTTACCGCTTGCAATAGGATGTGATGGCCTTTGTCCTCCGTGATACGGCCCACGATGCCGACGGTAAATTGGGGGCCATGCGATGGCCCCTCGTCAAGCGCCGCAGGTTGCGCGTTTTCCGGCGCCGGATGCACGCAGTTGCGAACGAGCACAATTTTGCTTCGAAGCTTGGGACAACTCCGCAGTAAGCAGTCCGCCGCGGCGTTGGAGCACACGATAATCTTGCTCACATATCTCGACAGCCAGGAGACTAAAGCGATATCGCTGCGGCGCGAGAGCGCGTTGTGCAGGTGAAACAGCACGGGCTTCCCGGTGAGCCATGCCGCGGCTACCCCAAAGGGCAGGCAGCGCGCGCCGTTCACGTAGACCAGCGCGGATTTTCTCGCCATCATCGCTCTCGAGAGCCTCAGGGCGCAGAGGACCGTGCGAAGGGTAAACGCCGCTTTCTCGCGCGCCGGTTTTGCGCCGGGTGAATACGATCCCAGAGGATGGATGAGGGTCTCGTAACCGCGATCCTGCAGCTCCTTCTGAAACGGCCCGCGATCAGGAAAAACCACCGTCGCCTCGAAGTCCTCTTCGAGGCTGGTGAGGACATTCCCCAGCACTCGCTGCCCGCCGCCGCGCCAACTCTGCTGGTCAAGAATCATAATCGGTGTTTTATTCATTGTGTCCCCTCGTGTGATATTTCGGAAATTCGCCCTGGCGCATGCCATCCCTCACTGGTCGCATATGACTTCCCCAAGCTAAAATGCGGAGATCCTTCGCCGCCGCTCAGGAGATCAGCGAAAGATGGGCGCACGCGATCACGCTCCGCCCAATTCAGCACCAGACCCATCAGTGCTAAGAAAACGATCATGTTCCGCCAGTACGTGTAAGCGTCCGCCGCCAACAACTGGACGCACTCCCCGCACCAGAAGGAGAACAAAAGAGCGCCCCAGAAGGCAGTTTTTCCATTCAGGGAACGGCTCAGCCGCCAGAAG
>DASUKV010000053.1:0-22051 GCA_036278555.1 Terriglobia bacterium
GGTAGCCACGGTCAATCGGTTTTTGATTGACCGTGGGTTGTTCTCGATCAAAGGCCCACGGTCAGAAAAGGCGCTGACCGTGGCTACCCCAACTTCCTCCAATAAGCCCACGGCGCACAAACCGTGCCGTGTCTGCCATTCGTTGCTCCTCGTCACCCGTCACTGCTTAACTTCTCTTCTTTCGATCCGATTCCCGGCCAAACAATTTAGACGCTCGAAAACCGAATCTCACTCATACCGCAGCGCCTCAACCGGATCAAGGCGCGACGCGCGCACGGCGGGAGCCAGGCCGCTAAGGAGTCCCACGAAAATCAGGATTCCGGCAGAGAGCGCCAGGATCAGCCATGAAATCGTCAAATGGATATCGCCGCGCCCGGACGTATCCTCGTAGAGAGGGCCGAGCAGTGGCAGCGTGCCAACCGCGGCGGAGATCGCGTACGAAACCCCCATTCCGATCACCCCGCCCAGCGCCGTCAGCATCAGCGCCTCGGCGAGAAACTGCCCAAGAATATGGATTGTTTTTGCTCCGAGCGCGCGGCGCAATCCTATTTCCCGGATGCGCTCTTCAACCGAGACCAGCATGATGTTCATGACGCCGATGCCTCCAATGCTCAGCGTCAGCGCGCCAATGAAGCTCAGCAATAGTTCGAGGCCAATGGTGATGCCGTCAATAATCGGCCGGAATTGCGCCATCCCAAACATCTGGAGGGCCCGCGGGTCAGTCGGCGAGAAGTGCTGGCGGGCGGCCAGGATCGCCAAAACCTGCTGCTCCGCCTTCTTTTCGAACTGCGGCGCAACCGGCTGAAACACCAGGACGCTCGCATCGCGCGTGTTCCAAATGTCGCCTGCCGCGGAATAAGGAATGAATGCGGAATCATCATCGCTCGTGAAGTAGTTGCTGTCCTGCATCTTGCGGCTCATCGAGCCAATCACCGTGAATCGGACGCCGTTGATCTTGACGGTTTGTCCCACAGCGGGCCGTCCGCTGAAGAGTTTCCGGCGAAGCTCGGAACCCAGGAATACCACTCGCCGCCGCCCGGCAGAATCTTCCGGATCAATCCACCGTCCATCGCTCGGATTCTCATTGCGCATTTCTCCATACACCGGACAAACGCCCCGGATCGCGGTGTTGACCAGGCGGTCCTCATAAGAAATCGCCAGGAACCGCACGGTTTCCCGGCACACGTGCTTTACCAGCGTGGCCTGCGCCCGGATCAGATCCTCGTCCGCCTCTTCGAGCACCACCTTTTTGCCCGCGCGTTCACCACCCGCCTGCTGGCTGGTGGTCTGCGGCCATCCAATCACGACATCTTTCCCGAACGCCTGAAACGAGCCCAGCAGGATGGCGCGGAAGCTTGCCCCATAGGCCATGAGCAGCGTTACGGCAACGATGCCCCAGACAATGCCCAAAGTTGTGAGCAGACTGCGCACCGGCTGCCTGCGCAGCGCTTCCCAAGCTTGCAAGATAATTTCGGTTAACATCGCCGCGGCCGCGAACCCATAGTGATGTAGCGCGGACCTCTGTTCTTGAGGTCCGCGGTTTGTTGTTTATTACAGCAGACAAGAGTCCCGCTTCTTCGGCATTGTGGCGGGAATCTGTGTCACAAAGCGCCGGGCCGCAAAATCAGGTCCTCCATTTTCTTGTATTCCTGGTAATCCAGCAGCCCGAGATCGTAAGCCAGCAGCAGACGGTACTCCAATTCGCTCGACGAGCGCATGGCAGGGCGCAGGGAGCGAAGGACGTCCTCCCTTTCGTTTCTGCCGCCGCAGACGCCGGGTTGGAATTTCTCATCCTCCCGCTTCATATCTCAGAGCCTCAATGGGATCGATGCTTGCGGCGCGGCGCGCGGGATAGAGCGCGGAGGCGACCGCGATCGCGCCGAGCAACCCGAACGCGAGGAGCGAGGCCTGCCAGGACGGCAGCAAGCCCGCGAAAAACGTAGGCATCGGGATGCGATCCACCAGAGCGCACAGCCCGTAAGCAACACCCATGCCGATTCCGCCGCTCAGGAAAACCACGATCATGGATTCAACAAAGAACTGGCTGAGGATGCCGCGCGAAGTCGCTCCTACAGCTTTGCGCACGCCGATTTCGCGCGTACGCTCGCGCACGGCCACTAACATCACGTTCATCACGCCCAGCCCGCCCAGCAGCAGTGTGGCCAAGCCCACCGCGCCCAGAAAATACTTCATGCCTTCCACGACGGCCTGGAAATTTCGCGCCTCTTCCACGGTGTCCCAGATGTGCGCCGCCTCGCGATCACGCGGATCAAACCGATGGATGCTGCCAAGCGCTCGGCGCAACTGCCATTTGCAGGCGTCGTCCTCTTTAACCGAGCGCGGCGTCGCCAGCAAATGGCCCACCGTGTTGGGCAGCGCGGGAGGCTTCGGCGGAAAATCGCGCCGCATCGCCGCGAAGGGGATATAGACCTTATTCACGTCGAATCCGTCGTAGCTGTTGTTCTGGTCTTTGCCGCGCATGATTCCGACAACCGTATAGGGCAGATTTTGAATCCAGACGGTTTCGTGGAGGGCAGGCCGTGTCGCAAAAAGCTGTTTCTTCGCTTCGCTGCCGAGGAACGCCACGCGCCGCGCGTGATGTTGATCACCCCAGCCGTAGAAACGGCCCTTTTCGACATCGACCGAACGGATTTCAGCAAAGGGCGGCAGTGATCCCACCACAAGCAGTGAAGCGTTGTTGTAACGGCTGCGGATGGGGGTATTGGCGCTTTCAAGCTCGGGCAGGACGTATTCGCAAGCCGGCGCCTCCTGAGCGGCAATCGAGGCGTCCGAGTCCCACCAACTGATCGCCCGGCCCGCCCGCATTCCGCCTGCCTGCATACTGGTGCGCCCGGAAAAAATGATCATGATGTCCTTACCGAAATTCCGCATCTGCTTCTGTTGTCCCACCCGCAAACCCTCACCCGCCGCCACCATCAGGATGATGGAAACCATGCCCCAGGCGATCCCAAACATGGAAAGAAACGTTCGCAGCTTATGCGACCAGAGCGTGCGGAACGTATCGAGAAGAAGGTCTGTGAAAGCCATAGGGCGAAGTAGACCCACCGGTTTGATCCCTCACCCGGCCTTCGGCCACCCTCTCCCGAAGGGAGAGGGCTGAGTTCGTTAAGCACCGCCCTCGCACCTCCGAAAGAAGGGACCGCGCTTTGATTGCACTCAGGATAGACTTCGCGGTGGGTGAGGGCCGAAACGGCGGCCCCCACCCCCTCCTCAGCCGGGGAGGGAAGGCTGAGGCAGGCGAAGCCTGTACCTACTGCAAAATCACTTGCTGGCCCTCGCGCAGCCCGGAAGCCACTTCCGTCTTGATGCCGTTCGAAATTCCAAGCTTGACCGGGACCTTTTGCCAGCCGCGGGCGGCTTTGGAATCCGGAATCTCCACGAATGTTTTTTTATCCTTGTCGTAGAGGATCGCCGCCTCAGGCGCGAGCAGTACGTTGTGCTTTTGATCGAGCAGAATCTGGGCATTGGCGCTCATATTCGCCTTGAGCTTGCCTTGCGGGTTTTGGATTGAGACGCGCACCTCAAAAGTGGTGACGTTATCTTTTTCCACACCCATCGGCGAAATCCGCGTGACCTTGCCGTCAAAGGTTTTGTTCTTGAAGGATTCCACCACGATCTGGGCCGGCTGTCCCACGTAAACTTTGCCTATGTCGGCCTGGTCCACTTTCCCTTTCACGTAAACGCTGCTGACGTCTCCCAGGGTCATCACCAGCGTGGCTTGCGATCCCATCACCAGGATCGAGCTCACGGCGTCGCCCACTTCCACGTTGCGAGAGAGAACGATCCCATCCATCGGACTCACAATTGTGGCGTTGAGAAGATTTTGTTGCGCCTGTTCGAGCGAAGCCTGCGCCTGTGCCACCTGGGCTTTCGATTTGGCGACATCCGCCAGGCTCACGGCCACGTTGCGCCGGGCGGACATCTGCTTGTTTAATGCGAGCTGGTAGCTCTTTTTCGCGTCATCGAGCGTGGATTCGGCCACAATTCCGTCTGAAGCGAGCTTCAGGGCGCGGTCGACCGCCGCCTTCAGGAAAGGGATGTCCGGCCCGGCGGCGTCCACCTGATTCTTGTGGTACACCGCCACGGCAGATTGTTGCGCGGCTTGGGCGGCTTCAAGAGTTGCACGCGCCTCGGCCACTTCCGCCCGCAGCTCTTCGCGGTCCAACTCCACCAGCACCTGACCCTTGCGAACACGATCCCCATAGTCAACGAGTACATTCTTGACAATGCCGCTGGCCTTCGACTTCACCTCAACTTTCGCCAGAGGCTCAATGGTTCCCGTCGCGACGACCGATTGCGCGATATCTCCGCGCGCGACCGTCGCCAGCTTGGAGGGATCAATTTCAACATGGGGCCTTAACTCCGCCGTTAACGCCATCACCGCCGCCGCTAAGACGCCTGCCGCGATGGCGCCAAGCACCCACCGTCGCCGTTTCTTTTTTTGGTGCATTGTCATTTTTTGCCCCTGGTGCGCCTCGTCCTTACAAGACGCGATACGATAGAGCAAATTAAAAAGTTCCCGACAAAGTTAGACTGCCGCACGGCGCGAAGCGTGAGCGAACGGGCCAGCCGGGCCATCACGAACCTGTGAAAATTTTACAAATGTGACTCCGAAATAACTAGTTTGGAGACCGCGGGGCGTGCTGTTAGTTGCTGATTCTATGGGCGTTACAACATTATGACGTTTGGCAGGCGGAGTGCTCATCAAAGAAAACAGAAGAGGCTCGTTAAAAAAGCGAGGAGGAGTGAGCATATGAATCCGATGAAATTAAGCAAGTTGGCCGCAGTAGGGCTCGCGGCGGTGGTGATGGGCACGGTAGGCTGCGCCACCAAGAAGTACGTTCACCAGTCGGTTGACCAGGGTGTGCAGCCGCTTCAGGTGGGTCTCAACAAGACAAACCAGCAGGTGTCACAAAACGGGCAACAGATCAAAGACGTAGACCGCAGGGCAGAAGCGGGAATTTCGAACGCGCAAAACTCCGCGGAGCAGGCGGGTCAGGCCGCCAAGGCGGCGGATCAACACGCACAATCAGCTCAACAGACGGCGGAGAAGGGCGTTTCCGCGGCCAACGAGGCCCAGGAAATGGTCAGCAATATTGATAACTATAAGCCCTCTCAGCAGGCGAGCGTTTTGTTCGCCATCAACAAGAGCACACTGACCGCGCAGGACAAACAGCACCTTGATAACATCGTGCAGACGGTGAAATCCCTGAAGCACTATGTGATTCAGGTTCGGGGCTACACCGATTCGACCGGTCCGAAAAGCCTCAACATCCATCTGAGCGAGCAACGCGCCAATGCCGTGGTTCGCTACCTGACGCTGGATGGCAACGTTCCGCTGGTGCGGATCTACAGCTTGGGTTACGGTGAGGCCGCGGCTGTGAATCCCAACACCACCCGCAAAGGGCGGAAGCTGAACCGCCGCGTTGACGTCACCGTCTTTGTTCCGCAAATGCCGGGGGCCGAAGCCCAGTCAGCTCAGGCACAGCCTCAGCCTTCGCCTGCTGCGCCGCCAACGCAGTAAGCGCGAAGCAACGGCGGCGGACTCCTCGAAGAGTCCTTTCTCAGCCTCAATTTACCGGCTCCCTGCCTGGGGAGCCGGTACCAGGTTTCCCCACGAGAGCGTCTGTTTTCCTCTAACCGATCCAGCGAGCGGGCAAGGCGGCGCTGACGATCCACACCGCCGTCAATCCAATCATGACAACGCAACTTGTCCAGGCGATCGCATTAAACAGGCGCGAGTTGCGATAGTCTCCCATCAGGTCTTTCCGGTTCACTAGCCGCAGCATAAAGATCAACACAAAGGGCAGTAGGATGCCATTGATAACCTGGGAGAGCAGGATAACCGGGATCTGCTTCTCCTGGCTGAGCACGATGACCGCCAATGCGCCGAAGGCGATCAAGCCCGTATAAAGCGAATAAAAAACCGGAGCTTCGCGCGGGCGTTTGTTAATCCCCGCCTCGAATCCTAATCCTTCGCAGACATAGTAAGCCGTCGCCAGGGGAAGAATGCAGGCCGAAAAAAGAGAGGCATTGCACAGCCCAAAGGCGAAAAGCGCCTCGGCGGCCCGGCCAGCCAGCGGACGCAGTGCCATCGCCGCCTGCCCCGCATCGCGGATGTCACGCTGGCCGCCCAGGTAAAGGGTGGCGGCGCAAGCGGCGATGATGAAGAACGCCACAATATCGGTCATAAAACACCCGATGATGACGTCCCAGCGCGACTGCACGTAATTCTTCACCTCAATTCCCTTTTCAACTACCGCGGATTGCAAGTAAAACTGCATCCAGGGAGCGATCGTCGTGCCGACTAGCCCAATCGTCATGTAGATGTACGCAGTGTTGAAATGGAAGGAAGGAACTAGCGTGTGCCGAATGGCAACGGACCATTGAGGGCGAGCCAGGAAGCAGGAGATGGGGTAAGCGACGTAGAAGAGGCACGCGATCAGGAAGACCTTTTCCACCATCCGGTAAGTCCCCTTCACCACCAGCAACCAGACGAGAAGCGCCCCCAGCGGCACCACGATATAGCGGCTTGCGCCCAGGACGGACATGCCGGTAGCCAATCCCGCGAACTCGGAAATGGTGTTGCCGAGGTCGGCGGCGAGCAGCAACACCATCAGCACGAATGTGGCGCGGAAACCATACTCCTCGCGAATCAGGTCCGCCAGGCCCTTACCGGAAACCACCCCCATGCGGGCCACCATCTCCTGCACAACGATCAGCACCACGGTAATCGGAATCAGCGTCCACAATAAGGAATACCCGAAGGCCGCGCCGGCCTGCGAATAGGTGAGGATGCCTCCGGCGTCGTTATCAACATTGGCGGTGATGATGCCGGGTCCAACGACGGCAAGAAAAATCAGCAGATTCCGGCGCATCCGGTGAAGGCGTTTGCGATTGAAAGCCATTTTGGTTTTGCGAAATTCAGGGTTCTGGGAGAGGCGGTTGTCGTTATTTCTCTAGCCCTCTCCCTCGGGAGAGGGTGGCCAAAGGCCGGGTGAGGGGCAGACCGCCGAAGGGTCCCTTCCCGCTTCACTGTGGCACGAATCTCCGTTCACGACGCAAGGGCTTGGGCGCGGCTTATCGCCGTTTGACCACCACTTCCAACACATCATCCGCCGTAACGACGCCCAGCACGTGTCCGGCATCGTCCACCACCGGCAAAGCCACGAGGTTGTATTTGTGAAACAGGTCCACAACCTCTTTCTCATCGGCGTGGGCTTTTACCGAAATAACAGGCGGCGTGGAAAGGTCTCTCAGCGGCGTCGAGGCATCCGCCAGAAGGATCCGCGCGAGGGGCGCGACACCCGCCAGCGCGCCGTCCTGCTTCAACAGATGGATTTGATGGATGGCTTCGGGCGGTCCTTCAAAGTTCTTAAGGGCCTCCACGGCTGCCGCCAGCGTAGCCGACTCATCCACCGTGATGTATTCCGTGGTCATCATGGCGCCGGCGGTATTTTCTTCAAAGCCCAGAAGTCCGCGCACTTCTGTCGCTTCATCGGTCTCCATGCCGGCCAGCACCTCGGCGGAAGCCTCCGGCGGCATCTCCTGCAGAACGTCCGCCGCCTCATCCGGCGGCATCTCTTCCACAATATCCGCCGCCTTGGCCGCCGGGATGCTTTCGAGCAGCACCGCTTGCATGCGCGTAGGAATTTCAGAAATCGCCTGCGCCGCCGTTTCATCATCGAGGGATTCAATCACCGCCTTCTGCTCATCGCGGCTCAATTCCTCGAGGATATCCGCGATATCGGCCGGGTGAAGCTTCGCCAGCCGGTCATAGGAAATGCGCAGCTTCAAGCGGCGCGCGGGGTCCGGCTCAATCAGGTTCACAAATTCCCAGGGGATGCTGTGGGAAGGAAGAAGGCTCGTCACGGAACGAATCCGATGCTTGGCCATCAGCCCTTGCAGCAGCCGCCTGCCCGCCGCCGCGACGCCCACGTTCACGGCAAGAATCCGCAGCTCCGTGTGGCGTTCCATGGGCCGGATGTCAAAGTCCACGTCATTCACGCGCTCCACCTTGCGGTTGTTCACGTCGATAATCTGTTGGTCAAGAATATCCTTCTTCACCGAAATCAGGCTTTCATCGGGGTTGTAGCAGCGGATTTCCTCTAATCGGACGCTTGTTTGCGCCGCGCGTACGGAGACAGACTGCATCTGCTCATGGGTGATGCAGAGAATTCCCTTCTGCAATGTTCTCACGTGGTACGCCGCCACGCGCATCGAATTCTGGCTGGGGTCCACCGCGAGATCCGCCAGGCGGCCCAGGTAATCCCCCCGGGCGTCAAAGGACGGCAAATTTTGAAGTTCGGTGAAGTAAATCATCGGATGCTTGGCGCGCCGCGAGTCGCGCGCCGTCGGAAGAACCCTCGCCCACCGCGAACTTTACCCTGCGTGCAAACTCCATGAGCCTCCGGCTCACCACTGTGCATGGAAATCACCGGGACACGCTGTAGCGGCGCTGTCCTCAGCGCCGAAATCGCCGGTGAGGACACCGGCGCTACAGCCTGTTTTCACGGCAGCCGAAGGCCGGTTCCCCCTCTCCCGGAGTGAGAGTGCCGTTATCTCAACTCTTCGCCCTCGCCCTTCGGGAGAGGGTGGCCGAAGGCCGGGTGAGGGGCCAACCCTGCGATTTGCTACTGGCCCGAGCCGGGCGCGGGCTTCAGGATCACCGCGAATCCGCCGCCCGGCGCCAGATGCGCCGCAAGATGATCGCTGCTCTTCACCCATTTCTTGCTGATCGTCAGGCTCTTGGCATTCTGGGCGGCGTCAGGACCATCGGCAAAAATCTGCGCCTGGTAAGTTCCGGAGCCCAGGAAATTCAGCGGAATATTCAGGTCGCGAGGCGTCCAGTTGGTCATGCTGCCCAGGTACCACACGCCGTCTTTCTTGCGGGCCACCGTCACATATTCGCCCGGGTCGCCGTTCACCGCCCGCGTCTCGTCCCAGACGGTCGGGACCTGGTCGAGAAACGCCATGCCGGGATTGTGGTCGTAAATCTCCGGATAGTCCGAGAGCATTTGCAGCGGGCTGAAGAACACGGCGTACATGGCAAGCTGATGGGCGCGCGTGCCCTGGCACATCGGATTCACCTGCCGCGGCTTGAACTGCGCTTTGGTCGCATTATTGAAGCACCCCGGAGTGTAATCCATGGGTCCCGCCAGCATGCGCGTAAAAGGCAGAATCACATCATGATAGGGTGTCGCCTTCGTGCTAACCTTGCTAAATTCCATTCCCAGCACGCCTTCCCGTGTAAGTTGATTGGGATAAGTGCGGCGCATACCGGTGGGCTTGAACGCGCCATGAAAATCCACGACCAGGTGATATTTCGCTGCCGTGCGGGCGACCCGGTAGTAAAAATTTACCATTTCCTGGTCGTCCCGGTTCATGAAGTCCACCTTGACGCCCGCGACGCCCCATTTCTGAAATAACGGAAAGGCTTCGTTTATCTGCCGCTCGACCGACTTCCAGTGCATCCACAAGATCACTCTCACGTTTCGCTGCTTGGCAAAGGCTAGAATTTTGGGCAAATCAACGTTCGAATTCCAGTGCGTGATGTCGGCGTTCTCCCAGCCGCTATCCTGCGTTGAGTGGCGAGCCCAGCCCGCATCAATCAGCATGTAGGGCAGATGATGATCCGATGCGAACTGGATGTAGTGCTCGAGAGTCGGCGTGTTCATGCCAGGCTTGAAATCCACCCCCGTGGCGTAATCACCCGACCACCAATCCCACGCCGTCTTGCCCGGCTCGATCCAGGACGTATCCTTGAGCGCGCAGGGAGGGTTCAGATTCAGAATCAGGTCACTCGATTCGATCAGCCCGCCGGGCCGCGCGTTGATCATCAACACGCGCCAGGGAGTGGACTTCGGCGTGGAAGCGATCACCGCCTCGCCGGCGTGCCCCGGCAAGGGCGAGAGCTTACTGGCAAGACCGTTCGCGATACCCGCCGCCCCGCCGACGTACATGCCCGCGTAGTCTTCCAGATCCGCTTCAGTCAGCGCCACCCACGGGCCGTCCGGCAGGTGCACGAGCAGAGGCAGGTTGACAATGTCCGAAGGCTTGATTCTAGCGAGCGAAGTGCGATTGAACTCGCCTTCATAGGCTGAAGTAAAGCTGCCCAGGCTGAGGGCAAATGCAGGCGCGGGCTTGGCAAAATAGAATCCGGTATCCTCCTCCGCAAGCGTGAATTTTTCTAATGCCGGCTGCTTCGGCAGGACGTAACGAAAAGCGATCCCGGAATCGTAAGCACGGAAGACAATGCCGAGCTTGCGGCGTGGCGCCTGGCGCTCTTCGAGCCGCACGGTGAGCTGATCATAGCGATCGCGCACCGTCCGATTGTCATTGATGGGATCCTGCCACGAGGAATCGTGCACCGTTATCTTGCTGCCCCGGATGGTGAAATCATGATCCAGAGGCGGCGCGCCGGCAAATTTCAATCCGAGCGGCGAGTCTTTCAAGACGGGTTTGCCTTCGTACGCGACGCGGTAATACGCCCGCTGCCCTGAAGCGTAAGGCTTGGAATGAGACAGTAGATCAAAGCTTACCGAAAGCTTGTGATCGGGCGACGTGACGGTGAGCGCCTGCGCGCGAGCAGGCGGTGCCAGCGCGCCAAGAAAGGCAAGCGCCACAACAGCAATAAACACAAACTGAACATTTTTGCGCATAGATATCCTTTTCGCTATTTGTAGGGGCGCCGCTTCCTGCGCCCTCCCTCCGTTCACAGGCGATGCGAGAATTTCGGCCCTCTCCCTTCGGGAGAGGGTGGCCGAAGGCCGGGTGAGGGTCAGCGGGGGTAGTGGGCTTGTCCGCGAATAGGAAAGCCCACGGTTGGAAACGCTCCAACCGTGGCTACCAACCCTCACAAGCACCTCAAGCTCTCCTCAATCAGCCTTTTCGTGCCTGCGTACGGATCGCCGAAATCGGTGTCATATTCCATCGAAAAGTACCCGCGATATCCGCTGGATTTCGCGATACCGAAAATCTGCTCAAGGTTCACCTTAAACACTTTGCCGTGATCGTCCTGGATCATGTCTTTGACGTGGCTCATGTTGTAGGCGTGGCGGAACATCGTCTTCATGGCTTTTTCGTTGAACGCCGCGCCCTTCACATCCGAATTCCCGAAGTCCGGCAGGCTGCGCAGGTAAGGGTTATCCACTTTCTCGATGATTCGGGCAATGAAGAATGGGTCTTGCGTCACCGGGTCATCATTCTCCATATTGACGACAATGTTTTTGCGCGCGCCGTATCCCGCAAGCTTGCCGTAGCTTTCCGCCGCGTGGTCCACGCTGGGCGCGATCCGGCGTGGCTCATCGATTTGCGGCCGCACGCTCGGAGAACCCACAATCACCGCAATATCAATCCATTTCCTGGCGCTGTCCACTGCCTTCTGACGCTTGCTGCGGTCAGGATCATAGAACGCGCCGCCCCCAAGCCCCAGGCCCACAAGGTGCGAGCCAGCTTTTTCGATACCCTTTCGGAAGGCGTCCAGATAGGCGGGCGACGTGGAACTGAAGTGCCAGCTCAAGGGATTGATATTGTGAACGCCGAATTTTTCGGCCACCATCGCCG
Source organism: Terriglobia bacterium (assembly GCA_036278555.1). Taxonomy (GTDB): domain Bacteria; phylum Acidobacteriota; class Terriglobia; order UBA7540; family UBA7540; genus RH2-MAG17b. Next base: position 11,587 of record DASUKV010000053.1, read on the forward strand.
CGAAATCTTTCAGATCGAGCCCCGGCTTCTTAGAGTCGCGATAGCGATTGGTGGGGCTTTCAATATCGGCGCGAAAGGGCCACGAAGTTACGGAAAGCCTGTCTCGCGGAGCCGTGGGGAACGTGATGGCGGGTTGCCGCGCCAGCGCGTCTTCCGAAAAGCTCAGCGCCGCAATGCTCGCCGCCGCGCAGGCAGATTGCCGCAGGAAATCCCTCCGGGCTATCGGTTTCATCATCATCCTCCTTGGGCCGCAGGCGGGTCACTGCCTGCTGCGCCCTCGCCCGTTGCGGCCGCGCCGCCGTTCAAGTACGGCATGGTACTACAGAATCGTGAAAGGGGAACAAGGAATCGGCAGGCTGGCGCGCTGCAGAAACGCGAGAGGCAATGGGACTCATCCGCGGAGCGCCCCGTCCTCACGCTCGACGGCGCCGCCTCGCCCTTCCCATCCCGCTCCCCATTTTCCGGACTTCAGCAGCTTTTGCGCTTCCTCGTAATGGACGAACTGCTTTTCCGCTGCCCGGAACGCCGGGGGGTGAATGAGACGGCGGTGATGGTTTCGCTCAACCGGATGGCGCACGTGCAGCATCTCGTGAAAGACGATAAATTCCACAAGCACGTGGGGCGTGGAGGGCTTATCGAGCGACCGGCTGATGGTAATGGTTTCGTGAGCGGGATCGTGATGTCCCAGAATGGTGCGTGACCGGCCCAGGCTCCAGCCGATCTGCTTCACCTCGACGGTTCCCTGGAAGTAGCCGCGGTTGAGGCGGTCAAAGATTTCCCCGAGATCGAAGCGGCGGCCGCGGGAGGAGCCGATTCTCTTGAAACCGCGCGTCCGCCGCGCCTCATTGATGCGCAACCGCATCGCAGGCGACATGATGCCGGCAAGATAGCAGGCGCGCGCCTCGCGCGAGGGCCGCCGCGCGAAGAGCCGCGAGAGCAGGATTTCAGCCAAGGCTTCGAGCGCCATGGGCGATAGACCGCGCAGGATGTCCGAGATTTCAACCTCAATTCCCGCGCCCTGCTTCCGTACGGTGCTCCTTACTTGCGCCCAATCGCAATACCGTACCTTGAAGGCGGTAGCCGGCATTCTTTTGTACAGGCGGTGAAACACGCGGGCGAAAACCTCTTCCGGAGCATCCGAGGCTTCAAAGGGGAGGTAAAGTTGAGGATTCATACGAGAGGGCTATTGTCGATGCTCCCTCTCCCTCCGGGAGAGGGTGGCCGAACGCCGGGTGAGGGGTGCGCCCGGCATATCCCCGCATTTGCGAAAGTCCGGATTCAGTTTTCGTCAGACCCCGATTCCTGCCGTTGCTTACGTTCTTTTTTGCGCAGCTTCTCCTCTTCCTTAATTCGCTTCTTTTCTTCTTTGATCGCCGTGTTGGAAGTCTTGCCGGCCTGCTTTTCTCTCGCCTTGAGCTGGCCCAGCTTTTTTTCCTGTCCGCTCATGGCCTGCGTGGCGCCGTCGAGCGTATCTGCGAGATCGGCGAGGGCGTTCCCCAACTGGTCCTTGTAGCGCGCCGTGTAAGGGTCCGGCGTCTGTTGAAAATGCTGAAGCTCGGAAAGCTGCTTGGGCCCGTCGTCAAGCAGCGCGCGAAGGCCCTTGCGCATGTCGCCGTCGCGATTGTACTGAAACTGAATCCAATCTTTCAATTCGTCGTCCAGCTTGACATACTGTCCCATCACCTCGGCGAGGAATTTGCCGGTTTTGTATTCCGGATTCACCGGCCGGTTCCTATACTCGTCGAAGGTCTGGAGCCGCACCTGCATCAGATCGAGATAGAGCTTGATGCGGCCGCCCGGATCCTGCGTGTCGCGCAGCTTATCGGTTTCGGCCTGGGAGAGCGCGGCGTGCCTCTGGGCCAGAGCCGGAGTAGTAACCGCGATGAGGGCAGCCACAGCCATTGCGAGAACGCGTGCGGCTTTCATGGGTTTGCGTTTCCGCCCTCCATGCGGTCCGCCTGAACTTTCGATTTCTTGGGGGGCTTGCGGGACGGCTGCGAAGCGCTCGGAAAGAGCGCCACCAGCACCTCGGAATGCAATTGATTGATCTGGTGAATCGTCTGGTCCACGGAGCCCCGGTCGAAATACGAGAGGCGCTCCCGAAGGTCGTGCAACATGCGGGCGTCCTCACGCAGCGCGATCTCCAGTTGCATGAAGCCCTGCGGTTTCTTGGCGGCGTCGCGGCCGCTGCTCTTGAGCGTGCTCCAGGATTCGTTGACCACACTGAGGAATTTGCCGAGCAGTTTCTTGCCTTCGTCCAGGCGGTGATGCTGGTAGGCCGCTTTCGCCTGCTCCAGGTCCAGCTTGCTGAGGCGGATTTCCAACTTCGCTTTTTTCACGGGATTCTTTTCGCGCTGGATGTGCGCGGAAAGGTCGGCGGCATTGTCCTTGTGATGTCCCCACTGGCCTGCCGCAAACAGCATACTTCCCAGAAGCGGAAGCGTCGCGAACGTTCGAAGGCGAGGCAGGAAGAGCATCGGTTTGCTCCTATTATATCAAGCTACCGGTCGAGCGCCCGTCCCTTTCCTGGCGAGCAAAGCCGCCCGGGGCGAACGCCTCCCGGCGGCGCGAATTCTTACCTCTTTTTTTCTTGACTTGGCCGATCACGAATTTTATGATCGGCTCATCGCTAGAAAGGAGGTGATCCATGCCAACGGACTGTAAACTTAGCGAGGGTGCTGAGGCTTAGGCGCTCGCTAGCGCTGGCTTGTGGGATCCTCTCTTTAGCGCAGAGAGGCAGTAGGCGCTGCGTGCGCCGGTTCTCGTGGTTGTAGCGAGGTAGCCAATCCCATCAGCATCCGGAACCCCCGGTGACCTGCATTGATGCGGTCCCCGGGGGTTTTTATTTTTGGGCTCTCCCCGGCTCGGCTGAGGAGGGGTTGGGAGCGGGTGGGTTTTCGAGGGAGAGGACAGAAAAAATCGAAACTCAGCCCTCTCCCTCCGGGAGAGGGCGCCCGAGGAACGAGGGCGGGTGAGGGCTTTTTTCATGCTTTGCGGGTGTCAGAAAGTGACGCTATTTTGGCGCAGCCCCTGCAAACTTGTCATTCTGACGCTGAGCGAAGCGAAGCGGAAGAATCCCGGCATTTCAAAAAAAGCAAATGCCGTGATCCTTCGCTGCCGCTCAGGATGACAGGCGTGAAAGGTCTTACTACAACCGTGACGACTCCGCGGAATGACGGGCCGGTGGATCAGTCGTTGGTTGCTTCCAGATGCCGGACGATGTGCGGATAAACGTCAATCGCCGCGTTCTTGCCGAGAATGGAATCCGCGTGGCCGTGGTGGGGGATCACATGGCGGGTGTAAAGATTCTTTCCGTTTTTTGCCCGGAGAAGGTTGTACGTGAGTTCGGTGCTTCGGGGAAGGAAGCAGCGGTTTTCAGCTCCGTGGATGAAGGCGATGGGAATATTGAGCCGTTCGATGTGGGGAAGATACGTATCCTCACCTTTGGCCGTCACCAGATGCCCTGCGCGAACCAGCCGCGCCAGGTGCGCAAAAGCGCTGATGTTGGCGGCCGCGAATAGTTCGTGCAGCGCCTCGTGAGTGGTGGCGTTCAATTCCTGATGCTCAAACACCTGAGAATACATGAAGGTAATCCGGTGGCACACCGGGTTTGTGCAGAGCTGGTCGGAAGGAGTCGGGTAAAAGCGCATCCCGGCTTCGTAAAGCTTGCCTTCCCATGCCGTCTGATCATTCACGTAAGCGTCAAGCGATTTAACCCCCAGCAGATTCAGGAATTCCGGAACGTGGAGCCCACACTTGGCTTCGGTGATCGGCGCCGTGACCATGTGAGCCGCCACCTGGGAGGACACGGCAGAACGCACACCTTTCAACCCCTTGAGCATCGCCATAAAGAAACTGACCGAGCCGAAGCAGTGCACCACCGCCTGCACGCTGGCAGCGCCGGTCAATTCAAGGACGGTCGTGACCGCCGCCGGGTAATCGAAGGCGGCTACGTCATCCGCCGTAAACTGGCGCTTGTGGCAGGGCAGTTCGATGCTGCCGCGATAATCCAGCGCCCACACGTCGAACCCGTGGGCGACGAGAAATTCCACCAGATTGGTTTTCACGGTATCCGTGCGGAAGATCAGGCTGGAAACACCGATGCCGTGAGACAAGATCACGGGACCTTTGTTGCCGCCGCGATATCGCAGGAAGCGCAGCTTGATACCGTCCGCAGTGTTGAAGAAGTGAGTCTCCGGGGCGGGCGCGCGCAGCGGACGCTTTTTCCGGGGTGGCGCATCGGCCCGCAGATAATGCGGAGGCGCGACAATGCCGCCGTAAGTATCCCAGAGCACGCCCGCGAAAAAACGGCCAAAGCGCGCCATCGCGTCGAGCCGCTGCTGGTCGCTGCCCGCGCCGGACACCTGGAACGTTGTCATCTGGCGGAGAAAGTCTTCAGGCGCAATCCTCAGAATCCCCTTGCCCAAAACTGGACTGGCCGCACTCTCGCCGTCATAAATCGTGATGTACAAAGTCGTAGTCTCAGGCCAAAGCTCGTTGACCAGCCCTTCGTGAATGACCTTGAAACCTTCAAAGTAAAAAGTGCGGCCCTCTTCGGAAGTCATTTTCATGCGATATTGCATCTGCCGCGTATCAACATTGTCCTGATCTTGCGTGAAAAGGCGGAATTCTCCACCCGTGACGGTAAGCGGCTGCGCGGAAAGCCCTGCTGCCTCGACCGTGCCAATGATGTTGAACGAATGAGAAGCGTCGGAGAGGGCGCGGTCCAGGTCTTCCGTTCCAATCGTTAACGTGAACTCGAATTTCGAATTGTCTTGGCGGCCCTGCTCAGCGCCGCGCTCGTAACCGTCCTGAACCTTTGACGAGAAATATCCGCGCATCGTTTCTGTAAACTGCAGGCTCAATCCCGTGCGCCCCGCGGGTTCCGCTGCGGGCGAAGACGGCAAGCGATAATCAATGTTCCACTCGTGCTCTGCCGCGAGCAGGGCCGTCGAGCGCTCGGCCAGGGCGGAAATAGTGAACAGCGGATTCACGCCCAGCGGGCACGGAATGACCGAGCCGTCCATCACATAAAGGCTTTCGTAAACCGCATCTCCTTCCGGGCCGCTGAACGCCTGCCCTTTCTGGTTCACCGCGCCCTGGGCGGCATCCTCGGCCATCACGCAGCCGCCGAGTGGATGGACGGTGATGAGCGGAGACTTCAGAAGCATCTCCGCGAGAGACTTTCGCAGGTGCTCGCCGCCGAGCGGCTGCGTGGAGCGGTCAAGCAGTTGGCTGATTTTCTGAAACACGGGCTGCTGGCTTAACCCCGGCCACTCAATTCGCAAACGGTCGTCCTCAAGCCTCATACGGCCCTGCCCATCATCGTGCGCCATCACGAGATAAGTCAGCGTGTTGTGCGTGGCGCCGTGATAGGGGCCGAGCGCCAGGCTCTCCACTTCCCGCTCTTTGGCTTTCAGCATCGCCGTGAGCCCGTGGCCATCGCTGCCCTCCACACCCGCCAACGCGGCGAGCGCCTCCGGAAGCAAGGTGGAGATTGCCCCCGGAACGGAGCCCTCTTCGACGAGCAGCCCATCATGGAGTTCCCGTTGATAGCGGGCATCAATGATGCCGGTGATGCAGGGGCCAACCGGACCGATTTCCTGCACCGGGTGCGAGCCCGCGCCGACGCCATTCACCGCTTCTTCGTTGTTGTACGCGAACGACTGCACGTCGCCATTGGCGGTCAGGTTCGAGCCCACGCAATCGGAGAGAGCCAGGCCGCGCGCTTTGGAACGGAGCAGGATTTCCGCCGAACCGAGGCAGCCCGCGGAAAGGATGACGATCTCCGCCGTCATTTCGAGCGTGGGTGCGCTGAACAACTCGCGCCCGGAATTCACAATTTGGTAATGAATCCGCCATTGGCTGTTCGCGCGCTCGAGGTAGCGCACGGAGACTTGCGTAAAGATCTCAGCGCCGTGGTTCTTCGCATCGGGAAGGTAGTTCATGAGCAGCGTGTTTTTTGCTCCGGTATTGCAGCCGGTCACACAGTCGCCGCAAAGCGTGCAGGCGGATTGCTCAACACCCGCGGGGCTCTTCCTGTCCTGGAACGTGACGTTGATGGGAGCGCGCGTAAACGCCGCCCCGGCGCCCGCCGCCGCCTTTTCCAGCGCCTCAAGCTTGGGAAGCCTCGGCAAATCTTCCGGATACGCAGCGGGCTTCAGCATCTCCTCGGCGCGCCGGTAATAAGGCTCAAGCTGCGCGGCTGCGCTCTGCCGAATCGCGAGCGGCCAGCGCGGGTCTTGGAACACTCGCGGTTCTGGGCGCAGCGAAACGTTGGCGTTGATCAACGAGGTGCCGCCCAGCCCGCAGCCCCGGAGAACGCTCAGGTCCGGGTTCACGCTGAAATCATAGAGCCCGGCGCGGGAGCCCAACATCGCCTCGGGCGTATCCACCTGCATCTCGCGCAGAGCCTCCGCCGGGGTGTCAGGATATTCGCCGGGCAGAATTTCCCTGCCCCGTTCGAGCACGCAGACTTTCTGCCCGGCGCGAGCCAGGCGCGATGCGGCAATGGCGCCGCCGTACCCCGAGCCGATAATCACGATTGGATAATGGCTCTGGATTTTTTCGACAGTCGATGCAATACGATTCATAGACGGGCGCTCCTTATCAGGGTGAATGGAGGGGGATTCGACGAACGGAAGATAACGCGAGGGGGCGGGCTTATGGGCTACGCTACATATGTAGCCTACCATCGTAAGTTGAAGAATGCAACAGGTTTTTGGAGTCGGGGGTCAGTTCCCAGGTTGTCCAAATTATGTTGCAGCCTTCTGGAGGAGATCCGCGGCCCTGCCGCTTGTTGTGCGGAAGGGTTTGGCCCTTCCGGAAGCTCGCAACTAAAACAAACCTGTTCGGGCTGGGCGCGAAGGCTGAGCCTTCGCGCCCAGCCCGAACGTAGAAAAGTGCGCATTGGCCCGGAAAGCCAGAGGCTTTCCGCACAGCAAGCGGCGGAGCCGCCCTCCACGCAGCAAATTTTGAAAACCGTGGTCAGTTCCCAATTTTACGCAGCGATGCCCGGCGAGGGCCACGCAGAATCCAGTAGGAGGTGATTCGACGCGGGGCGGTCACGGCTTGAGGATTAATTCCATGAAAAGGGCGCCGGGGTGTGGGTTGGGATGATCGGACGTTATTGGCTCAAAGCCCAGAGACTGATAGAGCACGATGGCCCGTTCCATCGAGGGCAGCGTATCCAGACGGATTTTCCTGTAGCCCGCCTCACGGGCCTCGGCGATGGCTGTCAGAACAAGTTTCTGGCCCAGAGGCCTCCCCCGCGGCCCTCGGGCCTGACGTAGAGACGTTTTAGCTCGGCGGTGTCGCTATTGAACTTTCTGAACGCGACGCATCCTACGGCCCGGCCATCCAGCCAAGCCAGGAATAGCCGCCCCGCCGGCGGCGCATAACCCCCCGGCAGGCCGGCAAGCTCTTCGGTAAAACCTTGAAAACAGAGGCTGAAATCGAGCGAAGCGGCATACTCCTCAAAGAGCTTCCGCGCCTCCCCAATTTCGATCTCCAAACTTGCCTGGGCGATCCTCAGCATAACAAGCCAGAGGGTGGGTCGCTGAACGGAGGTTTAGCAGCCTGTCGTCTCTCAGCGCAGCGGCTGAGGCTTCTTGAGCTTGACCTCAAGGACCTGATGCTCTTTGGTAATCTGAAACTTTTTCCCGAAGGTCTGATGTTTCGGGGCGGTGACGTCAAGCACCACCATCTCCATCGGGATAAAGCTGAATTTGTACTGCCCGTGCATGTTGGTTTTAGCGCTGTAAGAAATGACTTTCCCAAAGTGGCTATCCGGATCGCGAAACCGCAGGGTGAGGCGGGCTTGAAAAATGGGCTTGCCGGTCCCGGCTTCGGTCACATGGACGGTCACGTCCGTAACCGAGGGGTCATCGCCGGGCGCGGCGCGGAGCCCGGCCGGAGCAAAATACAAGAAGGCTGCAGCGGCCGCCGCGCAGCAAACCAGCGCCCATTTCTTCCATCCGTGTTGTCTTCGCTCGTACATCCTTGATTTCCCCCTCTCCTCGTAACAATCCATCTCGGCGGGGTCCTTAAGGCCGCGAAGCCGGGGCGGTGAGAAGCATACAACTGACCTATGATAGCAAAGCCTCCCGCCGGTAAATCAAGCTCAGAATGCAAGCCGGACCGCGGTACCGTCTCGAAGCTATGCTATTCTACCGGAGGTTGCAGGTGATGAGGCTGCCAGGCCAGTCGTCGAATATCGCCAGAGCCCGAAATTCCTCAATCAAAAAGAGAACCTATGCCGGATAAAATGACTCCTCGCCCTCGAATCCTGAGCGGCATGCGTCCTACCGGGCGCTTGCACGTGGGAAACTTTGTGGGCGCTCTCGAAAACTGGATCAAGCTTCAGGACGAATACGAATGCTACCACTTCGTTGCCGACTGGCACATGCTGACGACGGATTATGCGGACGTACGCGCGCTCCAGGAGAACATTCAGGAGATGGTAACAGACTGGCTGGCGGCGGGCCTTGATCCGAAGAAGGCGACCTTTTTCGTGCAGTCACGGTTGCCGGAGCACGCCGAATTGCACTTGCTTTTCTCAATGATTACGCCGCTAAGCTGGCTGGAGCGCGTGCCCACCTATAAGGAGCAGCTCGAAAACTTGCAAGGCCGCGACCTGCACACCTACGGCTTTCTGGGGTATCCCGTGCTGCAGGCGGCGGATATCCTGATCTACAAGCCCTACGGGGTTCCGGTCGGCGAAGACCAGGCGCCGCACGTCGAGCTTACACGCGAAATCGCGCGGCGGTTCAATCATCTTTACGGGCAAGTTTTCCCTGAGCCGCAGGTTCTGATGACGCCATCGCCGCGGCTTCCCGGCACCGATGGCCGCAAGATGTCCAAAAGCTACGGCAATGCCATCTTCCTTTCCGATCCGCCGGAAGTGGTGTCGCAGAAAGTCGCCGGCATGATGACGGACCCGGCGCGCAAGCGCCGGAGCGATCCGGGAAACCCCGATGTTTGCCCGGTCTTTGACTTTCACAAGATTTTTTCTGCGCCGGACGTGATTGAATTCGTCAACCACGGGTGCCGCACCGCTGAGATCGGATGCGTAGACTGCAAAAAGCTGATGGCGGAAGCGCTGAATAAGGCTCTCGACCCGATTCGGGAAAGGCGCAAATGCTTCGAACAGAACCCAGAGCAGGTTTGGGACATTCTCGAAGAAGGGACCGCGAGGGCGCGCACCGTGGCACAGGAAACTATGACTGAGGTGCGATCCGCCATGAACCTGACGCACTCGTGAACGCCAGGGAATTCGGACCTTTTGGAAATGGCGGAGAGGGTGGGATTCGAACCCACGGTTGAGTTTCCCCAACACACGCTTTCCAAGCGTGCTCCTTAAGCCACTCGGACACCTCTCCCGCTTCAAAGCTCAACCGGGCAGACAAGCGAGTATAACAAGTAACCGGAAATGCTGTATACGCTCCCGTGCCCGGCTCCGCTGAGACTCCGCGCGCAACAATTCAACACGAAAGCCGTGAATAACGACCCTCACCCGGCTCGCTCCGCTTGCCACCCTCTCCCGGAGGGAGAGGGCAGGAAGAACGTGGCTGACCGCTTCTACTTCAACCTGCGGTGAAAACGCACTTCGATCCCGAAGACTCCATTGATGTCGCGCTCGCCGATCAAAGAAATCTTATTAGTGATATCCCACCGCAAGCGGATGTCGCGCTGCTGGGCGGCGGCGGTGTTCGTGGAATAGGTAATCGTCAGGTCGCGCGCCAGTCTCTCTTCAATGGTCACACGGGCGCCGCCCGCGGTGGCGGGTCCCAGCAGGTTCGGATCGATTCGAATCCGGCTCACCCCGAAAATCCTCTGAACGCGGCCGGAAACCTGGCTCGAAAGAGCCTGTGAGAGTAGCGCGCTCGCGCCGACGGCCCCAAACGGCTGGCCGCCCGAAGAACTCATCATCTGTTGTTGCGGCGCGTATCCCAACGCGAGCAGCGAGAGGATATCCTCGTTCGGCAGGGGAGGGTCCGAACGGTAGGAAAGCTTGGTGCGGTCGATCGGCCCGGTCACGTCAATGGTCAAGTTATACCGGGCCACGCGCGTGGTGGCTTCGATATCCAGTACCGGATTCGTCTGAAACGGGCTGGTCATGGTGATATCGCCCCGATGGATGGTGTATCGATTACCGGCGATCAGCACTTCGCCTTGACGGATATGGATATTGCCCATTGCGACGGGGTGGGCGAGCGTCCCGCGCAGCGTGGTATTGATCGCAGCGACGAAGCTCAGGGTGCGGGATGAGAGCCGCACTTCGGGGCTGGTGGCCACGTGAACATCCAGATGAATTTTAGAGGCGACGCCGGAAGGCGAGGTTGAGATCGTTTCCTCTTCCACTGAGGACCCCACGGTTCCGAGCCAGTTCACCAGGTTGAAATCCTGGCTCACGAACATCTGACTCACGGTGATCTCGCCGGAGAGCTGGCCCGCCTGGGAGGAG
>DASUKV010000054.1:0-12045 GCA_036278555.1 Terriglobia bacterium
AGTATCCCAAGCTTCTGGTGCAAGTAAGTAATACGGGCTTGCCATCGTTCATCAATCGATTTGAAGAAAATCAATCCGGGGATATCTCCATTCGCCTGCCGGGCATATTCAATGGTGAAGCGGCTCCCCCGATACGCAACAACAATTTCCACACCCGTTACCCATCAGAACCTAATAGACGTTAATATATAGATTAACTTGTTGTCAAGCTGTATTTCTGGTGAAAAGCTGAAGCATGTATCGGGTTGGTCTCCCCTAAACCGCTTTACTCGTGGTCGTTCGCATCCAGGAATGCGCGCAGTTTGCGGCTGCGCGAGGGGTGGCGCAGCTTGCGGAGGGCTTTGGCTTCGATCTGGCGGATGCGTTCGCGCGTGACGGCGAAGCTCTGGCCCACTTCTTCGAGCGTGTGCTCGCTGCCATCATCCAGACCGAAACGCATCTTGATCACCTTTTCTTCGCGCGGCGTCAAAGTCTTCAACACCGCTTCCGTCTGCTCTTTGAGGTTGATGTTGATCACCGCTTCGGCGGGCGAGATGACGCCGCGATCCTCAATGAAATCGCCCAGATGTGAATCTTCCTCTTCGCCGATCGGGGTTTCCAGGGAGATGGGTTCCTGCGCAATTTTCATCACCTTGCGCACTTTGATGACAGGGATATCCATGCGTTTGGCGATTTCTTCAGAAGTTGGCTCGCGGCCATATTCCTGCACGAGCTGCCGCGAAGTGCGGATCAGCTTGTTGATGGTTTCAATCATGTGCACTGGAATGCGGATGGTACGCGCCTGGTCCGCAATGGCGCGGGTGATCGCCTGCCGGATCCACCAGGTGGCATAGGTCGAGAACTTATAGCCGCGCCGGTACTCGAATTTATCGACGGCTTTCATCAAGCCGATATTTCCTTCCTGAATCAGATCCAGGAACTGTAGCCCCCGGTTAGTGTATTTCTTGGCGATAGAGACCACCAAACGAAGGTTTGCCTCAATCAGTTCCCGCTTGGCAATTTCGGCTTCCTGCTCCCCGGCCAGAATCGTTTGAAGGGTTCGTTTGAGCTCCGGGGCGCTCACGCCGTGCTGACTTTCGAGTTCCACAAGACGGGTTTTAAACTGGCGGATTTCCTTCCGCAGGTCCTTGTTCCCGTTCGCGCGGCCGCCGTCCAGCCGCTTTTCCAGCTTATTGATTTCCCGCTCGAGGGGGCGGATTTCGTCGACCGCGCTATGGATCCTCTCAATCAGCCGCTTGTTCTGCGCGTGAGTAAAACCCGCGGAACGGATCAGCGTAGAGATCATGATGCGGTGCCGGGCTACCGCCAGGCTGTAGCGCCGGTAATCGTGACGGCGCCGGGCGGGTGAAATGGAATCGAGCTTGGTCCTCAAACTGATGAGCTTTTTTCGCAGCCGCTCGATTTCAACCAGCGTTGCCACCAAATCGCGCACACGTTCTTCAATCTTTTCCTGCGTCAACTCCTCGTCATTGAATACGACCACTTCTTTAATGCCGCGGCGGCCCTCGGAGAGATCCTTACGCAGCGCCAGCACTTCCTGAACAATCAGCGGTGACCGGGAAAGAGCCTTCAGGACGCCCAACTGGCCGCGCTCAATGCGGCGGGCGATTTCGACCTCGCCCTGGCGGGTGAGCAGCGGGACGGTCCCCATCTCGCGCAAGTACATCCGAACCGGATCGTTGGTCTTATCCAACCCGCCTGGGGTGAGATCTAGATCCCCCTCTTCGCCCGTCTCGTCCAGCTTGGCCTCATCATCCTTGACTTTTGAACGAGGGGCTTCCAGAACTTCGATGCCCGCGCTGTCGAACATGGAGAGTACGTCTTCCAGTTCTTCGGCCGAATGCACGTCCGAGGGCAAAAGGTCGTTCACCTCGTCGTAGAGGAGATAACCCTTCTCTTTCCCCATGTGGATCAGTTTGTTAACCTGGTCAAACTTTTCATCAAACGCCAATGCCATAGACCTCCTGCAGACGGAGCGCCTCTGCCGTGCGGAAACCTGAGTTGTCGCACGGATTTTGACGCCACCGCTGCGTGATGCGCCTGAACTCGCGCATTCTAAAGCAACTTACGTGAATCCTGTCGTTTTGTTTCAGCTTCAAGGGGCGACACGAGACTCGGCGAAGCTGTCGTTTCGGAACACTCCTGCCCTCTTCATATGATGACAAATTGCGCCACATGGTTCGACCGGTAGCCAATAAAATTCACGCTTGCCTACGTGAACGAAACTCCCGCAAAAGACGGGTCTTATCGCTTGACAATCTGTTCCACTCAGCGACATCGCGCTCGGCGCGCTGGATGGCGGCTTGTAACATCTCTCGCTCACGCTGGGTCCTCTCCCATTGCAGAGTTGCCAAGTAAGAAAGCACCTGTTTGCGCTCTAGCGGTATATCGACCCGCAGGAACTGGATTTCAAGCAGGCAGCGGCGTTCTTCAGGCGACAGTGAAGCCTCCAGCCGCGCCAAATCCACGCTGCCGAACTGGTGATATTCGGCCAGGAGCGCTTTGAAAAGACCTGCCGCAGGCGAATCGCCAAGATGGCCTTCGTTCACGAGCGCGGGCAGGAATTCCGCCGCCAATTCAGAGCTTTCGAGAAGCACCTGCAGCAACTCTCTTTCCGCCGGGCTGATTTTCAGAGCCGCAGCCTCCGGCTTTACGGGCAGTTCCCGCCCGCCCGCGTGCGCTACCCGCCTCAATTCATCCCTAAGGAGTTTCTCATCCAGGCGCAACCGTTCGGCCACCCGCGTGGCCATTTCATCACGAAGCAGCGGACTGCCCACTCTCGCAAGATAAGGTAGCACGGCGTTCGCTGCCCTGATTTTCCCTTCCGGCGTGCTTTGGTCGTGGGTGGCAGCGGCGCGATCCGTCACATAGTCCAGGTATGCCGGAGCCTGCTCCAGGAGCTTCCGGTAAGCCTCAGCCCCGCGCTGGCGGACGTAAGCATCGGGATCAAGCCCGCCCCCGAGCGTCAACACCCGCACCTCAAAGCCTTCCTCAAGAAGCATGCCCAGCGACCGCTCCGTAGCCGCAACTCCTGCCGAATCAGCATCATAGTTCACTACCACACGGCGCGTGTAACGGGCCAGGAGCCGAATCTGGCTTTCCGTCAGGCTCGTGCCGCAGGAGGCTACAACATTTTCGATGCCGCACGAAGCCAATGCAATGCAATCCATATAACCTTCGACGAGGATTGCGGCGTCTTGTTTGCGGATAGCCGGCCCCGCCTTGTGCAGGTGATACAGAATGCGGCTCTTAGTATAGATCGGCGTTTCGGGAGAGTTCAGATATTTTGGCGGCTCGTCACCCAACGCCCGCCCCGCAAAGGCAATGATTTTGCCGCTCTCGTTCTCGATGGGAAAAATTATCCGGCGGCGGAAACGGGCAAAAGATTTCTGGTTATCGCGGCCGGGTACAACAAGGCCGCTCGCTTCCATCTGTTCCGCCGAAAATCCCGCTTCGGCCAGCCGTGACGCCAGAACGCCGCCGTCTGAAGGGGCGTAGCCCAGCCTGAACCGTGCTAGCGTTTCGTCATCGAGTCCGCGATCGGTCAAATAAGCTTTCGCAGTCCTTCCTTCCAGTGTTCCGCCCAGTTGAGCGGCGAAAAATTGTACCGCAAATTCGTGCATCTGGTGGAGCGCCGCTCGCTCTTTGGCGCGCGGCTCATCGGGTCCGAAGCCAGCGCCGGTTGAAATCTTCACCCCCGCCTTTTCGGCAAGCCGCTCAAGCGCTTCGGGAAAAGTGACATTTTCGATCAGCATGACGAATTTGAAAACGTCACCGCCGGCGCCGCAACCGAAGCAATGAAAAATCTGTTTGAGAGGATGGACCGCGAAAGAGGGGGTTTTTTCCTGATGAAACGGGCACAGGCCCACGTAATTCGAGCCCGCTTTGCGCAGCTTCACATAGTCGCCCACCAGCCTGACGATATCGGTCGCTGCCCGAACTTCTTCCGAGGCCTTCATGGTAAGAACAAGCAATCAGCAACGAGCGAACTGCCGCCGCAAGTTTCCCTTCACGGCGCCAGGATAATGCCAGATCCCGCTGTTTGTGAAGAAAAGGTTCCGGGCTTGAATTGCGAGCGGATGAAGTCCAAAAACGCCCGTCCTTTGGGCCGCCCGTTGGAGCGCCTGGCGGTAATTTGAGTGAAAAGGATCAGCGCATCACGAATATCCGGGTCGCGAACACTTGTTTGAGCGACCAGCCCCGGGCCTTCTTCCTGCTTATAATCCTCAACGCCCTTGCGCAGCCGGTCGTACAATTCGCGCTGCATGCGATGGTCCGGCGGCTTCTCGTAAAGAATGCCGCTCGAAAGCGTCAGGTAAGTTTCAGCAAGCGCCTGATAAGCCGCTTCGACATCAGAATCCACAAGCGATGGGTTGTCCTGCGCGTACTCCAGGATGACGTAGGAAAGCTGCAGGAACAACCGCTCGTGCGCTTCCAGCACCGAAAAGAAGATTTTCTTATCGGCGAAAGGCACCTTATCCCAGTCTACCGGGCGGCGCAGATCGTAATGCTCACGGCTGGCTATCAGGTGAGGACAATCCGACGGGCAATCAATCGTCACTTCGCGCTCTGTGCCGCAGCAGACGGTGCAGATTAGCTCCGACTTCGCAGGGCAATACCGCTTGGCTTTCCGTTTTTGACAGATCGGACAAATCATTTCGTGATTTCTGATTGACGATTCGCCGGTTGCGAAAACTTCGCTCGAAAATCGCAATCACAAATTAGGCGCTTCGTTCAGCTTTCCGCTTTCCGCCTTTGAATCTCTTCAATTAAGAGCGGAACAATTTCAAACAAGTCACCCACGATGCCGTAGGTCGCAATCTCAAAAATGGGCGCTTCCGGATCCCTATTGACGGCGACGATCGTCCGCGAGCCCTTCATGCCCACCTGGTGCTGTATCGCGCCAGAAATGCCCAGCGCCACGTAAAGCTTGGGCGCGACCGTCTGGCCGGAGCTGCCGATCTGGCGATCCATCGGCAGCCACTCGTTGTCACAGATGGGCCGGGAGGCGCCCACTTCGCCCCCCAAAGCCTTGGCTAATTTCTGAACTAACTCCAGATTTTCCGGCCCTTTAATGCCACGCCCGGCCGCCACAATAATTTCCGCCTGTGTGAGATCGACGGACTGCTTGGCTTCCCGGAACCGCTCGCTGGGCTGCGTTCTGACGTTCGCCGCGGGAACATCAACCGTGAGCGGCGTGATTTTTGCCGCCGCCGCGCCCCGCTGGACCGCATCTTGGCGGAAAGCTCCGGCCTGGAACGAGATCAGCCAAGGGGGCTCGCCATCCGGCTCGACATCGGCATTGAATTTCCCCTGGAAAACCTGCCGCGTAAAGATGCACCGGCCGTCTTCTACCTGATAACCCAGGCAGTCGCTGATGAAACCGCCCCCGAGCGCTGCCGCCAGCTTGGGCGCGAAGTCGCGGACCTGATAAGTATGCCCGAAGACGACGTATTGAGCCGGGCGGTCCTTCAGGATGCTCTGCAGCGCCAGCGAATACCCATCCGCCGTATATTCCTTCAGCGCCGGAGATTCTGCGATTAGGACTTCTTCAACCTCCGTCGCGGCAAGCTCAGAGGCTAGCCCGGAAACACCGTCACCGAGAATGGCCGCCGAGAGGGTCCCGCCGGTATCGTGAGCCAGCTTCTGGCCCGCCGCAAGGGCTTCCCAGGTGGCGCGGGCAATCCGCCCGTCCTGGTGTTCCGCTACGACTAAAATTTTACCGGTCGTCATCAGGAATCAGTTGAGAGTTAAGAGTTAAGAGTTCAGAGTTCAGAGTCGAGAGTCAACAGTCAAAGAACACCATGCCTTGGCTTGTGCAAGATCATCTGCATGATAAATGACAGTACTGAGAGCGTGAAACATGCTCTTGACTATCAACTCTTGACTCTCAACTGCTCTTACAGCACTCGCGCCTCGCTTCTCAGCTTATCCACCAGCTTGACGGCGATCTCTTTGGGACTGCCCTCGAGGAATTCCGTCTTCGTCTGACTTTCCGGGACATAAAGCTTTCTGATTTTTTGCCGGGGGGCGATCTCTTCAGCGCTCAAGCCCAGGTCCGCCAGCGCCAGCTTGCGCAATGGCTTAGTTTTCGCGGCCATGATGCCTTTGAGCGTGGCGTAACGTGGTTTGCTGATGCCGGACTGGATGGTGACAACGGCCGGCAGGGGCAATTCGATCCACTGGAACCAACCGCCCTCAAGCTCGCGCTTTACGCGAAGTGTGCGCCCCTCCACCTTCATTTCCATAATGATTGTCGAATGCGGCAGCCCCAGCAATTCCGCAAGAATGACGCCCGTCTGCGCAAATCCCAGGTCATCCGATTGCAACCCGGTCATCACCAGGTCCGGTTTTTCCTGCGCCAAGGCCGCAGCCAGCGCCCGCGCAATGCCATAGGCGTCCAGATTTTCAAACGCGGGATCCTCAAGGTGCAGCGCGCGGCCGGCGCCCTTCGCAAGCGCTTCTTTAATCGCCTGCTGCGCGCGCGCGGGACCGAGGGAGCAGACAATCACCTCGCTATTCGGCTCCGCCAACGTTTCTTTCAGGCGCAACGCCTCTTCGAGCGCGTAGGTGTCTGGCTCGTTGACCTCGAAGCCGATATCCTGCTCCTGAATCCACGTTCCGGAGGCGTTCAGCCGGAGAATCGCATCGCGGGCAGGAACTTGTTTGAGGCAGACGGCAATTTTCATAAGAGACGAGAGACAAGAGACGGGCTAAGCTCTCAGCTTTCACCGTCAGCGCTCAGCAGACACAGGCAAAGTGACGAGTAAAAAGCTCTCAGCGTTCAGCAAAGTGCAATGAGCCGGCGCTGAGTCGCTTGCTGACGGCTGAAAGCTGATCGCTGGCGGCCGCGGTTGATCTTCTCACTTGTCCCTTGTCTCTCGTCACGGCTTCTCAAATCTTTTGAACAGCAGCGCCGCATTGGTTCCGCCGAAGCCGAAGGAGTTCGAAAGCGCATATTCGATCCGCGCCGGGCGGGCCTTGTTGGGAACATAATCCAGATCGCAGTCAGGGTCAGGATTCTCGTAGTTGATCGTGGGAGGCATGATCTGGTCGCGCAGGGCCAGCGCCGTAAGTCCCGCTTCGAGGCCGCCCGCCCCGCCCAGCAGGTGCCCCGTCATGGACTTCGTTGAGCTCACGGGCAGGGTTTTCGCGCGCTCTTCGAAAACCTTTTTGATCGCCAGCGTTTCGAGGCGATCGTTATAGGGCGTCGAAGTGCCGTGGGCGTTGATATAATCCACCTGCTCCGGCAGCACCTTGGCATCCGCCAAAGTGATCCGCATGACGCGCGTCGCGCCGCTCGCGTCTTCCGAGGGCTGGGTAATGTGGAAGGCGTCGGCGGACATGCCATAACCCACCACTTCCGCGAGAATCGGCGCTCCGCGCCGGAGAGCAAACCCCAACTCTTCCAGGACTACAATGCCCGCGCCTTCGCCGATCACGAAGCCGTCGCGTTCGCGGTCAAAGGGCCGGCTGGACCTTTCCGGTTCGTTGTTGCGCGTGGAAAGCGCGCGCATCGCGGCAAACCCGCCCACACCCATCGGCGTGATCGCGGCCTCGGCACCGCCACAGATCATCACATCCGCGTCGCAGCGTGAAATGATCTTGAAAGAGTCTCCCACGGAGTGAGCGCTGGAAGAGCAGGCCGTGCAGGTTGCCGAATTCGGCCCCCTCGCGCCCCAGCGGATCGAAACAAAACCTGCTGCCAGGTTCACAATCGAGGCGGGAATGAAGAAAGGAGAGATGCGCCGCGGGCCGCCTTCGATCAGGGCCGTGTGCTCGCGCTCGATCACATCGAATCCGCCGATTCCGGACCCGATGTAAACGCCCACCCGGTCGGCAATCTCCGGTCCGATTTTCAAACCCGACTTTTCCAGCGCAAACTGCGCTGCGGCGAGCGCGAACTGAATGAAGCGCCCCATCTTCTTCAGTTCTTTTTTCTCCACGAACTCGAGCGGGTCGAAGCCTTTCACTTCCGCGGCAATGGTGGCGGAAAACCCCGTCGTATCAAAAAGCGTAATGGGCGCGACCCCGCTGCGGCCCGCCAGGATACCCTTCCAGGTTTCCTCCGTCCCCACGCCGACGGGGCTGACCAGACCCACTCCGGTAATGACAACTCTTCTCGGCAAAACCTTATTCCTTTCCGTCAAACGTTCTGCCGGGCGGTCAGTTCGTCGAGGATTTCACGTGGGACTGGATGTAATCAACCGCGTCTTTGACCGTCTGGATTTTTTCCGCGTCCTCGTCGGGGATTTCAATCTCAAACGATTCCTCGAATGTCATCACGAGTTCGACGATATCCAGAGAATCCGCCCCCAGGTCGTCGATAAAATGCGCCGTCGGGGTCACTTCCGCTTCGTCGACGCCGAGTTGCTCGACGATGAGCTGCTTCACCTTCTCTTCGATGGACGCCATCAGTCCTTCCTCCTCGGAATAAATTGGTCAGTCATTCTAACATAGGCACAGGCGGCAGGTGACTCCGCAGCCCGGCCTCAACGAATCGGCAAAAGGCGGCGGCGGACTCCTTGCCGGTCAATCACGATGATAGACTGAGGAATCTCGCTCTCTGAAATACAGTCCAGCGCGGCAGAAAGCCGCTCAACAACTTCCCCTTCGCTGTATTTGCCACCGCGAAACAGAATTAACCCTGGTCTTTCAGCCCGCGCCAGAGCGAGCAGGCGGGGGTAATCCAGATCCGCTGTAATAATCACCTGCCCGGTTCTCCAGGCATATTCAATGATCGCGGCGTCTGCCGCCCTCTCGAGCCCAACGCTGGAGGCGTGCTCCGCCTCGTGCCCGTGTTCCACCAACCATCTGGCCAGAGAGGGTGGCAGCGGCATATCAACGAGGAATTTCACCGCGCAAGTTCCACCGTCTCATCTTCGGCAAGGGAAGCTGCATATTCGAGAGCGGCGGTGATGTCCTCAGCCTCCAGGTACGGATATTCCCGGAGAATGCTCTCTCGCGTCTCGCCCCGTGCCAGAAGTCCTAGCAGGCGTGAAACAGGAAACCGAAGCCCCCGTATGCAAGGCTTACCGGTCGAGACTTGCGGATCAACCGTAATACGCTCAAATCGCATTCGAAACACCCTCACGCCATGTACATTCCGCCATTCACGTTCAGGCAGTGCCCGGTGATATAGGCCGCCTCGTCCGACGCAAGAAATCGCACGGCGCTAGCGATCTCGTAATCTTTCCCTGTGCGGCCCAAGGGTACAAGGCCTTGAATTTTCTGTTTGACGGCTTCCGGCAACTTTTCGGTCATGGCGGTTTCAATAAACCCCGGCGAGACGGCGTTCACGGTGATGCTGCGGCTCCCCACTTCCGCCGCCACTGCCTTCGTCAAGCCAATCAGGCCGGCCTTTGACGCAATATAGTTTGCCTGGCCCGGGTTCCCCGCCTGCGCTACTACGGACGCGATATTCACTATTCTCCCATAACGCGCCCTCACCATGAAAGGGAGCACCGCACGGATACAATAATAAGCCCCTTCGAGATTGGTCTTCAGTACCACCTCCCAGTCTTCCGGCTTCATGCGCAGCAGCAGGTTGTCTCGCGTGATGCCGGCGTTGTTCACCAGGATATCAATTTTTCCCCAGGTTTCGATGACGGCATTTACCGCAGTCTGAACGGAGTCGGCCTTCGATACGTCGAGGCTGAGCGGGAGCACCGTTGCGCCGTCCGCGCCAATTGCAGCGGCCGCCGCGCGGAGCTTTTCAACATTTCTCGCGCCCAGGGCGACACTCGCCCCGGCTTCCGCCAGCGCCCGGGCGCAGGCCTTGCCAATGCCTTGTGAAGCGCCGGTAATGAGCGCCACTTTGCCTTCGAAAGCCGGACGGTGATCGGTCACTCTCTGGTCAGTCACGTTTGATTTGAAATTTGAAGATTCGAAATTGTCATTTCTGACGCTGGCCCATTGCTTCTTTTGCCTGGAGGTTGCAACCTTCGGTTCTGGCCCAGGCTCGCCAGCTTTCCGTTTGGTACTTGAAATTCGAAATTTTCATTTCTGACGCTGTTTTGGTCTGGAATTCGGAGATTTCATTCGTGGTGGTCTTAATCTGGAATTGGGAATCTTTAATTTTGAATGGCCAGCCCCTTGAGCCGCTCAACCGATCCTTCGAAGGACGCCATGTCCTCGACGTTCAAGCACTCCGCGTTTCGGTCAATCTGACGCATCAGGCCGCACAGTACGCGGCCCGGTCCCGCCTCAATAAAGAGATTCACCGGCTCCGCCAGAAGTTTCGTCATCGACTCTTCCCACCGCACCGGCGATGTGACTTGGCGCTTCAAGCCCTCGCGGATTTCTTCCGCCCGTGTCACGAACCTTGCATCCACATTGTTTACCAGCGGAATCTCTGCGTCTTGAATCTCCAGCGCGTCGAGATCGTGAGCAAGCTTTTCCGCTGCGGGCTGCATCAAGGAACAGTGGAAAGGGGCGCTCACTTTCAGCATCACCGCGCGCCGGATGCCGTGTTGGGGCGCCGATTTCACAGCCCGCTCGACCGCCGCCGTATGCCCCGCGATCACCACCTGGCCAGGGGAATTATGATTCGCCGGGGAACAAACTTCCCCTTGGGCTGCTTCGCGGCACAGCGCTTCGACCGATTCCGGCGCGCCGCCCAGCAAAGCCGCCATCGCCCCCTCGCCCACCGGAACCGCCTGCTGCATATATTCCCCGCGTTTTCGCACCAGCCTCAGCGCGTCGGCCAGCCGCAAGGCGCGCGCGACAACCAGCGCGGAATATTCGCCTAGGCTGTGGCCGGCCACAAAATCGGCGCGAACGCCGCCTGCCCTGAGCGCCTCAGCCGCCGCGACGGAGGCGGCCAAAATGGCGGGTTGCGCATTGGCAGTGAGCTGGAGTTCTTCGGCGGGACCCTCGAAGCAGAGCTTTGCCAGCGGGAAGCCCAGGGCGCGGTCCGCCTCTTCAAAAACCGCGCGAGCGTTGGGTAAGGCGTCAAAAAGCTCTCGCCCCATGCCGGACGCCTGCGAGCCTTGGCCAGGAAACAGGAGTGCAATCTTATGCAAGGTAGTTGCCGTCAGCGATCAGTGGCCGGTAATCCGTGATTCGCAAGACATCTCGGCACTCATCACGTGTCACGTTCCGTTACCATCGCATCAGAATGGAGCCCCAGGTGACTCCGGCGCCGAAGGCGGACATCAGAACCAGGTCGCCCTTCTTGACGCGCCCGGTTGTGACGCACTCGTCCAGGCAAATCGGGATCGAGGCTGAGGAAGTATTTCCAATGCGGCTGATATTCGAAAAAACCTTTTCAGCGCTAATCCCCAGACGATCGCGAACCGCATCCGTAATGCGCTGGTTGGCCTGGTGCGGAATAAAGAGGTCGAGTTCGTCCGGCGCGACTCCGGCCTTTTCGAGCACCCGGCGCGAAACATCTTCGAGGCTCCGTACCGCCACCTTGAACAACTCATTGCCTCGCATTTTGATGTAATGCTCGCGCCCCTTGACGGTTTCGCACGACGCAGGACGATTAGTGCCGCCTGCTGGAATAAAGAGGTGTTCGGCGAACTGGCCGTCCGTGTGCATCTCCGTGGCCAGAATCCCGGCCGGCGGAGAGGCCGGGCCGACAATTCCTGCCGCAACGCCATCGCCGAATAGCACGCAGGTGGATCGATCCCGGTAGTCCAGCCAGCGCGAGAGTAATTCCGCCCCAATTACCAGGACGTACTTGGCCTGGCCGGTGCGGATGAACTGCTCGGCGACCGTGACGCCAAAGAGGAAACCCGAGCAGGCGGCGGCCAGATCAAACGCCAGGACCGTCCGGGCGCCCAGCCCCCGTTGGATGAACGCTGCGGTCGAGGGCAGAGGCATGTCTGGAGAGATCGTGCAGCAGATAATCATATCCAGGTCTTGAGGAGTGACGCCTGCCATTTTCAAGGCCTTGCGCGCCGCGCAAATGCAAAGCTGCGAGGTGGTCTCCTCCGGCGCTGCCTGGCGGCGCTCCTTGATCCCCGTGCGCTCGGTGATCCACTGATCGGAAGTCTCCACCAACTTTTCGAGATCAAAGTTCGTGACGATCTTTTCCGG
>DASUKV010000055.1:0-11743 GCA_036278555.1 Terriglobia bacterium
TTCTGGCCGATTCCGGGGAGCCGCTTCAATTCGTCAATAAGCCGCGAAAGCGGCCCGGCAAAGACACCCATAACATCAATCTGGCGTTCAGGCGCGCACCGGCTCGCTTCAGCCGCCCCTTAAGAAGCGGTCGCGGCGGAAGGGCCGGCGGCGGGATGCCGCCGCTACAACCTAATTTGTGCCTGTAATTTGTAATCCTCGGCAGGGTGCGGGAAATCCTTCCGGGCCGCCGTCTACATCAATTCCGGAATATTCAACCCGCCGGTCAGGCTGCCCACGCGGCTCGCCATTTGTTCGTCGACTTTGCGCGTGGCCTCATTCACGGCGGCCAGAACTAAATCCTGCAGCATTTCGCCGTCCTTCGCGGAAAACACTTCCGGGTCGATTTGCACGGAAACCAACTGCTTCTGGCCGTTCATCTTGACCACCACCATGCCCCCTCCGGCTGAAGCGTCTACCACCAAGTCATCCAGTTGCTTCTGAAGCTGCTCCTGAAGCTGCTGTACCTGCTTCATGACCTGCTGCATCTGTTGCAGATTTTTCATGGCTTACCCCCGGCTTAGGTCTGTGACGTCCGTCAAAACGCAATCAAACCGCTTTTGGAACAACTCGACCGCAGGGTCGCGCAAGGCGCGCTCCTGGGCGCTCGGCGGCGCGGGCGCGGCCTGAGGCGTTTCCGTGCCCAGTGTAACATAGATTTTTACCGGCTGTCCGAGCACCTTCTCGCACGCAGCGCGCAGCTTTTCCTGATGCTCGCGGCCCTTGAGCAAGTCTGCCGCCCATGAGCCATCCCGCGAGTATAGGAAGTGAACCTGGCCGTTTTCAAACCGCCAGCCCGCAACCGGATTCAAGCAACTGCTCAAGAATTTGGATTCCTCGAAGAGCACCGCTTTGATCGCCTCCAGGCGGGCGTCGCCGGAAGCTGGAGCCGTTACTGCCTCTGCCAGGGCGGTGTCCGATGTTTCAGACGCGGCTGAAGATGAAGCAGGCTCCGCAGGAGCCGACGCTTCTTTTGCCGCGTTCTGCGGAGCCGCAGGCGACGATCGTTTCCAGGGCGGAACTGGCGTCCGGGGAGCCGCCGGCTCGCCCACGCCAGGCCGGGCCGGCCGGGAGGGTTGCGACGGCTCCGGGTTCCTGGGACTTGGCGCGGCGGGCCCGCCGCCCCCGCTCCGCGCGGGGCCCGAAACCGAAGCTTGCTGCTTCTGGACCGTGCTCAGCAGGCTTTCAAGTGAAGCCAGCTTCGGAGCGTGCGCGAGCTTGATGAGCGCCAACTCCAGATGGAATCGCGGCTGCAGCGCGTAGCGCATTTCGCTCTGCGCGCGAAGCAGAATCTGAAAAAATCGCGTAAGGTCTTCTTCGCTGAGCGATTTTGCCAGCTCTTCAAGGCCCGCGCGCTCGCTGTCAGGAATTTGAAGTAAAGGACTTCCGCCACCGCAGCTCCGGGCGATCATCAGATTGCGGACGTAACGCATGAGCTCGCCGCAAAAGGTGGTAAGGTCCTGCCCCTCGCCGGCCAATTGGTCCACCTGCTCAAGCACGCGCTGGGCGTCGCCCGCCTGGAGCGCCCTCACCATGCCGCTTAAAAGCTGGGCCGGCACGACACCGAGCAATTGCTGCACCCGGTTCTCCGTCACTTCCTGCCCGCAGGCGGCGATGACCTCATCCAGGAGCGAGAGAGCGTCGCGCAGGCTTCCTTCTGCCGCCTGGGCAATAGCGCTCAAAGCGCCTTCGGCCGCCCGAACGCTTTCTTGAGTACAGATCTCCTTCAACCGGGAAAGAATTTCGGCATAATCGAGCAGCCGGAAGGCAAAATGCTGGCAGCGCGACTGAATCGTGGCTGGCAGCTTGTGAGCCTCGGTCGTCGCCAGGATGAAAAGCGAGCGCTCCGGCGGCTCCTCCAGGGTTTTCAAAAGCGCATTGAACGCTTCCGTGGTGAGCATATGGACTTCATCAATGATGAAGACCTTGTAGCGGTCGCGCGCGGGAAGATAGCGCACGTTTTCGCGCAGCTCGCGCATTTCATCAATGCCGCGGTTCGAGGCGGCGTCAATTTCGAGCACGTCTATCGAGTTGCCCGCGGCAATTTCAACGCATGAAGGGCATTCACCGCAAGGCTTCGCCGTGGGGCCGTGAACGCAATTGAGCGCCTTCGCCAGGATGCGCGCCATGGTCGTTTTCCCAACCCCGCGCGCTCCGGAGAAAATGTAGCCGTGGGCGACCCGATTCGTGAGAATGGCGTTCTTCAGCGTCTCGCTCACCAGGCGCTGGCCGACGACTTCGTCAAAAATCTGCGGGCGGTATTT
The DNA here is from genome assembly GCA_036278555.1 of Terriglobia bacterium. Classification (GTDB taxonomy): domain Bacteria; phylum Acidobacteriota; class Terriglobia; order UBA7540; family UBA7540; genus RH2-MAG17b. The sequence goes on from DASUKV010000055.1 coordinate 2,304, forward strand.
ACGGGCGATGACTTGGTAGGACATGAATAAAAGACAGTGACGAGTTATGAGTGGCGAGTGACGAGTAACCTTGGTGGCTATTTTGAGAGGACCGGAAAAGAGTCCCGAGAGTTGCTGAAGGCTCTAACTCGTCACTCATCACTTGTCACTCGTCACTGTTCTTCTGGAGCCAGACTTCGGGATTTCCGCGGCACACGGAGAGGCTCGTTACCGTTGCTTCCTTCCGGACCTGGCGGGGTTCACGAACATCCGTTGCACAGAACCCGAAGCCTGACGTATCGGTTGCTACCGCACCGGCCGTGACCGGCGGCCTTTCTACGGCGAAGGCATTGCCGTGGTAAGACTTTCAAAATGGTAGCACGCGCCGCCGTTCCGCGTCGACCATTTTGGGCCCGACATTCAGCCCTCTCCCTTTGGGAGAGGGGGAACCGTCCTTCGACTCCGCTCAGCATAAACTTGCGGTGGGTGAGGGGTCCGGATTGCCCGCCAAAGTCCATGCCCGTAATGAAAGTTATGCCGCGGATCCTGTTTCAACGTACGAGCGAGGTCTGGCTACAAGCAAGCTGCGGCTTCGTTTTTTCGAGCTATGCTAACCTAAGGAGGCGCTGCGGGGAAGGGGACATGATACGAAAGATTGAGGCTTTGCCGGGAGTCCGGTTCGATCTCGTGGTGATTGGCGGCGGCATCAATGGCGCGGCGACGGCGCGTGAGGCGGCTTTGCGCGGGCTGAAAGTAGCGCTGATTGATTCGCGCGACTTCGGCGGCGGCACATCCAGCCGCTCCTCGAAGCTGATCCATGGCGGGCTGCGTTATCTGGCTCAGGGGGATTACAAGCTGGTTCGCGAGGCGCGCCTGGAGCGCCGGTTGCTCTCCAAGCTGGCGCCACATCTCGCGCGGCCCCTTCCGTTTCTTTTGCCGATCTACCGGGGTGATCCTTATTCGCCCCTGAAGATGCGAGCGGGGCTGGCGCTCTACGACTGGCTGGGCAATCTCGGCCGGGGAGACCGGCGCCGCTTCTACAGCGCGAAAGAAACCCTCCGCCGCGTTCCGGCGCTGCGTTCCGAGGGTTTGAGGTCCGGAGCGGTTTATCACGACTCCCTGACGGATGACGCCCGCCTCACCATCGAGAATGTTCTCGACGCGGCGGAGCGCGGGGCCGTTGTCGTGAATCATGCGGACGTGCGGAACTTTTCATCGCCGGGCCACAATGATCTCTTAACCGGCGCGGAGGCCGTCGACCGGCTTACGGGAAGAAAATACGAGGTTTCAGCGCGCTTTTGGGTGAACGCGACGGGGCCCTGGGTGGACGAGGTCCGGGCGCTGATGCCCGGCTACGACGGATCGAGGACCATCCGCTTGACCAAGGGCGCCCACGTCATTCTGCCGTCCATTTCCGAGAACTATGCGCTGTTCGCGCCGGTTCTGCCGGGAGAGCGCATCTTCCTGATGATGCCCTGGCACGGTCACTCGCTGCTGGGGACTACGGATACGGAGTACGACGGCGACCCGGAGGCAGTGAAGCCCGATCGCGCGGATGTCGAATACCTTCTGAGCGCGCTGAACCGCGTGTTGCGTGAGCCGGTCCGCGCGGAAGCCGTCGTCGGAAGTTACGCCGGCCTTCGAGCGCTGGTGGCGGAGCAGGGACGAAGCCCTTCGGCCAATACGCGAGAGTACCGCTTTCACCGCGACCCGTGGGTGAAAAATCTGATCACCGTCTGCGGCGGTAAATTGACGACGGCGCGCTCGCTCGGCGAAAAACTCGTTGATGTGATCGTGGCGGACCTTTCATCTGCCGGGACGGAGGCGGGATCAACTCCCTCCCGCACTGTGCCGCTGCCGGGGGGTCACATTCGCAAGCCTTTCGAAGATTTTGTGAAATCCGCGAAGGAAGAAGCCGTCAGAGAAGTGGGCGTTCCCGCGGGTTCGGCGGAACGCATTGTAAGGACCTACGGCAGCCGCTGGCGCGAGGTGCTGGAGCCCGTCCGCAGCGAGAAATCGCTCGCCAGGGTTCTGCCCGGCGCGCCCGGATTTCTAGCGGCGGAAGTAAGGTTTTCCATTCGGAATGAGATGGCGGCGCGCCTGGAGGATTTTCTCCTGCGGCGGTCGGGGCTGAGCTGGCTCGCGGCCGCATATCCGGAAGCCGTTTCCGCCGTGGCGGATTGCTTCGCGCAGGAACTTTCCTGGAGCTCAGAAACCCGCCGGGCGGCGCTTGGCCAATTCGAGCGGGCAGCGGCGGGCTGCTAATGCGCGTCATTGCAGGAGCTTACGGCGGATTGCGTCTGAAGACGCTGAAGGGGGCCGCACTTCGCCCAACTTCGGACCAGTTGCGCGAAACGCTTTTCAATATTCTTGGTGAGGGCCTCGAAGGAGCGCAATTCCTGGACGCCTATGCCGGCAGCGGCGCCGTGGGAATTGAAGCGCTAAGCCGCGGCGCCCAATGCGTCGTTTTTTTAGAACACCACCGGCCGGCTGTGGAACTGATCCGCCAAAATCTGACGGCGCTGGGCGTTGACTCTGGCTTTGAGATTCTCACCTGCCCGGTGATGACGGGCATCGAGCGGCTCGAAAGCCAAAGCGAGAAATTCGATTTTGTGTTTCTGGACCCGCCCTACGCTGAAATCCGCGAATACCATCGTGTGCTCCGCAAATTCGGCCGTTCAGAAATTCTGCTGCCCCAATCGCTCGTGATCGCTGAGCATTCCCGGCATTGTAACCTGGAAGAGCGATACGGCTCGCTCGCGCTTGCCCGCCGCCTGCGTCACGGCGATTCACAGCTCGCGTTTTACCGGCGCGGAATAGCGGGTGGTAGCGCAACGTTCGTCTCTTAACGTTGCGGCTTTTCCAGGAATATGTGGAAGGGCTTGAAAAACCGCGGGGTTAAAAATCGAACCCCGCGCTACAGCGCGGCTTGCTGCGCCCCCAACGGAATCATCAGTACGGATAAGGCTCGCCCGCCCGCACCACCCGGATGTCATGGTCGGTAAATTTATAGTGCCCGCCGGGAATCTCATACTTGGGCATATGGCAAGTGATGCAGTTCTTTTGGCTCACGGGGCAAGCCGCGGCGATTTTAGTGGGGAATTTTGCGCGTGTTTCACCCTGTTTCAGATGGCAGGCGAGGCATTTCGTGTCGTAAAAAGCCACGCTCGTTTGGACCTGCTCATGGGGATTGTGGCAGGCCACGCAGCTTATGCGAGGATCGGTCGTATCAAAGCAGCGGCTATTTGCCAGACGATAAGGCTGAAAGCGGACGTCCTGAACGCCCTCGAGATTCATCATCTCAACCTGCTCCCAACTGCGGTGGCAGGAGCCGCAGAAGTCCGACAAAGCCTGCGTATCGAGACGGCCCGGATTGAAGATATGCGGCGACTTCAGATTGCCCGCCTTCGCCGCCGCCACGTGTGCGGCGCCTGGCCCGTGGCAGCCTTCACAGGTGATTCCCGGCATAGCCTGATTCAACTGCAGATGATCATTGCTCACAGCGGCTGTCGCGTGGCATGAGAAGCAGTCGCGCGCCTCATCGGTGCTGATGCGGCGTCCCGCCGCCTGCTCCACGTTTTCCGGATGCGTGCCGCTGTAGCCCAGAGTCAGGTCAAGGCTCTGCGTATCATTAAAGAAGCTTACCCGGCTTTCATAGAAATCCCCTTTGTATTCATAAACGTACGTCTGGCCGGCTTGGCCCTGCCCGAACGCCCAGGCCAGAGGTTCCGAAAAAACGGAGGCTCCGTCCGTGACGGTATAAGTGCTTCTGCCGCCGTGGGTTACAACTCGATAAGTGTAGCGGCCTATCCGGTGAGTGAGGCTGGGGTGGCGGAGCAGGATCGAGCACTGAGGGATGCGTTCGAGAGCTCGCGCCATCGGAGTGAGCCCCTGCGTGGCGGCCTCCGCCGGGTGGCAACTCGCGCAGAGCTTGTTTCCCACGTACTTCGCGCCGGGCGTCGCGCGGGTTGGCTGCCAGTTGGTTCTGGGGAAATTGGCGGTGATTGCGCCTTGGGCAACCAGCTTGAAAGGCGCGATCAGGGTTAAAGCGATCGCCAGAATTTCAAGCGCGCGGTAGCTGACCTTGAATCCTCCCCACATGACGCTGAAGGATTTTATATCACAACCTCCAGCGTCACGCGTCCGGAAAAACTCCGCCCTGCGGCTTTGCCGCTCGACTTGCGGAAGGGCTTTGCCCTTCCGATGGCCTGCACCTCGGACCCAACTACGTATCCGCTGGGCGCGAAGGCTGAGCCTTCGCGCCCAGCGGATACGTAAATTATCCATCTTTGCCCGGAAAGCCAGAGGCTTTCCGCAAGTCAAGCGGCAGAGCCGCCTCGGCACCGCGAATCTGATAAGCTTGGTGCGCCACAGCCCCGATAGCTAGATTACGCCCAGATAACAATCACTGTGATTCATCGACAACCTTGATGGCATTCAGGCAGGCATAGTTCTCAACCGGAACAAACCGGAAGATGAGCTTGCCCTGGGCGTTGGGCTGAAGGCCGCGGAACGTCCTCTCCAAAGCGCGGTCCGGGCCGCCTGATTGCTTGAAGACGTCAAGCCCACGGACCAGGGCCACGCCGTTGCAATCGATATCGAACAGGCGGCTTCTCGCTCCTCCAGAGCCCGGGTTATTGGGTCCAAAATAAGTTTCCGCGAAGTAGAGCGTCACGCGGTACTTTCCGGCGGCCACGGGAATCGCATAATTGAAATGCCCGAACCGCTCCCCGTAATAGAGCCCGGGATTCGAGGTATTCGCGACGGCGGCTCTTCTCTCGACGAGTCGGCCGCCCTCAAAGTAACAATCGGGATTCCAGAGGCGGCCTTCGCGGTCGGTGAAAGAGTCCGCCTGGGCGACAATGCGCACCGGATTCATTCGTCCCGGCGAGGCCGGCTCAATTTCAATGGCGTTGAGGATCGGGTCGGAAAGGTTGCGCTGGAACTGGAGGTGCAAGCGGCCGTCGGTAGCCGGAGCGACATCCTTGAAAACACGCACGTCCGCCACATTCTGCCCCGCGGCGTCGCTCAAAATATCGAAGTTGTTCAAGACCGGCTTTCCATTCAGCAGCACGCTAAACATGCGGCTGGCCTCGCCTCCGCCCGATATGGTATCGGGTCCGAAACCGGTTTCCGAAAAATAAAGCCGCAGCTCGTAATCGCCGGGAGCAAGCGGGATGTTATAGGAGAAGTCGCCGGCGCGGAGCGTCTCAAAAAGGGTAGGGTCTAAGGTGCGGGCAAAATACTCCCGCGGCAGCGTGACGGCCTGCCCCCCGCTGAAGTAGCGGTCCCCTTGCCAAACACGCCCGGCGCGGTCGATATATCTTTCTTTGGAATAGCCGGCCAGGATGCGGACGGCTTTCGCCCCCGAATCAGCCGCGGCAGCGGACGGAGTTCCGGCTGAGAAACCGGCGGCTGCTGACGTGACCGGTTGCGTGGGCGTACGAACGTAGAGAACCAGCACGGTGATGGCCACCGCCAACCCCGCGATCACTGCCAAGTAGAGAGCGGCTGAGCCTCGCCACGCGGGACGGGCGCTTTTGGCTGGTGCCAAGGCGCTTCCGTTTGCGGCCGCCGGAACAGGAAGCAGCCGCCTTTCCGGGCGGCTTGCAGCCGGCGGGGTTTCCTGTGGTACGGCCACCAGCGGCCCGGCTTCCCGCCTCACGAACTGGGGAACGTAATTTCCCGGCTGGAGCGAGATCGCCACCGGGTCGGCCATTCCTTCTGTTTCGTAATACTTCTTCAGCTTCTCGCGCAAGCGGTGGAATTCGACCCGCACAACCGAATTCGTGGTCGGATCAAAATCCGCTGCCCGCCCCAAAGCCTCCACTCCAATGTTGTATTCCTTAAGCTCGGATGCGCAGCCATCGTGGCATTTCTGGCAGAGGTAGTGGAGGAGCTTTGCCAGGTTCTGACACTTGGAAAAGGTCCTGGAAGCGAGAACAGCGTCCAGGGCGACGAGTTCATCTTGCTGGCAGCCTTCGCTCAGTGACATGCGGGCCTTGGGGCAGAAGTATACCACTGCGCGGGTTGAAGTTACATGCCCCAGCAATTAATTTCTGGGCCTAGTTGTAACGTGATTGAAAATGCTGAAGATAGGTGATGTAACCGTCAAATAACGTATTTAGCCTTGACTCTGTAGTATGAATCACCATAATGCACCCACTTAGATTTTTGAAATCTGAAACGGGGGTGTGCCTTGGCTCTGGAGGCGCGAATTGCGGACCAGTCTTTTGCACACTATGGAGGGTAGTCATGAGAAAGCGCTGTGAGGCGATTTGGATTGCGGGATTGGCTGTGGCCTTTTGTGCCGGAATTGCCGGGCTGAGAGTTCAGACGGCTCAGGCGCAATCGCTCTTTTCCACGTTGACAGGGATCGTCAGCGATCCTTCGGGCGGCGTGGTTCCGGGCGCAACGGTGAAGCTAATTAATGAGGACTCGGGCTCCGAGCGCGATACCGTGACGAACGCTCAGGGTTACTACACGTTCGCCTCCATCATCGTCGGCAACTTCACCTATAAGCTGCGTGTTGAAGCGAAGGGTTTCCAAACCTATGAAGCGCCGGGCATCGCGCTCCTGGGCGGCGAGAAGCGCAACGTTAACGTTACGCTCACCGTGGGCAACACGACGCAGACCGTCCAGGTTACTGGGGTGGCGACTTCCGTCGTGCCCGTGGATTCGGGAGAAATCTCGCAAACGCTGACCACCAAAGAGCTCCAAAACTTCATCCAGGTCGGGAGCAACGCGGCCGAGTACTTGAAAGTGATGCCGGGCTTCGCGATTAATAATGGCACGTCGAACAAGCAGAATTACAGCGGCGAGGTGATTGGAATCAACGCCAGTGGCGACGCGGGCAGCCAGAGCCCGCTGAACAACGCCTACTCCTATAACGGGCTGCCGGGCAATTCGCTCGACATTATGGCGGACGGGGCGCACGTCTCAGACCCCGGCTGCGACTGCGATACGCCGGTGAATCCGAATTCGCACATGATCTCCGAGATGAAGGTGGACACCTCAAACTTCAGCGCCGAAACGCAGAAAGGCCCCATCGTTGTGACAACCGTCACCAAGGCCGGGACCAACCAATTCCACGGTTCGGGCTTCTTTTCCGCGCGCAACTTCGCGCTGAACGCCAATGACGCGCTGAATAACGCGGAAGGCGCGCCGAAGCCGGAGAATAAGTACTACTATCCCGGATTCACCATCGGCGGCCCCGTACTGATTCCAGGAACAAACTTTAACAAAGGCCGGAACAAGCTATTCTTCTTCACCGGTTACGAATACTTCTTCCAGACTCTGGATACGGGCTTGCTCCGCGCGACCGTCCCTACACCGGGGATGCTCGGCGGCGACTTCTCTACTTCGCAGCTCGAAAAGATCGGTGATGCCAACCTGGGCTATATCACGGCCTCCGGCGCGCCGGTTGGCACTGCATGCGCGGGAACGGGGGGAAACACCGGGGTTGCCTACGCGCCGTGCCTGAACGCGGCGGCGCTCGCGAAATTTCCGGGCGGCGTGATCCCCGCGTCGGAACTCGACACCAATATGCTCAACCTGATGAAGTTGTATCCCGCCTCCAATGCCGATCCTAACGCCACCGGCGGATACAATTACGTGCAATCGGAAGTTTTCAACCAGAACAACATGCAGTGGGATTCGCGGGTGGATTACAGCATCAGCGACAGCACCAAGCTTTTCGTCCGCTACAACCTGCAGCGCGAAACGCAGCGCTTCCCGGTGGGCCTGTGGTGGCGCAACGGCTCGCAGGTTCCTTATCCTACGCCCGTGCTGGGCAAGAACCGGTCGGACTCCGTGTCAACTTCGCTGACGCACGTCTTCAGCCCAAGCCTCACGAATGAATTCGTTTTCGGCTACACGTTTATTGGTTTCCCCAATGTTTTCCAGGACCCTTCCAAAGTAGATCGTTCGAAAGTCGGTTACAACGTGCAGGGTCTCTTCAAGAACGGCGTCGCCCAAATTCCATCGTTTGGCAGTTTCGGAAACGAAGCGGCGCTGATTTTCAATCCGGGCGGCTTTGAAGTGGGCGGCCCCTCTGCGGGTCTCTACGCCAACAAATGGATGCCCAGCGTGAGCGACACGGTGGCGAAAGTGATCGACCGGCATACGATCAAGGCCGGATTTTACTGGGAATGGATTCGCAACTCCCAGCCCGCTAACAACAATACCAACGGCCAGTTGCAGTTCGTTTCTTCGGGCAACCCCAACACGCTGGGCGATTCCTACGCCGACGAAGTGATGGGTATTGTGAGCTCCTATAACGAAGCCTCATTCAACCGCGTGAATGACATCGCTTATAACACTTACGAGGGCTTTGCGCAGGATGACTGGAAGGCTACAAAGCGCTTGACCATTAACTTTGGTTTGCGCTTCAGCCACTTCCAGCCCTGGGGGGATCGCCTGGGCGACGGCTTCTCCGTTTTCGTCCCTTCAGAATACAAGGGCCAAGCGTGCACCGCGGCGCCGACCTTCTGCGGGTTCGAGTGGCACAAGAGGGATTCGGCCGTACCCGTGGGCGGCTTCCCCACGCGAGCGCTGTTCTACCAGCCGCGCATCGGATTCGCTTATGACCTGGGGGGCAACGGCAAAACGGTGCTTCGTGGCGGCTGGGGGCGATACTTCTTCCATAACGGCCAGTTCACGAGCGGCCTGGATGCCTCCGCCGGCGTTGAGGCAGTGAATCTTGGCACGACCGCGCAGTTGCCGGGAGGAGCCACGCAGCCCACGCTGGTTGACCCGTCCGCGCTCTTCCCAGGCGCGGCGGGGCTGGATACGATCAACTTCAGCGCCGTGGCCTCGAGTCCCTCCGCTGTGGATGGGACGGACGACAAAGAGCCTCACACGGATCAGTACAATTTCACCGTGTCGCGCCAACTGCCTTGGTCAAGCCTGCTGCAGGTCGCCTATATTGGTAACCGCTCGCGGGACATTCCCACGACCGGCAATGGCGGCACCGCAGGCTTTAATACAATGAACATCAACCTGGTGCCAATCGGAGCGATGCTGTCATCGAACAACGCAGGCGGGGACCCGAATAAGCTGGTGACGGACCAATTCAGGCCGTTCCTGGGATACTCGGACCTCTTCTTGGCGACGAGCAACGCCTATTCAAATTACAACTCGGTGCAGGTGACGTGGCTGCGCACCAAGGGCCGCTACACCATCGACCTGAACTATACCTACGGTAAATCGCTGGGCATTTTGGGGAATGGCAGCATCTTCAATCAATTCAACCTCGCAGACAATTACGGCGTCATGCCGAACAACCGGACGCATATCTTTAATGCCGCCTACTCGGTTCAGCTTCCGAACTTCGTTCAAGGCGGAGTGGCAGGCGGCTTCGTGAACGGTTGGCAGCTCTCGGGCGTCACAATGATTCAGAGCGGCCCCAACCTGTCAGGCACTCAAAACCAGAACTTCGGCATGAATCTGAACAGCGCAAC
>DASUKV010000056.1:0-8360 GCA_036278555.1 Terriglobia bacterium
TCGCAATTCACCAGTGAAAGGTTCCGGGGCGAACTGGAGGCGCGCAAGATCACGATCAGCATGGATGGGCGAGGGCGATGTCTGGACAACATTTTTATCGAGCGCTTGTGGCGCTCGTTGAAGTACGAGGAGATTTATTTGCGGGAATATCGGGCGGTCTCGGAGGCGCGGGCCGGAATCGGCCGCTACTTTCGAGGTACTTCTGACCAGCAAGGAAGCATCGCAAGTTCTTAAAATTCACCCAAAAGTTCTCGAACGGATGGCAAAGCGCGGCGAAGCGCCTGCGCTGAAGGTTGGCAAATTCTGGCGGTATCGCGCAACCACGCTGGACGCCTGGATCAATTCAAGGCTACCATCAGGTCGCCGACCGTATCACATGGAGACCTCATTTTGAAAAGGAGAAACCATGACGGCGCGATATCAGTACGGAAATTTGACAACCCCAAAGCGGAAAAAAGGCCAGACGTTTGGCAATTCCGCTGGATGGAAAACGGAAAGCCCAAAATCAGTCTTAATTGGAACGGTTCAGAAATACCCCCGACCAGAGCTGATGCGGAGAGAGCGGTTGAACACCTCCGCATCAAAGTTAATGCAGAAAACCCACAGCAGTCTTTCCACTCAACCACAGTGGGTGTCCTCATCAACCGATACTTGGCTGAAGGACTCAGCGTCAGAAAAGACACGGCGGATTCTTACAGAGCGATCCTCAAGAATTGGATTCGCCCCAGATGGGAAGCAGTTCCGTTGCTGTCCGTAAAGACGATGGACATTGAGCATTGGCTAAGGTCGATTCCACGCTCACGTGGCACGCGGGCGCACATCCGAAACCTGATCCACTTGGTTTTTAGTTGGCCGATCAGATGGGAAATGATTGACCGGAACCCGGTCGATTTGGTCAGGCAATCGAGTCGTCGAACCCGGATCCCGCGTATGCTCACAGCCCATGATTTTAAGAACCTTTTGGGCGAATTGAAGGAACCGTACCGCACGATGGTCTTGATGGCCGGTTGTCTTGGACTCCGAATCAGTGAAATCACCGCCCTGCAGTGGGGTGATATCGATTGGGAAGCACTCGCGCTTTTGGTTCAACGGAGCTTCGTTAGCGGGAAGATCTACGAAACAAAAACCGAGGCGTCTCGAAAGCCGCTTCCACTTGACCCGCAGCTCGCCGAAGTTCTTTTGAAGTTCAGAGGGCAATCAGTTTACATTGCTCCTACAGACTTCATCTTCGCGGGCAACTCTGGAAAACCTCGCTGGCAGGGAATAATGATGACGGATCACATAAAGCCAGCCGCTCAGCGAGCTGGCATTGGAAGGGATATCGGCTGGCATACTTTCCGGCACATCTTCTCGTCGATTCTCCATAACTCGGGAACAAACATGGCGGTGCAAAAGGAACTGCTACGGCACGCTGATATCTCGACCACCATGAACGTGTACACCCAAGCTGTAAATCCTGCGAAGCGGGAAGCGGTTCACCACGTAGCCGAGGCGCTTTTGAATGCGTGATGCCCCAGCTTGTACCAACTTGTACTCGTTGATTCCAGCACTTTCGGCTAAGTGACTGAAAAGGTTGGCAGGCGTGGAGGGACTCGAACCCCCGACCCTCGGATTAGAAATCCGATGCTCTATCCGGCTGAGCTACACGCCCGCAGGGGAATTATTATGGCAGAATGCGATGCTGAAGATAAGCCGATTCGGGTGTAGGCGCGGCGACCGGCAGGCGTGATCCCACCCGCTCTACGAGCCACCGCCAGAATTATTGATGAATGGTTTGGGTGCCCGGCGGCGGCGAAAAAGTGAAGAGGGAGGGGTCAAGGGGCCTATTTCGCTCGATGTTCGCAAAGGCGAACTGCATCGTGCTGTTATCGGGATAAAAGACGATAAGCCGGCGAATATCAAACTGCGGCGAAAGCTCGATCAGGACGCTGCGATAGTCTCCTTTGAATTTCGATTGCGGAAAGCCGCGAATCACCCGGTCGCCGCGGTCTGCCGTCAGCGCCTGGTCGGCAAACTCCACGCGCGAAAAGGCACGGCTGAGTTTCATGTGCGAAAGCAGAAGGTCCAGCGGGACGCGCGCATCCTCGATATCGTGCATCGACGAAATGGTGACTTGCTTTTCAGAGGGGACGTAAAGAAAGAGCTGCTTGCCGTTGGAAAGGAAGATTTTCTCTTCCGGCTGATGATAAACCCAGCGCATCTTCTGGCCGCGCGCGAAGTAAACCGTGCCGGATTCCTTCCGCGTTCTGCCCCAGGCAAAATACGTCTGCGTAAACTCCGCTTTGAGGGTCTGCACGTTGTGGTAACTTGCTTCAAATTCCTTTACGTACTCCGAAACCGAAACGCTGGGACGGGCGCTGAGCGACGCGGACAGAATCCAGAGAGCCATCACGGCTACGGTTGATACAAAGGTCACGGCCAGCAAACGACTGAAAATCAAACGGGTTACACGAGCGTTCGCGACGGATTGCGCATCAGAAACCGTTTCTTTTACGGTAGGCATCATGGGAATGCAACTTGCTGAGAGCCGCCCGAGCTTGCGCGTTTTTTGGATCGGTCTCGAGTCCTTTTCGGATTTCCCTCTCCGCATCAAGGTCTTTTCCCATCCTAACATCAAGCTTGCCCAGCCCGAAATGCGCCACGCTATCATAGGCATTCAGGGATAGCGCCCGCCGAAAGGCTTCGCCCGCTCTTGCGCTCTCGTCACGCTGCTGATAAATCTCGCCCAAATTGTCCAGCGCGGTAACGTTCGGATCGCTTTCGGCAGATTCCTGGAATTGACGCTCGGCTAGCCGGTCGCGGCCATCCCGGCGATAAAGTTTCCCGAGTTCGTTGTGGGCGCGGACGCTCAGCGGGGCCAAGGCTGTCGCGGCTCGCAATTGCAGCTCGGCCGCCTGCGCCAGACCGCTCTCGGCGTAAGCGACCCCCAAGTTGAGGTGAGGGTCAGTGTAGGCCGGCTTTAGCCGTATCGCGCGAATGAAATAATCCGCCGCTTCTTTGTACTTCTTCTTTTTGGTATAAACCAGCCCCAGATTGTTCAAAACGATCGCGTTGGAGGGGTGAATCTGGAGAGCCTTCTCCCACGTCGCTTCCGCAGCTTGATCTTTACCCCCGGCCCAGTAAACGGTTCCCAGGTTGTTGAGTATCTGATACGCGGCCGGCTGTTGCGCCAAGGTCCGGGTATAGAGCCTCACGTTATTGTTCCAAACCCGGTTGCGGGTGACAATGCGGGCCGCGCACAAAATCGCCAGCACAGCGAATCCTCCGGCAAGCGCCCATGCCGCTGGATGCGCTTGCTGAAGAATGCGGTAGCGGCCGCCTTCCGGCGTGTGCTGCGGGCTATCACGTTCGCGTGAAACCTTCTGCCACAGCGCGACGGCGACCGCGCCGAGGAGCCAGCAGAATCCGGCCGAGGGCAGATAAAGATAACGTTCGGCGAAGACGTTGGCGGCCATCCAGCGAGCATTCAGAACCGGCGCCAGCGTGATGAAAAACCAGAGCAACCCGAAAGACAACATCCGGTAGCGTTTCCAGAGCGCCACGAAGACTGCCACTGCTGCGGCCACTACGCCCACGCCGCCGAGAACCCTTGGGTCAAGCAAGTTCGTGCTCTTTTGGAAGACATAGAACGCGCACAGGTTCGCCGGCCAGAGCATCTTGGCCACGTAGTGGCCGGTCAGCGCGAAAGCCGAGAGGAAAGCTTGGGGCCAAGTGAGTGTTGGCATTTGGATGACGGGCGCGATCGCACCCAGCAGCCGGATGCGCAACAGAAGATAAGCTCCGGCCAAGAGCCAGAGCACGGCATAGCGGTTCGCTTTCTGCGTCCAATTCGTCGCCGAACGATCTTCCCGGAAACCGTGCTCGTACAGGGTTGCGAGCAGCGGCAGCGTCAACGCCTGCTCCTTCGATAGCAGCGCCAGAATAAAACAAACCACCATTGCCGCGAAATTCCGTTCAGACCGTCCGCCGTTTGGCCGAGCGATTCTGACGAAAAACCAGAAGGCCAGCAGATAAAAAAGAGCCAATTCGAGATCGGTGACTGCTGCGATCCAGGCTACGGATTCGGTGTGGATCGGGTGCAGCGCAAAAATCAGCGCGGCGGCAAAGGCAAGACTCCGCTTGCGAAACATCGCGAGCGTCAGGCCAAAGAGGGCGCAGACAACACCCACGTGCAGCAGCAAATTCACTAAATGGTATCCGAACGCGATTTTTCCGAAAAGCTGGTAGCAGAGGAGATATCCCAGCGTCATCATGGGGCGATAATAATTGCTCACGCCTTGCTGACCTACGTAGGACCACACGCCGGTTGAGAAAATCTGGCGCAGGTGATGAAAGTTCACAATGTAGGGATTATTCATCACCTGCGTCATATCATCGTAAACGAACCCATTGAGCAGCGTATTGAGATAGGGCAGCGCCACAGCAAGGGCTAACACCGAAACGGCCGCGGTATTGGACCAGCGCGAGGATTGAGGCGAATGTACGATGGCCGGCCGGTCGTTCATGGATGTGAAGGGTCTGAAGTTTGGTTTTTCAGCTTGGCCAGCGCGGCAAGGGCCGTCTGATTGGCAGGGTCGATTTTCAATCCCTTTTCGTATTCCCGGATGGCTTCTGCTGTGCGGCTTTCGGAGCCGTAAAGCAGGCCCAGCATGAAGTAGGGACGGCTGTCCTCCGCGTCCAGCCGCATGGCCGCTTTGAAAGTTTGTTCCGCGCGCGCGGGCTGTCCCTCGACCCAGTGGACAAGTCCCAGGCCGAACCAGCCCCGGAGGGTCGGCAGCGCCCGGATCGAAGCTTTGAATTCTTCTTCCGCCTGGCTGTATTTCCCTTCATCAAAATAAAGCTCGCCCAGGCGCACCAGCGGGCGGACATCCAAGGGCGCCAATTTCACCGCTTCGGTCAACTCCCGCTCCGCCTGATCTCTCCGGCCCATCTTCTGATAGGCTTCGCCAAGGCCCGTGTGCGCGTCTGCATCCTGCGGGGTCAGTGCCAGTGAGCGTTCGAAAAAAACAACGGCCTCCGCAAAGCGTTTTTGCCGGATGCGCAAAAGCCCCATGTTATCCAGCAGAAGAGTGGAGGAAGGCTGCTCGGCCAGCGCCATTTCCCATTGTTTCCCGGCGTTCTTCAGGTCTCCACGATTCCAGTAGTACATCCCCAGGTTGTTGCGCAGGTCCGTCGCGCCGGGCGACGCGGCAAGCGTTTGTGTATAGAAAGTGAGGTCATCTTTCCAGACGGGATTGCGCGTGACGATGCGAGCGGCGAAGAGAGCGGCCACGATCACTGCCGCTGTCATGATCCCCCGCCGCCACACGACTCCTGTTGTACTTTCCGCCCTGCGCCACGCCCGCAGGCACGCCCACGCCACCACCCAGCAAAATCCGGCAGAGGGCAGATAGAGGTAGCGTTCCGCGAAGACGTTCGGCGGCATCCAGCGCGCGTTCAAAACCGGCGCGAGCGCCAGGAAAAACCACACGAAGCCGAAGCAGACTCTTCGTTCCTTTTTCCAGAAATAGGCAATCAACAGGGCGCCGGCGATCAGCGCCGCGCAGCCTGCCAGGACGTACGGCAAGAGCCCGGCCAGATCCTGGGGGAAAACGTAATAGGCCGAGAGGCGTACCGGCCAGAGCATCTTTTCCACGTATTGTCCCACCAGCGCAACGGCCGAAAACGCCACGGCGTTGAGCGGCATGTGCGGCCGGCTCACCGAGGGCGCGAAGCCAACCAGCCGCACACGGAAAACGAGGTAGGCCGCCAGGATCAGCCACAGAATGCCATACCGCTCGAGCTTTCGCGGCCAGGACATGAGGCTGCGGTCTTCGCGGCAGGCGTGCTCATAGAAAACCGCCAGGAAAGGAAGTACGGCGGCGGGTTCTTTCGAAAGCAGCGCCAGGATGTAGCTCATGGCCATGCCGCATTCGAGCAAGACCAATTGGCGGCCACGCGCGGCTGCGAGGCGCAGAAAGAACCAGAAGGTGAGAAGAAAGAAGAAGGTAAGCTCCAGGTCCGTAACGGCGGCGATCCAGTCCACGGCTTCGGTGTGAATGGGATGCAATGCAAACAGCGCGGCGGCCACAAAGGCGAGCGCACGGTTCTGGAACATGCGCCGCGTAACAACGAACAAAAGGCAAACCACCGCCGCATTCAGCGCGATGCTGGCAAGGTGAAAACCGAAGGGCTGATATCCAAATATCTTGTGGCAAAAAAGGTAAGTGAGCGTCATCACGGGGCGGTAATAATTCGTGACGACGTGAGCGCCCCCGGCGTAGGACCATACGGTGGTCGTAAAAATTGCATTCAGATGGCTGAAGTCACGGATGTAGGGATTCTTTAGAACCTGGATGTCATCGTCGTAAACAAACCCATTCCACAGGATGTTGATGTAGGGAAGAGCGGAGAGCAGGACGAGCAGCCCCAGCAGAAATCGCCCGGAAAGCCACCATTGAGCGCGGCGCGGCAGAGCGCCCGAAAGACTCGAAGCAACGGGCGGCGCCGAACCCGTAGGCACGGCGCTCATAAATGTTCCTCAACTTCCGCTTCCGCCACGCGCACCTTGCGGAGACGCTGGGCCCAGGCCGCCGGCAGCGGCACTAAAACGCTAAAATCTCCATAGCGCTTGTAGAGCGCGTTGGCCAGCCAGTAGCAAAGCGGCGCGAGGATGAAGCCCGCGATGCAGTCCACGGCATAGTGATAACGCAGGTAAAGGGTGGAGGCCCAGAGGCTCAGGACAAAGGGAGTGAGAATCCAGAAAAGCCTTTTCGAATTGCGCCAGGCGTAGAGCCAGACCAGGAAGGAAATTCCCACGTGAAGACTGGGGAAGCAGTCGCGCTGGATGCGGGCGAAATTCATGAATTCGATTTGCTGGTTGAAGAGCGCGAGGGGCTGCGTGAGAGGAACCGTGTAGAGGTTCCGCAGCGTATATTCCGGGCCGATCGCCGGCACGATGAGATAACCCAGAATTCCGAAAAACGTGACGATGACAAGTCCGCACATCATTTCACGGAACCTGTTCCGCGGCCGGCGGAGATAAATGAAGCAGCCCACAATGGGAATCAGATAAAGGTGAAAGGCGTAGGAAAACTGCATCCAGGCAGTGAGCGGAGGGCTGATGAAGCGCTGCAAGAGCAGCGTGGGATCGGTGCCAAATAGTTTCTGGTCCCATCCGATGAGCAGGGCGTCACGGTCGTGCGTCACCAGCAGCAGCGTGGCCTTTCCCCAGAGCGAGTAGTACATCAACAGAATCAGGAGGAAGGGGAACCAGTCGCGAAAGATGCGCCAGTAGGGGCGGACGAAATTGACCAGGTCCTCGCCCGTATCCAGCCGCGTTTCTTTCCTGGCGAAGAAGTAATCCACCACTTCTTTAGCGAGCAGGAGCGCGACCGCCGGAATGACGATCATGACATCGGAGAAGTCCAGCGATTGGCCCCGGAATTCCCGGAAGAAAACTTGCAGGATAATGTCAATCAGGAAGAAAAGCAGCGCGACAGAGTCTTCGAGCCGGAATTCGAGGCGAATCGAATTTTCACTGGGCATAGAAGGCCTTTAATTCATCAATTCGCTTGCGCGCCGGAGCTGCAAAATCGTAGTGGCGGGTCGCATCCAGGACGGCTAAGGCGCGCGAGGTGTCGCCGGCCAGAAAATAACTCTGCGCGAGGCCGGCCACTGCATCGGTCTGCGTGGGAAACAGCCCGAGCACTTTCAGGAAAGTGGCCTCGGCGGCAGGGTAGTTCTTGAGCGCGGTGTACGCCAGGCCCTGGAGCACGTAGGCCAGAGGATAAAGACGGTTTTGCTGAATCATCTGCCCCGTGATCCTCACGACCTCGCCGTATTGACCCAGAAAATACCGGCAGGTTACAAACCGCGCCTCTTCATCCGGGTCAAGCTGGCCGCCGGAGAGCGCCCGGAGAGCCGCCTCATCTTCGAGCGCTGAGCGAAACTGGCGTCCGGCGATTTTCGCCTGCACAAGCGTCTGCCAATAGCGCACATCCGCGGGGCGCAACTCGACTGCGCGAAGGGCGTTCGAATAGGCAAGCTCGATCTTCCGCTGCGCCAGGTCGCTTTGCGCTGTCCGGTAATAGACCTCCGCCGCCGTGTCATATCCCAGAACGCGAGCCCCCGCAACGACTAGAATAACAACCACAGCGTAGAGCGTTCCCCGGATCATTCTGGGGCGGCGCGAAGCCGGAATGCGCAAGGCGCTGATGATCTTTATCGAAAGCAGCGCCAGAAAGATCAGGGCGATGGCCTTGAGAATCTCCCAGAAAACAAAGTGCGCGATCAGCATGACAATAGAGTTCCCATCATACGTTACCTAATCCGCTCGGGTGGCGCATACAAGGAGCCAGGGCGCAGCAAGCAGCGCCCCT
>DASUKV010000057.1:0-3819 GCA_036278555.1 Terriglobia bacterium
TTAAGAGCTTGAAATACCGCAGCGTTGAAAGGCGAACGCTGCGCTACAACGGAACCAGACGGCTGCTGAACGCTGATGGCTGAGGGCTTCCATGAAATTCCCCGCATGGTTTGGACGAAAACGGCGCGAGCACGAGTTGGATGAAGAAATTCGCGCGCACTTGGCGATGGCCATCCGCGAAAGAATCGAACGCGGCGAAGACCCCACCGAGGCGGAGGCGAACGCCCGGCGCGAGTTCGGCAATGCAACGCTGGTGAAAGAGGTCACGCGCGACGTGTGGGGCTGGCGCTGGCTGGACGAATTGATCCAAGACCTGCGCTTCGGCCTGCGACAACTGCGCCGCAATCCCGGCTTTACGGCGGTCGCCATCATCACCCTCGCCCTCGGCATTGGAGCCGCTACGGCCGTCTTCAGCGTTGTGGATGCTGTCCTAATTCGCCCTCTGCCCTACGTGCACCCAGAGCAATTGGTTAGCATTTGGGAGACCTTTAAGAAGTACAACGCGGACACTGCGCCAGTATCCGGTCCAAATTTCCTTGACTGGAAAAAGGAGAACGACGTTTTTTCCGGCTTGGCTCTAGGCGCAATCGACGATCCTTCGCTAATGGGACAGGGAGAGCCGGAACACCTCTACGGCATTCAGGTGACGCCCGAGTTCTTCAACTTGCTCGGAGTACAACCGGCCCTCGGCAGGGCGTTTCTTCCCGATGAAGATCAAGAAGGCAAGGATGAAGTGGTGATCCTGGGTTATAGCCTTTGGAGGCGGAAATTTGGCAGCGACCGCGCCGTCGTGGGCAAGGGAATCACATTGGATGGAAAGAAGTATGTAGTGATCGGCATCATGCCCGGAGTTTTTCGCTTTCCTCAAATTTGGGGCATCACAGACCCTGAGGTCTACTTGCCTTTCGCCGCGCGGCAACTCAATAAGGATCGTGATAGAGGTCAGGCCTGGATGCTTGGCTTAAGCCCGGCGTCACCATCACACAGGCCCAATCAGATATGGCCACCATTGCACAGCGCCTCGCGGCCCAATATCCGAGCGCTAATACCGGTATGGGCGTCAATGTTCTTCCTCTGCAGGATCGGCATCCGCATGGCGCTAGGGGCACAAAAGAACGATGTGCTGCGGCTGGTGTTGGGCCAGGGAATGATTCTCACTTTGATTGGCGTGGGAATAGGAATCATCGGCGCACTGGGCCTCACGCGCTTTTTATCCAGCATGCTATACGGCGTCAAGCCCACCGACCCGCTGACGTTTGTTATCGTATCGGTGGTGCTGACTGGGGTCGCGCTACTGGCCTGTTATATCCCCGCACGACGTGCGATGAAGATTCATCCCATGGAAGCATTAAGGTATGAATGACGTAGCGCAAGGTCCGCTTTGTGACCTTGCGGCTTTTCAAAGTCTCGGGTAGAAAAAGTGGTAGCCACGGTCAGCGTTTTTCTGACCGTGGGCTTTTACGTAGCGCAAGGTCCGCCTTGTGACCTTGCGGGTTCTCAAAGTCTCGGGTAGAAAAAGTTGAAAAACCGCAGCGTTAGAAAACGAACGCTGCGCTACGGCACGAGTAAAAAGGCAATGACGAGTGACGAGTGGTGCGTGAGGACCGCGCCCGCCAGCTAACGATCGTGAGAAGTCGGGTGAACCACATCAGCGAATCTCAACAATGCGATCACCCGCTTCAAGGGAAGCTTGGATCCGAGGCCAGAGACGCTTAAATTCCGCAATCAAATTTGAGGTCCGGCAATTTCCTAAGCGGACCCATATGAGGCCCGCGGTTCCTGATTCCTTGGAAGCCAGGTGAAGAAAATCTTCGTCCTTGGTTATGATGATTTGGCCTCTCTCACCTGCATACCGCCAGATGTTAACATCAGAAGCCTCAGCGAGACCGGCGTGCACTACGTGCGTGCAGTCGCAACCCATTGAGACGAGGAATCGTGAAAGCGCTACGGGAAGCTGGTTATCAATCAGGAATTTCACGAGGTTTGAAGGATAATGTGGTCAACCTGGTGTGCGGCATATTCAATCGCGGCAAGAATATCCTCTTTCTCAAGGAAGGGGTAATCGATGAGGATTTCTTCATAGGAGGCGCCCGCCGCAAGCAGGTCGAGAATGTCTGAAACTCGTATCCGAAGGCCGCGAATACATGGCCGTCCGCCACACTTGCCCTCTTCAACCGTAATCCTTTTCAGGCGATCAGCGCTCATCGTCTTAGAGTTTATGCTGAATTGGCGTGAATATCAAAGATTCAGGTGCTCGCTGTGCCACAGTCAGCATTTTTCTGGTTGCGGGCTTTTATTGGCAGACAAATCCACGGTTAAACAAAGAGCGGTTGACCATGGCTACCGGCTCACGTTTGATGTAGGGGCGCTGCTTGCTGCGCCCAACGAGGTGAAATCATGAAATTCCCTGTATGGTTCAAACGGAAACGGCGCGAGCAAGAGCTTGACGAAGAAATTCGCGTGCACTTGGCGATGGCCATCCGCGAGCGCATCGAGCGCGGCGAAGACCCCGCCGAGGCGGAGGCGAACGCCCGGCGCGAGTTCGGCAACGCAGCGCTGGTGAAAGAAGTCACGCGCGACGTGTGGGGCTGGCGCTGGCTGGAGAGCTTGATCCAGGACCTGCGCTTCGGCCTACGCCAGTTACGCCGCAATCCCGGCTTCACGGCGGTAGCCGTTATTACACTCGCGCTCGGAATCGGGGCTAACACGGCGATCTTCAGTTGCATCGACGCCGAATTGCTTCATCCGTTTCCGTTTAAGCATCTCAGCCGCATCGTGACCGTCTGGGAAACGGCGCCCAAACAGAATCAATTCCAGGCGAGCGCCGCTCCCGCCAATTTCCTGGATTGGGCGAAGCAGAACACGACGCTTGATCTGCTCGCGGCCGATCACGGCTGGAGCGTGAACCTTACGGGGCATGGACTGGCCGAGCGGCTGGAGGGCTATCAGGTGACGGCCGATTTTTTCCGGCTGCTGGGCGTCGCGCCGCGTCTCGGGAGGTTCATCTCGGCGGCGGATTTTCACCCGGGACAAACGTCTATTGCCGTTTTCAGCTACGGATTCTGGCAGCGGCGGCTCGGCGGAGATAGCCACGTTGTAGGCAAGATGGTGCTTTTGAACGGCCAGAAGTACACGGTGATCGGCATTATGCCGAAGGGTTTCGACTACCCGCTGGGGGCTGACGTTTGGGCTCCACTCGACCTTGCCGGAGCGACGGGCGCGGACCGGGCAGATCATTATTTGCGTGTGATCGGCCGCCTCAAGCCCGGCGCCTCCGTTGATCAGGCGCGGGCAGACCTGGCAAGCATCGCGGAGCGCCTTGGCCGCGAGTACCCGCGAACCAACGCCGGCCATAGCGTTCAGGTGATAAGTCTGGTCCAGAGCGTCGCGGGTGACGCGCGGCCGTTCCTGGAGCTGCTGATGGGGGCGGCGGGATTTGTTCTTTTACTCGCGTGCGCCAATGTGATGAATCTTCAACTGGCGCGCGCCGCCGGACGCGAAAAGGAGATCGCCGTGCGCCTGGCGCTGGGCGGAGGCCGCTGGCGGATCACGCGGCAACTGCTGGTGGAAACACTGATGCTCGCGGCGCTCGGCGGAATCGCGGGAGCGCTGCTGGCAAGCTGGGGAGTCCATCTGGCGCTGCGCGGCGTCCCGCCCTACATCGTGGCGCACGTCGCGGGCCTGACGCATCTGCGGGTGGATTCAACCGCACTCGCATTCACGTTCGGGGTTGCGGTTCTCGCGGGCGTGCTCGCCGGGCTCGTCCCGGCGCTTCGCGCTTCGCGCCCGGACATTAACGAAACGTTGAAAGAAGGCGGG
>DASUKV010000058.1:0-39555 GCA_036278555.1 Terriglobia bacterium
AACTTGCGCGGCGTCCAGAATGGCATAAAGGCGGGGGAAAGGAAGATTCATAACGCTCGTTCCGCAGCCCGCCTAAATCTCGCCCTTCGCGCCGTTGCGCGCGAAACGCGCCATGAAGTGAGTGTCAAACTTCCCAGCGCGGAAATCCTGATCCGCCATGATCTTTTCATGGACCGGAATCAGCGTGTGGACGCCTTCAATAATAAACATCTCAAGCGCCCGGCTCATGCGATGGATCGCTTCGCTGCGGTCCTGGCCGTGGGAGATGAGCTTGGCAATCAACGAATCGTAATACGGAGGAATCACCGACTCGGTGTAGACGGCCCGATCCACGCGCACACCAGGGCCGCCAGGGATGTGCAGTCCGGTCACCACGCCCGCGCAGGGGACGAAGGTTTCCGGGTCCTCGGCGCAAATGCGGCATTCAATCGCGTGTCCTTCCATGCGGACGGCCTGCCATTCCTCCGGCAGCCGTTCACCGGCCGCCACCAGAATCTGCTGCTTCACGAGGTCAAGTCCCGTGACCATCTCCGTGACCGCGTGCTCCACCTGAATGCGGGTATTCATCTCCAGGAAGTAAAGCTTGCGGTTCTCGTCCATCAGGAACTCGACCGTGCCGGCATTGGTGTAGCCGATCTTCCTGAGCGCCTCCACAACCTGCTTGCCTACTCTTTCGCGCATCCCCGCGTCAAGTTGTGTTGACGGCGATTCTTCCACAATCTTCTGGTGCCGCCGCTGAATGGTGCATTCGCGCTCGCCCAGATGGACGACCGTCCCGAACGTATCTCCCATCACCTGGAACTCAATGTGCCGGGGCGCGGCAATATACTTCTCAAGGTAAACCGCCGGGGAGCCGAACGCCGCTTCAGCTTCCGCCTGGGCCGTCTGCAGCGCCTTGGGCAAGTCTTCCGGTGAATGGACCACGCGCATGCCGCGCCCGCCCCCGCCCGCCGCGGCCTTGACCATCACGGGATAGCCAATCCGGTCCGCCTGCTCCACGGCTTCCTTCTCCGATTCCAACAGGTCTGTGCCGGGCAGAATCGGCAGGCCAAGCTCGGACATTCTCTTGCGAGCCTTCTCTTTATCTCCCATCAGCCGAATTACGTCCGGCCGCGGGCCAATGAAGGTGAGCTTGGAGGTTTCGCAGACTTCCGCGAAGGGGGAGTTCTCGGAAAGAAAACCGTAGCCCGGATGAATAGCGTCGGCGTCTGTGATTTCCGCTGCCGAGATGATACTGGCGATGTTCAGGTAACTGTCAGCGCTGCGCGCGGGCCCAATGCAGAGCGCCTCATCCGCAAAACGCACGTGCAGGGCGTCGCGGTCGGCTTCCGAATAGACCGCGACGGTGCTGATTCCCAGCTCCTTACAAGCGCAAATCACGCGAAGCGCAATCTCGCCCCGGTTTGCAATAAGAATCTTCCGGAACATAATTCCATTTGCGACGGAAAGGCCCCCTGGTGAATGCTCCTCTCCCTTTCCCTTACGGGATTATAGTCCACTATACCATTGGTATATCAAGGTGAGCGCGCGGGCGCACTCGCACGTGCCTCCCGCGCTAGCAAATTCAATTACTTAGAGGGCTTAGGCTGTGGCGGCATCGGATCATTCTGAATGGGTCCGGTGATGGGGAATGTGGGCGGATTCTTCTCGTGCGGAGGGTACTTTGGTTCAGGCTCTTCTTGCTTCTTTTGCTTGTTGTTATCTTCTGGCATTGCGGCCTCCTGACTCTGCAAATGAAACGTATCCTTTCTATTCGGATGAAAGAGCCGAGCTGATGGGTGCACCGTGCTTGTAATGGTTCGATTTGACCCTCACCCGGCCGTTGGCCACCCTCTCCCAAAGGGAGAGGGCTGAAACAAAAGCGGAGAAAAATAAATAAGGATCGCCACCTCTCCGACCGGGAGAGGGTGGAACCGCGTAGCGGTGGGTGAGGGTTTTTGCTGCCAGGTCTACCCGTTTCGTTCTGGCGAAGATCTAACGCCAATCTGTGTCACGAAGTGCAGGCCGGTGACGGGAAGCGCCCGGGCAAGCTCACGTACGTCCAGAGTATTTAATTAACGCTGATGCGGCTGAATCCCGCTGCCCTCCCACTCCAATCTGTGATATAAGGTCAGGCCGGGAGAACACGATGCCGAAGGAAGTAAAGAATTTGCGCCACTGGCAGACAGCCGCCGTATGTATCGCCGTCATTTTAACCGCGCTGGCGGCGTTGCCGGCGGGCGCCTGGGAACGCGAGCCGCTACCGGACTTTCACCAGCGCCGGGCGCGGCTGGTCAGCGAAACAGGCGACGGAGTCATCGTCCTGTTCGGCTACGAGGAAGATGATGTCGCGGCTTCCGTCACAACATTTCGCCAGAATGAGAATTTCTACTATCTGACAGGGTGGAACCAGCCCGGCGCAAAAATGCTGCTCGTGCCGGAAGGCTGGACCAAGGGCGGCGGGGGCGGGCGCTTGGCCAAAGAAATCCTTTTTATACCGCCCAGCAATCGCAAGCAGGAACGCTGGACCGGCCCGCAGCTTGGGCCCAAAGATCCGAACGCGCCGGCTGTCACTGGCTTCCCAGCAGTGATGAGCACTGCGCGGTTCCCGTCCGAGCTTAAGAAAGCCCTGAAGCACGTTCATAAAATTTACACCGAGCTTACGCCGCAGCCGGAGAGCGGCGAGGATTGCTTCCAGGAAAAGGAAGTGGCCGCCCTGCGACGCCTTGCTCCCCATGCCGAGATGGCGGATTTGCGCCCGTTGGTGATGAGCATGCGGGCGGTAAAATCACCGGGCGAATTGGCGCTGATTCGCAAGGCCGTTGCGGCCTCGGTCGCGGCGCAGCGGGCGGCGATGGGAGCCGTCCATCCAGGCGTGTGGGAATATCAGATTGCGGCGCTGATCAAATACGAATTCGAAAAGCGCGGATGCGAGTGGCCCTCGTACCCGCCCATTGTGGGCTCGGGATTCTACTCAACGGTGCTGCATTATGACGCCGATTCGAACGAGATGAAGGATGGCGATGTGGTCGTGATCGACGCGGCGGGATCTTACAGCGGCTACGCCAGCGATATCACGCGCACGCTGCCCGTGAATGGCCATTTCACGCCGCGCCAGCGGGAAATATATGAGGTTGTTCTCGGCGCCCAGGCGGCAGCCATCGCCGCGGCGAAGCCTGGAATCTATTTGACCCACAGCCACAAGAATAGCCTCTACGATATCGCGTACAATTACATCAACACTCATGGCTTTGACACGCACCATCACCGCCTGGGGCAATATTTCATCCACGGGCTGGGCCATTCCGTAGGCCTCAACGTGCACGACCACGCGGACTATGATTTGCCGCTCAGGCCCGGCATGGTGATTACGATTGAGCCGGGCGTTTATATCCCTGAAGAGAAAATCGGCGTGCGGGTTGAAGATATGCTGCTGATTACCGAAAGCGGCGCGGAAGTTCTCACCCGCGCATTGCCGAAGAATCCGGATGAGATTGAAAAGATCATGGCAGGCGGGGTAATTGGTGGGACGGCAAGCCATCCAAACCTGCCGCAATAGGAACCGCCCCTCACCCGGCTTACGCCAACCTCTCCCAAAGGGAGAGGGCTGCGACTCAAGAGGCCGCACATTCCGCGGGTGAGCGCTCGTCTCTTGTCTCTCGTCACTTGTCTCTGGTCTCTTGTCACTCGTCACTGCCTTTCATGCCCCGCCGCCCCAAGCTCGGCCAGCACTTTCTGCGCGATTCACGCATCGCGCAAAAAATCGCAGACCTGACGCCGGTTGAACCCGAAGAACTGCTGATTGAAATCGGCCCCGGCCAGGGCCGCATGACCCGGCTGCTGGCTTCGCGCTGCCGCAAGCTGATTGCCGTCGAGCTTGATCCAGCGCTGGCCGGGCGAATGCAAGAGGAATTCCGGGAGAACCCGCGAATCGAGATTCTAAGGCGGGACGTTCTGAACACTAGCCTGGCAACTCTTGCCGGCAATGGGGGGGCAGCCCAGGTCTACGTCTTTGGCAATCTGCCCTACTACATTACGTCGCCCATCCTGCATCTCCTGTTCGGCGAGCGCCAAAGAATCCGGCGCATGACTTTGCTGGTACAACAGGAAGTGGCGGAAAGAATCACCGCCCGGCCAGGATCACGCGACTACGGCTATCTGACTGTGTTCGTTCAATCCTATTCGCAGCCCCGGATTGTTCTCGAAGTTCCTTCCGGCGCTTTTTCGCCGCCGCCCAAGGTGCGCTCGGCGCTCGTGGATTTCGTGATGGCGCGCGGATTGCCCGCGTGGAGCGAACAAACCGATCGCCGCTTCCAGGAATTTGTGCGGCTCTGCTTCCGGGAGAAGCGGAAGAACCTGCTGAACAATCTCGCGCAGGCTTATCCACGAATGCGCGCTCAAGAAATCATCGAAAACCTAGGCTGGGATCAGCGCATCCGCGCCGAGCAGCTCAGCCTGGAGCAGTTTGTAGCGCTGTTCGAGCGCCTGCCGAAAGCAGATGCGGGACGCGGGTAGTAGGGGCGCTGCTTGCCGCGCCCGTGCGCAGCGCCAGCACCCCTTCACTGCGTTCAGGGCAGGCTTTGCTGGCATCAATAAAAGCCGTCAGGATGCCGGCGCTATGACTGCTTCCCTGCCCCAACCTTTTCCAACTGTGCGCCCGTCGAGGCGGAAACGTCTTCGTGCAGCGAGTTGCCATGAGCATCCATCGTGACGATCGCCGGAAACTCGCGCGCTTCAAAATGCCACATCGCCTCCGGGACGCCCAATTCATCCAGAAGGTCCACGCCCGTCACCTTGGGCAGGGTTCGAGCGTAGTATTGAGCCGCGCCGCCGATTGCGTGCAAATAAACCGCGCCGAATTCTTTCAACGCCGCAAGGGTTTTCTTGCCCATGCCACCCTTGCCCATCACGCCCCGCAAACCGTATTTGCGGATCACGCCGGCTTCGTAAGGCTCTTCCCGGATGCTCGTGGTCGGGCCGGCGGCCATCACACGCCAGTGTTCGTTCGGCGGTGTTCCCTCTTTGAGCATGACGGGACCGCAATGGTAGAGAATCGCGCCGTGCAGGTCCGACGGCGGCTCATGATGCAGCAGATAGTGGTGCAACGCGTCCCGCCCCGTAAGAAGCGGACCCGAAATCAGGACAACATCTCCCACCTTGAGCGCCCGCACTTTTTCTTCCGTCAGCGGCGGCTCCAGCCTTACTTCGCGGCCTGTAAGCTGGAAGCCCGAGCCTTGGGCAATGAGCCGTTCAACGGGCCGGCCCGGGTCGCAGTAGAGCCATTTCTTGATCGCTCCGTCGTCAGCGTCCAGAATCACGCCCAAGCGCCGGAACGCCCAGCAATCGTACGCGACCGAGACAAAAAAGCTCGCAGGCAGGCGGTTGGCGGCAGCGATTTTGCAGCCAATCAGCGAAGCTTTTCCTCCGAAGCCCATCGCGCCCACGCCGATCTCATTGGCTTGCGCGATAACGTCCACTTCCAGTTTTGCGAGAACGGGATTCGGATTCGAATCGTCCAGAGCGCGGAAAAGCTGCTGCTTCGCCAACTGATATCCGTGCGCGCGGTCGCTGCCAATGCAGACCCCAACCGCTCCCGGCGCGCAGCCCTGGCCCTGCGCCTGCCAGACAGCATGCAGGATGCACTTGCGGACGCCTTCCAGGTCGCGGTCGGCGCGGCCCAGGTATTCCAGCGTGCAGGGCAGCGAATATTGGACATTCTTGTTTTCGCAGCCGCCGCCCTTCAGAATCAGCCGGATTTCAATGTCGTCCTTCTCCCACTGCTCGAAGTGCGCCACCGGCATCTCCGTCCCCAGATTGTTTCCGGTGTTCTTTCCGGTCAGCGCATCCACCGAATTGGGGCGGAGCTTGCCCCGCCGGGTCGCTTCGGCCACGGCCTCGACAATTTGCTTCTTCATTGCGAGCTGGTTCACGCCCACGGGAGTTTTAATTTCGAACGTCGGGAAACCCGTGTCCTGGCAAATCGCTCCCTCGTTTTCGTATGCGAGGTCGATGTTTTCTCCGATAATGCTCAGCGCCTGACCGGACTGCGAGGCGGGACTCTCAGCCCGGAGAGCCGCCGCCATCGCCTGCCGCACGTCAGGAGGCAAGTTCGTAGAAGTCTGAATGATGAGTTCAAGAATGCTTTCTTTGAGAAATTCCATAATGTTCCCTACCCTTCAAAATCAG
This sequence comes from Terriglobia bacterium, assembly GCA_036278555.1. Taxonomy (GTDB): domain Bacteria; phylum Acidobacteriota; class Terriglobia; order UBA7540; family UBA7540; genus RH2-MAG17b. The sequence goes on from DASUKV010000058.1 coordinate 6,166, forward strand.
ATAGCTAGAAGAAATACGATGTATTGCAAGGGTTGTAAATTCTTGTCTTTTTAGCAGGAAGTTCGGACCTTGTCATTCTGACGGTGCGCGAAGCGAAGAATCCCAGTATTACGCATACCTTAATGCAGCGATTCTTCGTCGCTTCGCTCCTCAGAATGACAGTTCAGTTACGGCTCTGTCGCGCCGCTCTATATCTTTTTCTCCGCAGCCTCATCTCTGGGCAAAAACAGGCTGGCGGCGCCGTAGACTCCGACGTTCTCCTGCAGCTTCGCGGGCAGCAGGGGAATTTTCGCTGCCATCGGCGGGTTCAGCGTAAAGTGCGAAATGGTCTTACGGATTTTGCTGAACAGCGGTTTTCCGATGCGCGCCACGCCGCCACCCATCACAATCGCGCCCGGATCGAGCAGGCTGATCATGCTGCCCAGCCACACGCCTAGATAAAATCCCGTCTCATCAAGGATCGCTCCGGCAATCGCATCGCCCTTGCGAGCCGCTTCAGCGATCATTTCAGGAGAGATCAGCCGCAACTGCCCGTGACTCATGGTGCGGAGCAGGCTCGGCGTGGTGTACTCCTGCTCGAGGCGCACCCGTGCGCGCCGGGCCATCGCCGGACCCGCCGCCAGCGCCTCAATGCAGCCCAACGTGCCGCATCCGCAGCGGTAGGGGCTTTGATAATCAATCGAAACGTGCCCTCCCTCGCCCGCAACGCCCCGGCTTCCGTGATAGATTCGCCGGTCCACGATAATCCCGGTTCCGATGCCGGTCGAGACGGTCACATAAAAAATGTCACGGTACCCCACCGCGGCGCCAAAGCGAACCTCCGCAAGGCCGGCTGCGTTCGCATCATTCTCGACGCGCGCGGGAAGATCAAAAGCGCGCTCCAGTTCGTGCGTCAGGCGCAGCTTTTCCCATCCCGGCAAATTCGGAGCATTGATCACCATCCCCGTTTCAGGATCGAGAGTGCCGGGAGCGCACAACCCGATGCCTAAGATATTGGGTTTTCCACCCGCCTCCTTAATCAGCCGCTCAATCAGGCGGCGCACCTGCAGGAAGCTGACCTTCACGCCGTCGTTTGCCTTGGTGGGCACCACCCACGACCTCAGCAGCCGCCCCTTCGGAGAGACCAATCCACCCGCGATTTTCGTGCCGCCGACATCAATACCAATGGTGAGATTTTGCATGGATCGCTGTTATGTCTCCTTCCCTTTTCATCCTTGTAACTTTCACACGGCCGTCCGAGACCGTTGAGTGCGCCAGTATAGCGCACCGTGGCCGTCATGCGTTACTTTCCGAAATGTGAAACCAGGGTTGACGCATCTTCAGTGTTTACTTAAGATGGCCACAGGGGGAACCCTGATCCGTGGTTCGAGGGCGCATGTCCCGAGATCAAAAGCTTCGAACGCTGCAAAAAGGAATCCACTCGACTCACGAAGTTGTCATCCCTGATAAGGTCTATTTTCGCATCGGCGAAGTCAGCCGGCTTGCGCAAACCAAGCCTTATGTCCTGCGCTATTGGGAAACGGAATTCCCTACGCTTCGGCCGGGCAAAACCCGCACCGGGCATCGCGTTTACCGCCGCAAGGATGTGGAAACGGTTTTTGAAATCAAGCGTCTGCTTTACAACGAGGGTTTCACCATCGACGGCGCCCGCAAGCAATTGGCGGCTAACGTCAAAACGGCGTCCGCTCACCCGCAGCAGAAGCACCTGTTCCAGGGTGCTCCGGACGGCGCCGGATTGCGCTTGGTCGAGCGCGAATTGCGGAACATCTTGACAATGCTGTCCCGCAAAAGTACAGTGGCGAGAGACGAATAAGAAGATTAATCACAGTGGTCCGTGATTAGTGATCCGTGTCTCGTAAAAAGTAACAACCACAGCTTTTACTGACCACGAATCACTAACCACGCTTCACGGTGTTTCTCGGGACGTGGCGCAGCCTGGTAGCGCACTTGCTTGGGGTGCAAGGGGTCGCCAGTTCAAATCTGGCCGTCCCGACCATGTTAGGTCACAGGGTACAGGTGACAGGCAACAGAACCTGGAATCTGTGACTGTGGCCTCTGGCCTATCACCTATAACCTAGTTTTTCGGGGCGTAGCGTAGCCTGGTAGCGCGCTTGGTTCGGGACCAAGAGGTCGGAGGTTCAAATCCTCTCGCCCCGACTCTGATTCAAAAAAGCTTACCCTCAAGAGCCGTTATACGACAGAATACAAGCAAGATTGAGTTGGTGTGCGGGAAGTATGCCAGCCGACCTCGGTGTTGATGCCTACCGCGCGCGGCGTTGGATCATGCGGTGGGCGTTTTGCCGCCGCATGTCTTGACAACGTATTTCGAGAGCGCACAGCGTTTCCTGAGCATCTCAAATATTCCGTTTCTTCACCTGGTCCGCCGCATATTCAGAAGTGCGCCAAGCGAGCGCAAGGATGCTTAGGGTGGGATTCTTATCCGCATTACTTACGAAAGGCGCGCCATCTGTGATAAAGAGATTCTTGCACTCCCACACTTGGCCGTTTGAGTTTAGAACCGACGTCTTAGGATCAAAACCCATGCGGCACGTACCCACTTCGTGAACGACGGTACCCCCCCGCGAAATGCCCCAGTTGTCTTCCGGGCCGTAAACCCGCGTCGGCTCGCCACCCGCAGATATCATGATTTGGCGGAACACGGCTTGTGCATACTTCGCCATCTGAATCTCATCTTCACCCCACTTAAAATGGAACCGCAGCACGGGGATACCCCATTCATCAATTACGTTTTTATCGAGTTCGCAATAGCTGTTTTCGTTCGGGATCATCTCACTGCGGCATGCGAAGCCGATAAATGCGCCGAAGATCTTCCGTACGCCACGCTTAAGGTCCACTCCGTATCCGCCGCCGAGCGTCTGTTCGGATCCGGAGAACTGGTCCACGGTGGGCATCCGGAGGCCGCCACCGATCTCGATATGGAAGCCGCGAGAGAAGGGCAACTCATGCCGGAGCTGTTTGGCGTAGTTCCACCAGGGCATATAAAGGTGCAGGTCGCCCGCTCCGTCTTCATTGTGGCGTGGCAAGTCCGTCAGGGCGGGAAAGAAGCCGATTGAGCCAGCCCCGACGGTATCCATCAGATATTTGCCCACTTGGCCGCTAGAATTTCCCACGCCGTCAGGATGCTGGCTATCTCTCGAATTCAGTAAAATGCGGGCTGTTTCGCAACTGCTGGCGGCGAGCGCCACAATCTTGCTGCGCACGTAGACTTCCCGGCGAGTCTTTTTGTCAATGTAGGAAACGCCCGTGGCCAAGCCGTCCTTGCCGGTGAGCACCGCCTGCGCCATGGCGTTGCAGCGGAGCTCCAAATTACCTGTGGCCATGGCTGGTGGGATCAGGACGGTGGGTGATGAAAAATTGGATGAGGTCACGCAACCGCGCCTGCATTGCGAGCAATAGTGGCAAGGGGGCCGACCGTTCAGCGGCCGCGTGATAATCGCTATACGCGCGGGAATACACGGAATGCCCAGTTTGCGGCACGTTTTTTGAATCAACAGCTCGTAGCAGCGGGGCCGGGGAGGAGGCTGGAATTTGCCGTCGGGAGTATTTTCCAGACCTTCTGCCGTGCCAAACACGCCGATCAGCTCTTCTGTCTTGTCATAGTAGGGCGCCAGGTCCTGATAGCTGATGGGCCAATCAAAACCCTTGCCATCACGGCTGTAAGGCTTGAAGTCATAGGGGCCCATGCGGAGAGCGATCCGCCCCCAGTGGTTGGTGCGCCCCCCGAGCACGCGCGATCGCCACCAGTCCCAGTCGCTTCCTGGCGCATTGGTGTAAGGCTCGCCCGGCAGCTTCCAGCCGCCGTATCCCGGATCAAAGTAGCCATTCGGTTTCTGCGGGGTTGCCGCGCCGCGCAACGGCGCCTCATAAGGCCATTTAAACATCATGGAATCTTTGGCGGTATCCCAATACTCACCCGCTTCGAGCATCAGACATTTGGCTCCGGCTTTGGTGAGCACGTAGGCCGCCATACCGCCGCCGGCTCCCGAGCCGACGATAATGGCGTCGTAAACTTTGGGGCTTGGCTTCGGAACAATTTCGGGCATTCGATCTCCTGGCGGCACGGCTTAGCCCGTTACGGCGGCGCGCGCCGCGCTGAAAAAAGGCCGTTAGTCACCAGTACTTGTCTCTTAGAGCCAAGAGGGAGAGTTGAGAGCCGACGAAGTGTTTGCCAGGAAGTGGACAATGTTGGGATGCTATGGCGTTTTCTTCCTCACAGACTCTGCTGAAGGTGCCGTTATCCTGGCGAATCCACAAGGTCTTCCAGGCAAATTCGGCAAGTTGCATGTCTTCACGTTGATCGAGGAACTGTTGCAGTATCCTTTCCCCATCAGCCCCCATTTTTAGCAGCGCGTTGCCAACAGGACGGTAGCCCCAGCCGGCGTCCACCCGTTGACAGTTGGATCCGAACTTCGAATATAGTTCCTTCAAGCATGCAAGAACCCGAGGCCGCAACGCGTCAAATTCCTTTTCTTTGCGTGATGCCGCCTTCGCGAGCGACGTCGCGGCTCGATCACTGATCACGGGATCCTCATCGCGGGTAGCTTCAACGAGTAGCCTAAGCGCTTCCGTGCTGTGTGGCACGTCTCCCAGTGCTACCGCAGCCGAGAAGCGGACATAGCGGTCGGAATCGTGGAGCGCCTTGCCGAACGTTGGGACAAGGTTCGACTCGGGGATCAAGCCCAGTGCTTGGATAGCCGTGAGACGGACCTGAGGATTGGTGTGCTGAGCCGCCTCAATCAGACGATTCCGCGGCAGGGGTCGAAGCTTTGGCAAAGTTTCAACGACACTCACAACAAGCTGGTATGTGGCGGAGCGATCAACGGCCGATATCAACTTGTCGAAGCTGTCAGGTCCGTTGACGTCCGCGAGCGCCGCGGCTGCCATGCAGCGAACACAGTTCTCATGATCCTGAAGCCCCGCTTCGATAGGTGGAACGCCTTGTGGATCCTTGATCTTTCCAAGCGCAATGAGGACCATGCGGCGAATAATCGGATTCGAGCTCTTTGTCAGGGGGACGAGATCCGCGACGGTTGCCGTAGTTCGGCCTCGCACGATTTGGGCAAGCACGCGCAATCGCAGTACATCGCCCGGTCCATTCAGAGCGGAAAGCGGCTGCTCAGGAATATTGCTGTTCTCAAGATCATACGCAACGTCCTTGCCATCACCGTCAAAGGTCACATACATTCCGTCCTGCCGGAATGACTTCCACTTTTTGGCAAAAGGAGTGGAAGTGCGCAGCGAGGTCGAAACCGGCGTCTTGTGGGTCAGCCAGGCCACTTCCCGAACCGTGCGCGCCTGAAGCCGCGGGCTGCAGCGTCCGTTGTACACGACGAATTGATCGACGATGCCCTCGCGCACCCACGTGTCGAGGTCAAGATAAATGTGACCGGCCGTCATCATCGTATCAGGGACGTTCCAGGCCTGAGTAAAATGCGACCAATAGGGATTGAGGTATAGACCCAGCTTCTTGCCCTCTTGTTTGAGTTCTTGCTTTAGCTCGCGCAAATACATCGTGACGTATTCTCCACGAAGCGCATACCAGTCCTCGCGGCTCGCTGAGGGCGAAAATGGCTGGGTACGCAAGTCAACGCCGGTGCGCCGCTTGAATTCCGCCACGATGGGATCATTGAAACCGAACTCATCCTGAAATCGCATGCTGAAATTCTCAGCGTATGTAATCAGCACCATGCCATCATAACCATCGCGACGCATGTATTTCATGTGCAGATCTATCAACGCGCGACGAGCTTCCGGATAGGCGAATACGAGGGGGCCTCCTTGCTTAAGAAGACCCGAGCGATCGACGGGAATCCACTCGGGATGATCGAGGCGCATTTGTGTGGCGTACGTCCACGGATAGTCATTGAAGCCGGGTGCATCCGCCGGGCAACCCCAATCGACCAAAGTCCCTACACCCCAAATTTCCATGCCGCGTTTATGAGCCGCCTCGACGGCGAGCCGATCGAGATCAAACTTCTTGTAAACCTGGCGTATCCATTTCCACAGTGACAGGTACGCGAGATTTTCAGGCCGTTCACGTACAACTTCAACCATGATCGCTATCTCGAGTCCGCGCCAGTACAGGCGCCGAACCCCGAGGTCTCTCAAGAGATCAAAGGTGGCTTCGATCGAGGCTTTGGAATCAATGGGTGGCTTCCGCGGCCTGGCAAGGTTGTCGCCGCTGCTCATGCAACAGTCTATGATTTGGGCGCTCCGCCGCGTCTTGGCCGGCCCTAGGGCCCCCTTCGCGGTCGAGCAGATTGCGAGCCCGTTCGCCATGCGAAGAAGATCGCGTCTATTGAATTTTGTGCTCATGATTTGATGCTCCTTGGTCAATTAGCGACACGCGGTATCATCGGCTCGTTCTGACTGCGAGAGTGGAGTCTGCGCCAGCAAATATCCCCCGGCAGAGCCAGGGGAATTCCCGTTGGATTGGAAACTCCATGAATTTATCTTGGCGCTTGATGGTGTCAATCGTTAAGTCGCGGCCGAGTTGGATTTGATCCAGAATACTGGACGTTACGTGTCCGGGATTGGAGGTAGCGCTGAAGTAAGAATGTAAAATCTTTTGTCGATGCAGACATTCTTGGTGAGAAGATTGCCGAAGAGAATAGAGCCGGCCTGACCCACCCCGCGTTCGGGCGCCCTTGACAGGCTCATCGGGCGGTCCAGCCGCAGTCCATAGTAATTGCCGTACCGGTAATAACTTGCGCGGCGTCGCTGCATAAATAGGCGACAAGCGATGCCACCTCATCAGGTTGAATTAACCGCTTAAGAGCGGCCGGGGCCAACATCACTTTCTCTACCACCTCGCCGGGCGGGATATTGCGCCGTTTCGCCTGTTCGCTAATCTGTTTCTCAACCAACGCGGTTTGGACATAGGAAGGACACACCGCCACCGCGGTGATATTGTAAGGCGCTCCTTCAAGCGCCAGGGCCTTTGTGAATCCAACCACGCCGTGCTTTGCGGCAACATAAGCGGCTTTGAATTCTGACGCCACAAGCCCATGCACGGATGCGATGTTAATAATCCGGCCGCGCCCAGCCGACATCATGTGCGGCAAGGCATAGCGGCTGGCCAGAAACGTTCCGGTCAGCATCACGCTGATTAAATAGTCCCAGCGATCTTCGTCAAACTCGCAAATTGGAGAAATGTATTGCAAGCCTGCGTTGTTAATAAGAATGTCCAGCGAATGAAACCGGTGAACGGCCGTATCGATGAGGCAACGGATTTCATGCCGCTTTGAGACGTCGGTCTTGTGAAACAGGACTCTTCGATTTTCGGCGGAAAGCTCCTTTACCGCCGCCATTCCTTGGGTTTCATCAACGTCGGCGACAACAACATTGGCGCCTTCCGAAGATAAGGCATGGGCGAACGCGAGCCCCAATCCTCTTGCCGCTCCGGTAATAACGGCCGTGCGATGGCTCAGTGATTTGCCTTTATCCATCGGGACGCAGCGAAGTATTATCTGCTGCTAAAACTCAAACCGTAAGGCTGCCTGCAGCGCTCTGGGTCCAGACCGCAGACTTTGGATCCTACCGAAGCTCGAATCGCTGATATCGGCGTTTGGATACCCAAGCTGTACCCGGTTGAACAGGTTGGTCGATTCCATGCGGATGACCAAGCGCCGGTGTTCGGAGAAGAGAGGGATCCTCTTTTGGATTGCAAAGTCGACATTCGCAAATCCCGGCCCGCGGAGGGTGTTCTTACCTGCGTTACCCCAAGTGTAGCTTGGCGGATCTACAAACGCACTCGTGTTGAACCACCGGGCAATGCTCTGCTGCCCGGAAGGAAGGTTCGGATTGCCAACTGCGTTGGGGCGATTGCCTGTGCCTGAGATGCTGCCCACGTTCAAGATGGCACCGGAATCCGTTGCCGTGAACGGAAGTCCGCTTTCAAACGTCAATACTCCAGACAATTCCCAATTGCCGAGAACCGCTCGCGCGAAGCTGGGCATGCTGGTTAAGCGTGGAATACCGTAGGTCAAGGCGCTAGTCCAAACTTTAGCCATGTCATAGTCGCTGGGGCCGTAATCGTAATTGAGGTCATAGGGACGAGTCACGGGGTTACCGGCCCCCGTGTCATATCCCATGGACTTGGACCACGTGAAAGCACTGTAGAAGGTCAGTCCATGCGTTTCCCGCTGGGTCCACGACACAGTCAGGGCGTTATAGTTGCTATTGTCACCTGCTAGCATCATGTCGAGAGTGCCCACGTTCGGGTATGGCACGCGATCGATGAGCGGACTGGGGCCCGGCTGAACGGCCTGATTCCCACCTGTGCAGCCGCTTAGGAAGTGACGGGTGGTTTGGCCCATATATCCGGCCTCGATACCCGTATTAATGAAGGGGACCCACTCAATATTCGCACTATATTTCTGGGCAGATGCGTCGGGGCGGTCAATCGGATCATAAAATGCATTGAACGAATTCGACGCAAGGACGCTTTCTATGCCGCCGCTGGGAAAGCCATTTTGGACCACTATCGGGTTAAGAGCGCCGGCGTCAGTTTCAAGCTGGAAATTGAAAGGATTGCCTTCACCACCTGCAGCAATGAAGGTGTTGTTATCCGGTTGATCGTAATAAATCCCGTAACCCGAGCGTAAGACGAGATGCTTGTTAACGGCAAAGGTTACCCCAAGCCTCGGACCGAAATCCTTCCAATTGTCTCTCGGAATAACTTGATTGAGCGGAACGTATTTCCATCCTGCAGGCAAATCCCCATTTAGTAGGCCCAGGGTGTTTTTCACAGCTTTGCGGACGGTTTCCGGAACGAGCTTCATGCCCGTACTCAGGTCAAAGTTTCCAAAGCGGTCCTGTTCCTCGTGGTAGGGCTGGAAAAAGTCATACCGCAGTCCAAGGTTCAACGTCAGCCTGGGGGTCACGCGCCAGTCATCTTCAATGAAGGAGTCGAAGCGATAGGAGCGAATACGGACCGCATCGAAGTTGTATGTAGTTCCCATCGAATTGGCCAAACCCAACAATTGGTCCGCGATCCCTGTTCGGGGGCTTTTGACCGACTGCCCCACGAACTGCGTCGTATAAGACCCATCAAAAACGAACTTCCCGCCTCCTGGGCTGCCCCCCGTGAGGTCCTCACGAATGTGATCGATCTCGCCGCCCACTTTAATAGAGTGCCTGCCTTTTTGCCAGTTGACCGTGTCAAGGAACTGATAAGTGTTCTCAACCAGGATGAAAGGTGTGGGAAATGTGGCAACCGGCCTCTCCACCTTAGACTTGCTAATGTTTTTAGTAGTCACCTTGGGATATCCCTGGTTACTTACCCATCCGGGGATATTAAATTGGCCCAGAATATCCTGGTTGCTAAGCATGATCTGCGGGAGCGTCATGCGGTTGTAAGCGAGTCTGACCTGGTTGAGAAAAGTTGGGCTCACGATCCGAGTATAGTTCAAACCCGCGTTGTCACCGTTCATTCCACCACTGGCGGCTTGAAGGTTATTTGGAAGCCACCCGCTCAGCGTTCGCACCTCTCGCTGGTTGGCGAGGTGGGCAGAAATGGTGTCTTTAGGAGAAACCAGCGCATCACCCTTAATGACAAACCGATTCTCAGAATCATTGTCAGTCTGCGTCGTCAGGTAGTTATCCAGGACCCCTGGAATCGGACTTACAAAATTGGGATTTGGAAGGTATCCGGCAAGGCTGGCTCCAACCGCGTCGATTCGAGATGTGGGAATCATATTCCCGGAAAACGGGTCGCGGACGATCTGAGACGGATTGGAGGGATTCGGGTGGGCCGTACTGGGATCGTAGATGGTAAATCCGCTTTGACTGAAATCGCCATTTTTTTCCGCGGCGGTCGGGACGGTAAATTGGTCCACGGAAGAACTGGGTTCCCGCACTCCGTCATAATCTCCGAATAAAAACAGCTTATCCTTTATCAGCGGCAAGCCGGCTCCGGCGCCGAACTGATTCCTGCGGAGAGGCGGCTTCGGTGGATATGCTCCCGTGAAATCGTAGGGCGTAGCATTCAATGCATCGTTTTGAAGGTAATCGTAAGCGAATCCATGTAACTGATTGGTGCCCGATTTTAACGCGATGTTGACAATTCCCCCCGCCGCGTCCCCGAACTCCGCAGAATACTGGCTGGTTTGAACAGCAAACTCCTGGATGGCATCGATGGGGGGATTGATCACGGCGGTTCCGCTGAAGTCCATATTGTCCGAGACGCCGTCGATGATGAAGTTGTTTCCTTCGGCTGGGGTCCCGCCCACCACGATCTCGGCTCCCGACAGCGCAGCCTGCCTTCCCCCAGGATCCCCGCTGTTGGTCCCCGGGGCCAGTGTCGCAACCGTGAGGAAATTGCGGCTGATAATGGGAAGACTCTGCAACTGCTGGCGCGTAATGACATTTCCGACTTCAGCGGAGCCGGTCTTGAGGAGTGGGATAGACCCCTTCACGCGAATAACCTGTGAGACACTTCCAACTTGGAGTACAGCATCAACCTCCACCCGGGCCTTTACAGTGATGGTCACGGGCGGGTGCATCACCCTCTTAAAACCTGCGGCTTCGAAGCTTACATCGTAAGACCCCAGATCAAGATGAGTGACCGTGTATTGGCCTACCCTGTTTGTAACCACACTTCGCCTCGCTCCGCGCTCGACGCTCTGCACCGTTACTTTTGCGCCGGGCATCACCGCACCTGAGGAATCTGTCACGGTCCCAAAGATGGTCCCTGACGTGGCTTGACCGAATAATTGTCCGGCGGCCATGGCGATCACGGCCACGATGCTCAGGTAAAAGGTCCAATGCGTAGGTTTCAACATGCTGCGCCTCCGAAGCGACGAGTTTTTATTGCTGTTCCCAAGCTTCTATTGCTTGGTATCGTGGCGGCCTCTAACCGCTGCTTTCGATGTGGAAAGGCCGGTAGCAGCCTCTGCCGCTACACTGCTTCCATGGCCGTGCAGCAAGAGCTATAGCCTGCGGCCTAGTAGAAGTCAATGGCGAAAACGCCTGTTCGTCAAGGAAAATCCAGAATGCTGGACTGCCCAAAAAGGGTTTCCACTACGGCGATGCCGCATGCCATCTGGGCTTTGCGCTGGATATTGCGTGACTCTCAAACCGGCAGCGCCGCTCGCGGATTCATTTGCGGTCCAGCTATATGGACGCTCGTAATCCGCCAGCCAAAAATCCAAAATTCGCCAGTGCGCCTTCGCTTATAATTCGTTAACAGCGAAGAGGAGGGCGGCCGTGTGATGAACGATTACCTTAAATCCCGGGAGATTCTGGAGAAGAACCAAGCTTTTATTTGCGGAGGCGTGGTTTCGGTTAACAGGTCGGTGGAACCCGGCATCGTCTTCACAAAAGGCATGGGAGCCTATCTTTGGGATGTCGAAAAGCACCAGTATATCGATTATCACGCCGCTTTTGCCCCTCATCTGCTTGGCCATAATGACCCTGATGTCAACGCAGCCGTAGTTCGTACCCTCGATGCAGGCAATAGTCTCTACGGAGCGGGCACAACGGAGCTCGAAGGGAAACTTGCTGAACTGCTTTGCACGCATATTCCTGCGATCAATTCAGTTCAATTCCTGAACACTGGCAGCGAAGCAACGGCCCAGGCAATCCGTGTCGCCAGGGCGGCTACGGGCCGGAGCCACATTATTAAAATGCAGGGCGGGTATAACGGCTGGCACAACGACGTTTCCTGCAACCTGATGACCTCTCTTGTTGACCTGGGGCCTCGGGTTTCGCCCGGTGAATACACCTATGAGCCAATCAGCGCGGGTGTTCCGCTTGAACACCAGGGATTGGTTCACGTCATCAATTTTAACGATCTTGATTCGGTCCGATATGTTTGTGAAAGACACCCCATCGCGGCACTCATTACGGAACCGATCCTGCAAAACATCGGCATTGTTAAACCAGCGCCTGGCTATCTCCGAGGGCTTCGGGAATTGGCGGACCAGTACGAATTTGTTTTGATTTTTGATGAGGTGAAAACGGGATTCCGTCATGCCATTGGCGGCTATTCGAGCATCGCGCAGGTGCTTCCTGATTTAATGGTGCTCGGGAAAGCGATGGCGAATGGCTATCCCATCTCCGCCCTGGGCGGCAAGGATGAGATTATGAAGTACTTCATTCATTCCGACCCATCAAAGCGCGTGCTCCTGGCCGGGACCTATAATGCGCATCCGGTTCCCACGATCGCGGCGATTGCGACGATAGAGCGCCTTTTAGCGAACCATGGCGAGGTTTACTCGCGCCTGGAAGCGCTAGGCGCCATGATGCAGGAAGGCTTGGGGCAAATCATCAAGAAGCTGTCTCTCAAGGCAGTTGTGGCCCGCCAGAGCTCAGCTTTTTGTCTGTACTTCATGGACCATCCTCCCAGAGACTGGCATGACCTCGCTCAAAACCATGACTTTGACCTGGATCGAGCTCTGCGCGTGGAACTGGTCAGGCGAGGCATCTACTTCTTTCCGGTTCCGGTTAAGCAATGCTCCATCTCGTTTGCGCACACCGAGTCGGATATTGAAGAAACTTTGACGCAAGTGGAGGCTGCGCTTCGGGTTGTTGCCGCCTCCAGCGTTCGGAAAGTGGTTTGAATCTCCGTATAATGCGCCACGCCCAATTCGTTCATAGATTCGGCGACGATGAGCGATGAGCGACGTTCAACTTTCGCGGACGCAGTTCGATCCCTTTGGCAGCATCAGTAGAAGTGCGACAGCAGGCAGCGTGATGAGTATGCCGAACGCGAAGCTGGCAGGATAACCATAGAGCTGAGTCAGGCCGCCGTAAATAACAGGCGCCACGCTGGCGATGGGACTCGCCAAAGTTAATATGGACAGGTTTCGTGCGCCCGCCTCTGGCGAGGAAACGGTTACAACATAGTTCGGAAAATAAGCCCCTCCTAGTTCACCCGCGCCAATTAAGGCGAAGGCAGCGAGAAACACGTAGCCCGGAACAATCCAAGCCCACACGATTCCCAAGCCCACCAGCAATACGGAGCCGAGCACGGGCGCCCGGATGCCACGCCACACCGCGAGCGCGCCGAGCGCTAACCCGCCCAGGGACTTGCCTCCAAAGCGAATCGCCATAACAAGGCCTGACAACTCGGCGGGCTCCCTTCCCAAAGCCTGCTTGGTGAAAAGAGAAAGGTTCGGCATGATCATGAGAATGCCGTACCAGAGAACATAAGCCACCCAGAGTAACGCAAGGGGCCTCACCCGGAAGTAGTCTCTTGAACTCTCCAGCACGTACCGGAAAATCGATCGGGTTTCCTTCTCCTCCTGAATTGGCAATATTTCAAAGCGTGATGTTGTTAAAGCCACACCCGCTGCACAAGCTGCGCCGATGACATAAAGAAGAGCAAAATCGGAAGGAAAGACGAGGAAGGGTATTCCGTGGTCCAGAACAAACTGCGCTCCAAGAGAGCCGGCAACCGCTGCAATAGGACTCCAGGTGAACGCCAGTTTCAGGGCTCTCGCTCTACCTTTCGCCGTAGTTCCCCGCCCCAAACACTGATACATATAAACGCTGGCGGTTGATCCCGCAAGGCCAGAAACAAACCCCTGAACGATCAGCACGAAGATGCGAATGGAATTGGCAACCGGCAGGAACAGCGTTGCGCAGACGACCGCCATTAGCGCCGTAATTATCACATAAGCCCATACCACCGCCGCGCGCTCCAGACGATGAGGAACAATGCGGGTAATAAAAATTGGGGCCACGCACCCCAGCAGAAATGTGGAAGCTGGCAAATTCGCGACGACGGAGCCGGCTCCCAGTTTGACGCATAGAGCCGCCTGAACAACCCCCACATAGTCCACTGGAACGGAAAAGTAAATGAAAATGTAACAAACCAAAAACACGAAGCCGTTATGGCGGTCCAAGTCTCGGCTAATGATGCCCTCAGGGGATTTGAATTCGGAAGAAGATTGGCGAGTGCGCTCAGAAGCCGTAGGCTGACGCTCCCTTATAGATACGCGGGTGCTGCAATATGGCTTTGCGCCCCAATCCTGACGGAATATGTTGCCAGGACGGCCGCGCTACGCCACCAATTTATGAAATGAATGTGACTTTCGATCTTGGTGCGGCGGCGTCTGGCCGCCGTTCCAGATGAATGGTGTCACTGTAATTGGTCATCGTGCATTATTGGCGGACGCCCATCAGGAGTTCAATGTTCCTGCCTTCAAAGCGGCAGGATCATGTCCGAGAGATTGAGAAATCGCCATGGCCGTTTGCTTCACCTGCTCCGCCAGCTTGCGCAGATTTTCACGAGTCACTTGGTTTGTGGTTCCGGCAATGCTGATGGAGGCCATCACATGGTTGTCAAAACCGAAAACCGGAGCGCCGATGCAGCACAGGCCTAATTCATCCTCTTCATCATCGACGGCATACCCCCGCCCGGTTGTTCGCTCCATTTCTTCCTTCAGCCGTTTCTTTGAGCAAATCGTATTATCGTTGTGCCGCGGCAGGCCGTGTTCTTCAATAATCCGGCTCACTTCCTCCGAAGGCAGGTAAGCCATCAGCGCTTTGCCAAGGCTCGTGCAGTGCAAGTCCATGCGCTTGCCGATCCAGGTAGCCAAACGAAAAATTCCCGGAGGTTCGTACTTTGAAATCAGCACAGCCTCGCCATGCTCCAGGATTGCCATGTGTACTGTGAGTTGGGTCTTTTCAACCAGACTTCGCAGGAAAGGCGCTGCCTCCTCTCGCAGCTTCAGGCCGCTCACAGCCATGTTCGCCAAACTGAATAACTGAAGGCCAAACATATAACGGCCCGTTTTGTCATTGTGATATAAATAGCCGCGCCTCTGAAGCGTAACCAACAGGCAGTGGACCGAACTCCTTGGCATTTTGGTCTTCTGCACCAGCTCGAGCAGAGACAGGCCCGTTCTGGAACTTGCGAGCAGTTCCAGAATCATCATGGCTCTTTCGAGAGACCTTACGCTTTGTGTTCTCACTGCACACATCACACACCTCAACGTTGTGACCCGCTCAACGCAGCGTTACTCTACCACGCGCTTCTGGAAGGCGGCAAGACTGACAGCGCCGCCGGTCCAGATATCTGGACGGCCTGCCATCGTTCGCGGCACTCCGCGCTTGACGCAAGGCATTGGTCCTCCTATGCTAGCCGGGATGGAAAATCGAAAGGCGAACGAATCTTGAAATATCGGTGTTTAGGGCGCACGGGACTTACGGTATCGGAGATCGCGCTGGGCGCCGTCGAACTGGGAATGGAATACGGCATTCCCGGTACCGGAGCTCCGCGAATGCCGGGCGAGAAAAATGCAGGGTTCATTCTGAATCGCGCACTCGGCCTGAGCGTCAACCTCATTGACACGGCCGGGCCTATGGAACGCGTGAAGAGATCATTGGCCGCGCCTTGAAAACCGCCGCCATAGTTTCATCGAGCAACTCAATCCGGGAAACTGGCCCATCCCTTAAGGAACTCCGATGAATCAGCCGGCATGTACGGTTCAGCTCTTTGAGCGTCATGGATTCGTCGCGCCCGAGAGTCTTGTTAAAGAAATCTGCAATGCAGTGTTCCGAAAGGATAAGCATTCATGATCGTCATCGACGCTCACCTTGATATTGCGTGGAGCGCCCTGGGTTGGAACCGGGACTTGACGTTGAGCGTTCCGGCCATCCGCAGCAAGGAATGCGGCATGACGGGAAAGAACAGAGGAACCAATACGGTTTCTTTCCCTGAGATGAAGAAAGGCGAAGTTGCCGTCGCTCTGGCGACGATCCTTGCCCGTGCGGGCGACCTGCGCGATTGCCGTCTGGATTTCCGAACTCAGGAAATGGCGTATGCCATAGGCCAGGGACAGCTTGCCTACTACCGGATCATGGAAGATCACGGGCGCCTTCGCATGCTAAAGGATGGGAAGTCGCTCGAATCTCATATGGAGGCATGGCAACGAGACGCCAGCAAAGACACTCCGCTAGGGTTTATTTTGAGCATGGAAGGCGCAGACCCGATTGTGTTTCCCTCCCAGGTGGAAGCCTGGTGGAAAGATGGTCTGCGAGTTGTTGGCCCGGTCCACTACGGCAAGAACGCCTATGCGCACGGAACAGGGAGTCCGGGAGGGCTGACTCCTTCAGGCCGAGACCTTTTGAAAGCTATGGAAAACGTGCGGATGATTCTTGACGTCACTCACCTTGCGGACGACAGCTTCTGGCAAGCGGTGGATTTGTTTAAGGGTCCTGTTCTCGCCAGCCATCATAATTGCCGCTCGCTGGTTCCGGGCGACCGCCAGTTGACGGATGATCAAATCCGTCATTTGATCGAGCGGGATTCCGTCATCGGCGCCGCCCTGGATGACTGGATGCTTTATCCCGGCTGGATCGCCGGAACCACTTCAAATTCGGTCGTCACCCTGGAAAGGGTTGTGGACCACATGGACCATATCTGCCAGTTGGCTGGAAACGCGCGCCACATTGCGATTGGGAGTGATCTCGATGGAGGATTCGGGACGGAGCAAAGTCCCTGTGATCTGGACACCATCGCTGATTTACAGAAGCTTCCTGCCCTGCTTCGCAAGAGAGGCTACGCCGAAACGGACATTCGTGGCGTGATGCACGGCAATTGGCTGCGCTTCTTCCAAGCCGCGTGGCAAACCAACTGAAGAGCGAGGCAAACAATGCTGGTTGACGTTCATAGTCATTTTTTTCGTGACCCCGAGCATTTTTCGCGTGATTTCAAGACGCAGGCCCGCCGCGCGAGGAATGCAGAGGTCAATTTGACGGTTCGATGGGAGGATTATCAGGCCACAGCCGAGGGTTGCAGCAAGACGATCGTTTTTGGCGGAAAGGCCCGATTGTCGGGTCTTTGGGTGCCTGATTCAGAAGTCGCGGCTTATGTGGGGGAGCACCCGGATCAGCTCATAGGATTTCTTTCTGTTGATCCAACACAGCCCGGCTGGCAGGAGGAGTTGCGCCAGGGCCACGAGGACTTCAAACTGAAAGGCATCAAGCTATTATCTATGTACGCTGGCTTCAGGCCGAACCAGCCCGAACTGGACTATCTTTGGGGTTACGCGAAGAAGCACAATCTGCCTGTGCTCCTCCACACCGGCACCACCTTCATCGATAAAGCGCCCATTGAATGCACACTGCCTCGTTACCTGGATGATGTTGCGATCCGATTTCCAGATGTGAAGATTATCCTCGCTCATCTCTCTCATCCTTATGAAGGAGAGTGCGTCGCCGTCATCCGCAAGCATCCCAATGTGTTTGCCGATTGCTCGGCGCTTCACTACAGGCCGTTTCAATTCTATCATTCGCTCATGCTCGTCCAGGAATATGGAGTGTGGGACAAAGTGCTGTTTGGAACGGACTACCCCTTCACTACGGTTGCGGCGAGCGTCGCAGGCATCAAGGCTTTGAATCAGATGCTCGAAGGCACATCCCTGCCGCGCCTGAAAGAAGTGATGATCGACGAAATGTTGAACAGGAATTCCCTTGAAGTCTTGGAAATCGAGAGTTAAGGTCCAGGCCGCCGCGATCGTCCAGACGATAATGTTGTGCGCCTGTGGACGTGTTTTGCGGCGTCGCGGGCGATAGCGCCGGGGGGTTAGTGCTTGGAGCACCACCCAAAGAAAGCGTACAAGAGAGTACATCACGGGACACAATTTAACGGCTGATGGGGGCTGGATAGCGTGGTAATGCGCTAATTGTTCCCGCCTATTCTTATCAGGTGTTTCAATTGCTGCTCGTAAAAGGCGAGACACAGGTAAATTTCATGAGAAAAAGTAAGATGTTAGCCAAATTTCGGAGCGGCAAGGTAGCAAGAATTTGTGCGATGGGGCACTTTCTGCCGTATTTTGTCCGCTACGCGGCGCACTTCCGATATGACGGAATCTGGTTGGATTTAGAGCATCGGGCCATGGACAACCGGGAGGTGCAGGCGCTCCTCGCCCTTTGCCACATGGTAGATATCGATTGCATGGTCCGGCCGGCGAGCGTAGAACGTAACCGGCTCTACCGGTATTTGGAAGATGGCGCCACCGGCTTTCTCATACCTTTTGCATCTGACGAGGAAACTGCCCAACAGATCGTCGAAGCAGTAAAATTTCCGCCGTTGGGTAATAGAGGTCTTGATGGCACTGGACTTGACGGTGATTACGGTTTACAGGCCTGGGGTGAGGGTAAACACTACGTCACCGACGCGAACAATGAAACCTTTGTCATCGCTCAGATTGAAACTCCTGAAGCGGTCGCCGCGGCGGAAAAGGTCGCAGCCGTCGATGGAATTGATGGCCTGTTTGTCGGATCGGCAGATCTTGGACTTCGATTGGCCCAGAGGGATGGCGCTCATCAAGACCTCGATAGCGCTATTAGGCAAGTAGCTGAGGCCGCCCAGCGGCACGGCAAGGTTTGGGGAGCGGCGACCGGGTCTTTCGAAACACTGGCTCGCTACCGGCAGATGGGTGCACAGGTGATTCCGTGGGGCGGTGATTTCGGGCTCCGTCAGGTGCTTGCGGATTGCAGCGCTCAACTGGATTCAGAACTCTCCGATGAGGGGTCGCGCGAAGTTACTTTGTAACGCCGCGCTTGGGACATTGGCGCAATCAAAGGCCGCGGGCGCAAACAACAATGTCCGTACAATTCCAACTTTATCCGGGCGGAGAATTTTCCGGACAGAAGAAGCCAGAGAGTTGAAAACCCGTGGGACTTCTGGATGGCAAAGTTGCTTTAGTAACCGGCGCCAAGCAAGGAATCGGGCGCGGCATCGCGTTATGCTTGGCGGAAGCGGGAGCCGATGTCGTTGTCAATGACATTGCGCCTGAAACCGACATGCAAGAAGTCATCGGCAAGATTAACCAAATCGGCCGCCGAGGCATCGCTTGGAAAGCGGACGTCTCAAACCGCGACGAAGTCGAGGCCCTGGTGGAAGGAGCTACGAAACGTTTTGGCAGCCTTGATATTGCAGTTGCGAATGCAGGCATGTCAGTTCGAAAACCATTCACTGACTTTGAATGGACCGACGTGGAGCGCGTCCTCGCCACCTGCCAATTTGGTGTCTTTCATACCTGCCAGTTTGCTGCGCGAAAGATGGTTGCGCAAGGGAGGGGCGGCAAAATTGTGCTGATTGCCTCTGTTCATGCGCAATTCCCGTTTGCGCGTAGCGCGCCCTACAATATGGCAAAGGCGGCTATCACTCATTTGGGGCTGACCATGGCCAATGAGCTGGCGCCTCACCGTATCAACGTGAACGTAATCCATCCTGGTTGGATTGATACCCCAGGAGAGAGAACGCATGCCACAGAGGCAGAGATCCAAAAAGGAGCGGAAAAGATTCCGTGGAGGCGTCTGGGCACGCCCTCGGATATAGGAAAAGCAGTGACATTTCTAGCTTCAGACGATGCCGATTATATCACTGGCGCCTGCCTGCGCGTAGACGGCGGCTTTGCGCTAGGTTTGAAATTAGCCTGAGCACAAGCTCTCGGCGCCAAAAACCCGCCGTGGCGATGCTTCCTTCCGTGTTTTCGTTTACGTATGGCATGGATCGGTGATGATGCGTCGTCGAACTTACATTGAAAACTTCGATCGGGGCCCCGGAGGATGGTTTGGCCGGAGAGACCGCATAACCGGGAGGAAGAATGTTACGCAAACTCTGCTCAATCACGCTTATTCTGGCTGCTCTCAGTTTCGCCGGAGCTACCTGTCTCGCACGCGACGCCGCCCAAACTGTCTACCAAATGGCGGATGGAGTCGTTCGTCCGTCGCGCTTCGAAGGGGCAAAGCGCGCCTATCTGCCGATCATCGTGAACAGCAATCATGCTTCAAACTTGCTAGGATTGCCCAATGGGGACTTGCTGTGCTTTTGGTTCCCAGGGACCTGGGAAGGACGCTCCGGGGTTTCCATTGCGATGTCCCGGCTGGACCACGGCTCGAATCGCTGGACCTTGCCGGTGATCCTGTCACACCATCCAGGATGGTCAGATCAGAATCCCGTCCCGTTCAGAGCGCCTAACGGCCGCCTGTGGCTCTTCCATACGTCACAGAAGGCAAATGAGGGCCAAACCACCGCGATGATGTATTACCTCACGTCCGACGACCAGGGACATTCGTGGACAACACCCAAGGTCCTGTTCCCACAGCCAGGGTCGTTCGACCGCCAGCACTTGGTCGTCTTCCACAACGAATGGCTCTTACCCACCTATCAGTCCGCGAGTTATGGCATCATCGCGAACGCGCAAAACGACCGTTCCATCGTCAAAGTCTCAAAAGACGATGGAAAGACGTGGAGCGATTGCGAAGTCCCAGGCTCTGGCGGCTTTGTTCAAATGGACATCGTGAAGCTTTCGGAAGACAGTCTTCTTGCCTTCTTCCGCAGCCGCTACGCCGATTGGGTTTACAAGAGCCATTCGACCGACGGTTGTCACTGGAGCGTACCGGTTGCGACGCAGTTGCCGAACAATAACGCATCGATCCAGGTAACAAGGCTGAAGGATGGGCATCTGGCGATTGCTTTCAACAACGCGCAGGCCACCACCACGCGCAGTGGACCCCGCAGGGCGCCTCGTACGATCCTTTCGGTCGCCTTGTCGATGGACGGAGGAAAGACTTGGCCCTGGGTGCGCGACGTTCAGGCCGGGAACGAGCCGCCGCCGTTTCGCCTGGGCGAAGATCCCGAGTATGCCTATCCTTCCATTGTCCAGACGTCGGACGGAATGATCCAGTTGGCGTTCACCTTCCGGCGCGAGACTATTAAATACATGACGTTTGACGAGCAATGGATTAAACAGGGGAGCACGGCGGGAATTTTCAAAGGCGATCCGAAGCCGTAGCAGAGCCAACTCTGACAAGCGCAAAGCCCATATGAGTTCTTGCACAGGCCACTCCGTCTTGCTCATCCGGGAGCAACGTGAGCAGCGCAAACAGGAAGTCGCATTCAACGCCAGGCCGTTTGTGCTTTGCAGCATTCCATTACGTCCAGTCCCCAAAGATCAACTCGTTTACAAACGCCGTAACGGGAATTTCTTCCTTCACATCGTAGGCCATCCTGACTTTGGTCTGCCCTTCGGCCAGGACCGGTTGATTCCGATCTGGGTTGCCACGCTAGCCCTTCGGCAAAAGAGTCGCACCGTACATTTCGACAATGCAGCCCAGATGCTGGACTTCTTCCGGCTTCCGAAGGATGGCCGCTATTACCGCCGCATCACGCAAGGCTTTCAGCGCACCTTTGCTTCGACCATATTCTTCGGCACCGAAGATCAGCCAAATGGAACTCGGCTGATCGACTGGGCTCGCTTTCACTTTTTCGATCAGATCCACCTTTGGTTCATTGGAGACGGCAAAAGCCGTTCAATTTCGGTCAGCGACAATTCGAATACAATCACTCTCAGTGAAGCCTTCTACAATGAGATCGACCAACACCGCGTTCCAATGGAGCGCGAAGTTGTAGTTGCGTTGGCCAATTCACCCGGCGTTCTCGATTTCTACCTGGCAGCGGCAGAAGAAGACTACAGAGAAAGGCAGAATTGACCATGAAAAAGAAAGGCAGAATCCAGATCAGGGAGAGCAACGGCAACGTTTTCGCCGACCTCGGGTTTCCGAACGCCGAACGTGAGCAGCTCAAGGCGCACCTGACATTGCGCATCTACCGCCTGATTAAACAACGCGGGCTTACACAAGCGCAGGCGGGTGAAATCCTCGGCATCAAGCAGCCGCACGTCTCCTCGCTCATGCGGGGCCAGTCCGGGGCCTTTTCTGTCGAGCGCCTCATGGATTTTCTCACCGCGCTCGGCCAAGACGTCGAAATAACCGTAAGGCCGGCCCGTAAAGTGCACGGGGAAGTTTTGGTTCATGTTGCATGATGCCGATGGATTTTAATTCGATTGCGAACCTGTATCTCGGCACATCCTTTGTATTGATGATCCAGCTTACAATGCGGACTGAGCGCCGCCGGAACAATAATGTACCCAATGCGAGGCTGTATAAGCGCAAGAAGCGCTTAGGATGGCCCAATGCTCCTTTCGATGCGGACCGCGCCATCAAGCCCAAGGTCACGAAGCGCCTGACGGAGATCCTCCTCTACGTAAGTGAAATCCTGAGACCGAATTGTCAGCGACGCATCCAGGCTCAGCACTAGGTCTTGCCCTGAACCCCGCAGCTTTGGAATCAGTTCCTGGCCAAGCTTGTTCCACTGCTCTGGCGGAATTCTTCCGCACAAGCAGATTCGAACATTCTCATCGGTGGCGGGCTTAACTGAAACACCGGGCGCGACCGCCGGCGGTTCCAAAATCAGCGTGGGCGTTCCTTCCGACGTGCCGGTAACGCCGTTTCCCTTGTCGACGGATGCTGCGGTTGGCGCGCTCTTTGATTGGGCGGCCAAAGCGGAAGCGCGCGCCCGTGTCAGCAAGAACGTTTTGTCATCGAATGTCACTTCCTCCGGGCGAATCGGTTCCTTCCACCACACGCGCTCGTAACCCCCGTCTGGCTTTGAACCCGAAGCAAGGGCAAAGTCACCCTTGTCAACGAAGCTCACGATTTGGATACGCAGCACTTCTTCGGGATCAAGCAGCCGAGTCAGCGAGCCATCCAGAAAGGCCTGACGGCATCCTTTGAGCGGCCACGCGCCACCTTCCTTTAAGGCAACAGGCCAGTTGCGTTCAAGATAGCCCGCTCCGATGGAATTATTCAGCAGGCCTTCCGTCCTGAGCGCCTCGACCACGCGCCCGCCAAGGCTTGCCGAACTGCCGCTCGCATGGCCGGCGCCGAGATCGATTTCCCTCAACCCTTCCTCGCCGTGGGCGTCCGCAATCACGGCATAGCGAAAGCTCGCCCATACCTCTTCTTTCAGGGCTTCCTCGGATTCCTTGATCTGCCGCGCCACTTCGCCGCGTTCCAACTGGTCAAAATCCGTTCCGAGCACGCCCGAGCGCAGGTCTTCGTCAACTCGTTTCCAGGCATGCCACATCTCAGCCTTCTCTCGAAGACTCCGGCCCGGTCTGCGCACCAGCCATACAATTGCGGCGGGGTAAAGACGGGGCGACGCTCCCCTCCGGCGCGTCCATTCACCCAGCCTCTTTCGAATCTCCGTATTCCATTCCGTCTCCGGGTCCAGCGCCACCACCGTCAGTTTCGGCGTGTCTTTTACATCCGAACCGTCAGCCGGAAATGCTTCAACGGGCGCCACGTTTCCGCGATCAAACTCCTGCTTCACGGCGACCCGTATCACCCTGATTACTTCAGCGTCATCCAGGGCTGCCCTGCGATCCCCCACCACTTTCTTCAGCGTAGGCTTGTACCCGATGCGGAAGCCGTCTGTGCCCACTGTGCGAACAAAAAACGCGCGCTTCTCAAGTGCGTTCGCGGCGTTATCGATCGATGTGACATCTAGCCCTGGCTCGCCAATTGCAAACCGTAATTCGGGCAGGTGTGCCGGCCTGTCCGTGGCCACGCCCGTCGATTCAAACAGGATTGCACCTCCCACGCGGCGGTGAATTCCCTCACGTTGTCCCTTGGCGTCGCTATCCAGGGCTTTCGCGCGGCTGTGATCACCCGCAATGTCCACTTCGATGGCCGGCAAGAGCCTTTGCTCCCCTAATTGACCGAGCACCACCGCCTGGAATTCCGGCACGTCCAGCGGCGCCGAACCCAGCGTGATAAGCGGCTCCCGCCGCGCCTTGCGGAACCCTTCGCGCCATGCCAGTGAAATCCCTTGGGCGAACATCGCTAGCGTGCCGCGCGTTCGCTGGTAATGAGGCAGGCCTTGCCATTTCCGCTGAAACACCGAGATCGTGGCGGGATGAAAGGGTTAAGCTGCCTCAAACCGCTTCTGCAGATGTTCTCTGGCTTTAGCATCCGTGGTGATCGTGTCCACCGCCTTCCATTCCGGCGGCAACTGCCCGCGCCGCTCAAAGCACCATTCCGCATAGGCCTTGGCCACAGACTTCCGGGTGCTTTCCCTGCCCAAATTCTCAAACAGCCGCCGGCGCACCACCTCGCTGATTTCACTCTCATCATTCGCGATCAAATCTTTCGCCACGCGGTTGACCACCTTGCTGATCCGGTCGAGCCATTGCTCGTCAAACTCCGTCATCTCCATCCGGCTGCGGGGCAAGCTGAGCATGGCCGCGCAGCCCGTTGTGCCGGTCATCGCCCGGACTGTGTTATCAAGAAACGCATAGAACGCCTCAGCCAGGTCCCGGTGGCGGCTGATGAAGTTCAACACTTCGTCGAAGAGAAACAGCACGTTCCCGCCGGCGGCCTGAATCACTCGCTGGAGAGATTCGGTGCCTGGAGGTGTCGTCTTGGCTTTGGGGCCGAGCGCTTCCACGCGGGCAGGCCCGGCCATCTGCCGCGCCAGGTCGATCCAAGGCGTCTCGCGGCCTTCGCTTGGATCCCAGGCATTGCCAACGAATACGCCCACCTTCGCCTTGGGGATCTTGCCGAGGCCTACGCCGCTCAATAGGTTCTGGACCTCAGAATGGCGGCTCGATATCTCCGGCTGTTTCACCAAATGGTAGAGGGCCGTTAGGGTGCGTGTTTTGCCTCCACCAAATTGCGTGATCAGGCTCAACACCGGAGCGGTGTTCTGCGTCTGCCCGCAAGCCGGCGCAATACCAAGCCGAGGTGTTCATTTAAGGCACGAGTAAAAACCGTGCGGTCGAAGAATTGTTCGGGGTCGCGGTAATCCGGCGGCGCGTTGCCCGCCACCACTTGTTCAAGCGCAATGGCAAACTCGTCAGGGTTAAACGACCGGCCCTCACGGACTTCCGATCGCGGCGTCGTGACTTTATACCAGGGTTCCATAGAATCTGCTTTCATTGCACCTTGCAGGATCAACGTGGTCAATGCAGGCTATGCTTTTCTCCCGGCTACTTTCTTGACGTAGACCGGCTCTGTCTGCAAGCTGACCACCTTGGGACTTCTCTTGGTAGCAATTCTCATCTCGTGAGTTGCTTCTTTCGTTTCAAGCTGCCGGGCTCGGTAGGCATCCCACCAGTGGTCGGGCACCTTACCCGCCTCCCGAAGCCGCTGAATCGCGATAGTAGGATGGACGAGCAGAACGTACTTGAAATCCTGATTTCCAACGTGGCGCGTCTTGATGAGACCCAATCTCTCGAGCGTTTTCATCCGCTCTTGCCAAGTTCGCACGCCTCGCGGACCATCATACCCTGCGGCAAATGCATCGTCACCCTCATGCCCCATCTCAATCACTCCACCGTCGATGTGCCTTGCGAGCAACTCCACATATACCTTTGTAGGGTCCTGATTCCTGCTAAGATTCTTCTCCCCAAGCAACGCAAGGAGAAGGGGCAAAGTCCTTGGAGCACGGAACCACCCCTTCTCGTTCTCGCCGGTCCAGGCATCCTCGTCACGCCAGAACTCTTTGCGCAGCTTTTCCCTTCGTTCAGCCCCTGTAGATTTATTCCCGCTTGCCATTCGTTCCTCCTCTTAACGGCTGAATCGGAGCAGCGCGCTTGCTCCGAACCAACCTTCGCTTGCAGACGCCCGTACAAGAGGCGCTCTGTCGCGCGATGTCCCGATTGTGAAGTAATGGAGGCGTTGCATCAACGACACAGATTCGAGTTATCGAGCGCTCCGCAAGCCCGGCACAGCAGCGAAATCGTTGAATCTTGCGCAAATCCGCACCATTTAGATCCGAATTGGCGTTTTTTCGCGCAAAGCCAAACCCAAACTCGCAATGTTTGACCGAAAAATGCGGCTTGCGGGGCCAAATGATGTCGGCGTTTCGCGTATCCTAAGTTATCAGGGGTATCGCAAGTGTCCTGTGGTATCGCAGGTGTCCGCGTATCCCGGTGCGCTTGAAAAGGGCCAGGCGCTTCATGTCCTAGTCACCGTAAGCAGCATGGCATCAAGCAGCCGCTTCTCTTCTGAATCCTTTGGGTATCGGGCTGAGAGGGCGTTGGCGAGGCGCAGGAAGTCGGGGCTGCGCTGAGTTTCGGCTTCGAGCATGGCGCGCAAGGCCGTGGCCTGGCCGCCCGCTTGTAACAGCATCGCCGCGTGGACGCGGTCGAGCGTTGTTGCTTCGCGCGGCAGGCGCTTCCGAATCGCCGCCCTTGCGCCGTACCGCTTCATCCGCCATCCAGGGTATCTGGCGATGGCAATCACCATGCCCGGAAGACCACGCAAGAATGAAGCGACTGTTTTCCCTCGTGATAAGTTGGCCTTTTGGTGGATTCGCTACCATAGCCGAGAAGGCAGAACTGTGAGAGAGTCTACCGGAACAACCGACAGGCAAGAAGCCGAACGTTATCTTCGGGCACGTCTTGACGCTCGCGACGAAGGGCGATTGCCCGTGTTGCTGTCGGGCAAGAACCTCGCTCTCAATGAGCTGGCAGACTGGTTTCTTGAAAAGCGGTCCAAGCCGCCTTTCAGATCGGAGAATACCCATGCGCAAAACCTGAACGCCTTAAAGCATCTGCGGCCAGCCTTTGGTGAGATCCCACTTTCAGACATCACGCCGGAAGCTATCGAGGATTATCTGAGCGATCGGTTGAATGCGAAGAGGAAGATCCAAACCGAACTCGAACTTCGATACGGCGGAAAGCTGAAAGCCTCAACGGTCCATCAGGAGTTCCGCGTTCTCACGCGAATCCTCAATGTGGCGATCAAACAGAAATGGCTGACCGCAAACCCGTGCAATGCCGTTGAATTTCCTGTTTCGATCAGCCACTCGACCCGAAAACCTCACTATATGGCGGCTAGTGAGCAGGCCAAGATCGAGTTCAACGCCCCCGGCTATCTACGGAATGCGATTGTGATGCTCGTAGAAATGGACTTGCGGCCTTACAAGGAACTGCTTTCGATGAAGAAATCGGAAGTGGACCTTGAGAACCAACTAATCCACATCCCGGATTCCAAGACAGAAAACGGGATCGCGGACATGCCCATGACTGAGTTGGCTCACCAAGCGTTCAAGGCCCAGATCGAGGCAACACCGGGGTTCGAGTATCTTTTCCCAACTCCAAGCAAAAAGGCCAAGAAACCTTACATCACGGCGATACGGAAGGCGTGGTCCCAGACGCTACGGCGTGCTGGCGTTCCTTACTTTCCCATCTATCACCTGCGCCACACCTTCGCTACGAGGTTGAGTGCAGGAGGGGTTGCCGACCATTTCGTTACCCAAATGCTCCGGCAGGGCGATTCCAAAGTCTTCAAGCGCTACAGTCAGGCAAAGCTCAACATGATGCGGGAAGCCCTGGGAAGGCTCGATCGCCAGGCCAACGAGCACCGCGAGACTTTTAGCACAGCGAAGCCAAATTGACCGACTTTTCGCACAGTTTTCGCACAGTTTTCGCACAGTTCAGGCAGTTTAACAGGCTATGAAAGATGAAGCCAGATTGAATCAGAAGGATTTAGCTGGCGGGGACGACGGGGTTCGAACCCGCGACCTCATGCGTGACAGGCATGTCAAAACCATAGCCGGTGTTGATTCTAAAGGCCCTTAGCTGGCTGCTGATGGCCTGTTTTACCCCTTATTCTCACTGGTTTGTGGTCCAAATGTGGCCCAGGATTCCGTGATTTAATTCCCTTCTACCAGAGGTCAAGGCAGCGGTGCCAAGTAAAACACTTCCTCTCCCCGAAGCATCTTTCCGGCCCAATAGAATTCGACTCTCAGTATCCTTCGCAACGGGCGCAGCCTTAATATAGCGTTCCCAGTTGCAAGCCTTCGATCAGTTCGAAGTGACGCCGATTGTTGGACAAGAGCACAAGGCCATGATGCAGGGCTGTGGCACCAATAAGTAAGTCAAAGTCGCCCAGAATCTTCTTTCTTTCGCGAAGCCTGCCTCGCTCCTTGCCAAAAATTCTACAAATTTGCTCGTCAATGCCAATTACACTGACACCACGTAAGAAATTTTGCAGATGCCTTTCATTTCCCTCACCTTCCTATCATTTGGCCGGAAAAGGGAAAGTCAATTGTAGGGATGCCTAGTATTACTATGTTACGTATGTATTGAATTTCTCCGTTGAATGATTTCGCATGGGCGCATGAAGCCCATCCCCTGGAACACCCGACTTTGGAAAGAAAGCGTAAGGCAATTTCACGAGTTTCTGCGGCCCTTGGTCGCGGGGCTGGGTCGAAGCGAAAGACGGATTGCCACGGCACGATACGTGGAGGGGTTGCTGACGCCAGGTCACCGGAAGTCGATCAGT
Organism: Terriglobia bacterium; assembly: GCA_036278555.1. Lineage (GTDB taxonomy): Bacteria > Acidobacteriota > Terriglobia > UBA7540 > UBA7540 > RH2-MAG17b. Next base: position 34,282 of record DASUKV010000058.1, read on the forward strand.
CCCATCGCGGAACGGCTGGGCGTGGACTCGCAAAGTCTGCAACAGTTCGTCACCGACAGTCCCTGGAGTGACGAAGTGTTGTGGCAGGCCATCCGACGGGAGATTATTCCTTCCCTGGAACCCCTGGAAGCTTGGGTGGTGGACGAGACCGGTTGGGTGAAGCAAGGCACGCACTCGGTGGGCGTGTCGCATCAATACTGTGGGGCAGTTGGCAAGCCGGCGAACTGCCAAATGAGCGTGGAAGTCGTGGTCAGTGACGGAGGGATGGCCGCGCCGGTAGGCGGGCGGCTGTATCTGCCGGAGAGTTGGACCGAGGACCGGGAACGCTGTGCCGCCGTCGGAGTCCCGGAGGAAGTGGAGTTCGCTACCAAGCCGGAACTGGCGGTGGCGATTCTTCGCCAGGCCCAGGAGGACGGTGTGTCGCCCGCGCCGGTTTTGGGGGATAGCGTGTACGGGAACAACGCGGCATTTCGCGCCGCGGTCCGCGAGGAGTTGGGAATGGAATTCTTTCTGCAAGTCGACGGGGTGGCGCTGAAGGGTTGGGACCACGAGGTCCGGACCGAGGTCAAGCGGGTCCGGCGACACATCTGTGAGGGAGAGCCTGCCGCCGAAACGTGGGCGGAGTTGACCCGCAGAATCCCGGAAGGCGAGTGGAAGAAGTGCTCCTGGGTGACCGCCGGAGGGCCAACTCGACGGACACGACTCGCCTGGCGTGAGGTCTTCCTGCAGCATGACCTGCGCGAGGCCGGGGGCGAACTGGAACGGGTTTGGTTGGTGGTGGACTGGCCAGCCGGTGATCCCGAACCCTATCACTATTACGTGGCCCATCTTCATCGGCCACCCACCAAAGCCCGTTGCTTGAAGCTGAGCCGCTCTCGCTGGCACATCGAACAGTACTTCCAGCGCTCCAAGGATGACTTGGGCTTGGATCATTTCGAGGGGCGCTCGTGGCGGGGATTTCATCATCATCTCGTGCTTTCGGCCGTGGCTTATCTCTTTATTCTGACCGTCTACTTACGGCGTAAAAAAACTTTTGGTGTGACGTGGGAACAGATTCTTCGGACGATCCAGCCCTGGCTGGTGAGATCCATCGGACTTTGTCCCGTATGTGGAACGAAGTTCAAACGAATTTGTAACGACAGTACTTAACATAGTAATACTAGGCAGATCGTATCCTCCCGAGTCATTGAGATAGTAATCCAAAAAGACGGGAGGGAGGAGACAAAGATCGAGCGAGCGGCGAGGTTCGATTTGCTGAAGAATCTGCCAAGGTGAACGACCTTGTTTATGGGAATTGGGCCGGGCGAGGTTGAAGTAGTGCTGATAAAGCGTGGCCTTGGCCAGGAAGTCGGCGCGGGAGGCAAAAGTTTCCAGATCATAGAACTCGTCTTCTGCTGGCTGTCCCCGAGGGCGGAAGGGAAGCCGGCGCGTGTGCCGTCGGACCTTTGAAATTCGCCGGTGAACTCACTGCCATTATCGGTCTGCCAGACGAGGTGGCGGAGTTCGATGCCGCAGCGAGCCAGGTGAGCCTGAATGCGGGCGGCGAAGCAGGCGCTGGCCGAAGCCGAGCGGCGGGAAGCAAAAGCCAGGAACTGCAGGCCGCTGCGGACTTCCCGGGCGGTGTACTGAATGACAGGCAGATCGAGAGCCCGGGCCTGAGGCCAGTAGCGAGGAAGATCATCGAGGTCCTTGGTATCGGCGGAGATTTGCTGAAAGGGGCGCCAGGCGGATTTGATCGCCGCCAGATCCTGCTTGCGCTGATACTTTTTGCGGCGGCGGTGGATCAGGCCGTGAGCGTGCCAGATCCGTTCCAGAGCCCCATGGCTCAAGGGGAGATCGAACTCACGAATCAGGCGGCGGGAGCCGAAGGTGTGCAAATGGCGGCGGAGTTCGACGACCTGCTGTTCGACCGCGGCCGGAGTCTGATGAGGTTGATGGCGGCGAGCGCGGGAATGCTCCTGCAAACCTTGCAAGCCTTGCGCCTGGAAACGCCGCACCCATTTGCGCACGGTGGGCACGGTGGTGGAGAAGGCACGAGCCGTCGCCTTGATGCCGTGCTGACGGGCATGAGTGACCAGGCGAAGGCGATAATCGAAAGCGTTGGGCATCTTGCGAATCACATCGAAATAAGGGACCGGAGCACTCATGGTCCGGCTATTTTATAGGCTAAAAACGGGCGCGGCGGCCTTGGTCCCCCCCACCAAGGCCGCCATCTCACTTCTCCTCCGAGAACTGAGACACTTCAACCCCACAGGGGGGATACGATGTGAATAGGCTCTACCAGGGAAAGTCAATTGTTGCGGTTGCTTTTTGCGTGAATTAGAGTACCTATCACTACCCAGAACGACGCAAAGACCGTTGCGTTCGTCCTGATCGAGTACATGGAGCACACGAAATATGAAGCCAAAGAACACGATCTGCCTCTGGTTCGACAAAGACGCGCATGAGGCGGCGCGCTTCTACGCCGCTACCTTTCCGGACAGTGAAGTAACCGCTGTGCATGAGGCCCCCGCTGACTATCCGGGCGGCAAGAAAGGCGAGGTGCTGACGGTGGAGTTCACCGTCATGGGCATTCCCTGTCTGGGTCTCAACGGCGGCCGGCGTTCAGGTACACCGAAGCCTTTTCCTTCCAGATCAGGACGGACAATCAGGAAGAGACGGACCGATATTGGAACGCGATCGTCGGCAATGGTGGCACGGAAAGCCAGTGCGGTTGGTGCAAGGACCGCTGGGGCCTCTCCTGGCAGATCACCCCGCGCGCGCTAACCGATGCGCTTGCGGCTGGTGGCGGTGAGGCCAAGCGTGTCTTCGAGGCGATGATGACGATGAAGAAGATCGACATCGACGCCATCGAGGCAGCGCAGCGACAACCAATAACTTGGTTCTCGCTAGGATCAGCCTGCATCGATCTCGTGTGGAGAGGACCCAGCGACCCCAAGAGCAATCCCCCGATCTGGTGAGTTTCTTTTTCTGCAGGAGGGAGCGTCTCGAACTGAGCGTGATCTGCTTGCTCCGGGTTTAGAGGGCTTCGTGCGGTAATAGGCCACGTCGAACTGCATACATGAACCGAGCACCCGCGCAGCGGTTCTCTTTAGCTTGCATTCTCCAGCCAGGCATTAGCCCCCCATCCCTCCGTAGGTCTTCCCTCTCGTAATTTAGTGAAGTATGACCTCATAAAACTGTCTCGTTTATCCCATTTATCTCCAGCGTCTCAGAGCGTACCGGTAAAGTGAAACTGTCGGGCAGCAACTGCCCGTTCGGAGGAGAATATGGCCATCTCGCGGACCTATACGATCAACGGATTCAACATCACTGTGTCGGCCCAGGGGAGTGTCGGCAATCCTGCAAACGTGCTGGCGATCTCCGCGACCGCTTCGTATACGCCACCTTCGGCTTCATCAGTTGCACCGGCGACGTCACCGATTGCCGCTTCGGATCAATTGACTCTGGACCCCACCCAGACAGCAAACCAGACGCTCTCGGTGAGTCAGATGCAGGTACAGGTCGAAGCTTTTCTTCAGGCGCTTGCCAATCGCCTGGCAACCATCATCGCGCTCTACAACACATTCCAGCAGGTTACTTAGCAAAGAGAAACCGGGATGCGCTCCATGGACTCAGATTCATCCCCAAGGGGTTGTTCCTGTCGGAGCAGAGACCCTCGGATCTGGCGGGGTGGCCCTCTTACATAGGATCGAGAACCTCGATGCAGTTGAATCACCCACGAGTCCGGCAGGCGAGGGCGGGAAACAGAGATTTCAGGAGGGATATTCATGGTAAACACTGTTGACCTATTGGACAAACTGGCGCCGAACACTTGGACCGGAACGGGATTCAATCTGATCGCTGTCCCAAACAGAGGAGCAGGGCCAACCGATCCTTTGTTTAGACTTCTTCTCAGTGCGACTCAGGAGACGTTGGAGTTTTCCAAAGTGACGACCGCCCTCGACCGGGGCGCAAAAGAGCCTACGGTGTCGTTGCGCACGGCCCGCTATCTGCAAACAGTGATCGACTCTAAAGACGGGAAAACAGTGATCCACCAGGAGCCGGGTCTGTGGGTACATCTGCCCCCAACTCAGGAAAACATGTCCGACGTGTTTTTCCGGCTGGCCTTGACTCCGCATGGCGACTGCTTACTCGCGCAGAGTACGTTCTTCGGCGCCACCGCGGCCGCGCCCGCCATCCAGCCTGTAAACACTTTCCCATTTCCAGCAATTCCAGACATCAATACGGACCTGACTGGCCTGCTCGACGCACAGTACATCGATCCATATTTGCACAGCCCCTTGCCAGCCAAAGGCCTACCAGAGGGACTGGACGCCGCAATGGCCATTAAGGACCCCACCGAAGTCCTGCGGGCGATGATCAAACGCCAGACAATTATCGAGACCGATGTGATCGCAATCTCGACGAAATCAGCGACGCAGAGTCATCGGCTAGGGATCGTGAACATCCCTTTTGTGACCGGCAACGCCAACGCGATTCAGATGGATGCGATCATCTGGCTTGAAACGGTGAAGGATGGCAGTTCCGGCCAAACCTTCCCGCAACTGCAATACGTGCAGCGCGTCATTCTGAACTTCGACGAGATTCACTGGCCCCACGTCTCGGTGGCCACGCTAACGCTGGCCAAGAAGTAACCTAACACTCCCCTCACATAGCTCGTTCCAAAAACCTTAGCCAACCAAAGGGACGTTACAGCAGTTCCTGGCGAGGCAAACCGCCCATTTGATGAAGCAGTTCTGCATTCGAATAGGGCCCGGAGGAAACCTGTGAAAAATCCTGCGTGGATTGGGATCTTGGGATTGATTACTGTAGTTGGAACGAGTTGCAGAACTGAACACCGTGTCTATGTGGCGGTACCGCCTCCACAACGCACTGGCTGTCACGTTCATGGAGCCTTCCCCGACAGCGTCTGTACGCCTGGAGCCTGGATGACTCATGATCTAAAGGTAATTTGCAGCCAGTCCACTGCGGCGCGCCGCGATGTTGGTGAAGCTGAGAAGCGCCATGTTTTTGCGGAATACGGAATCGTGTATCCGCCGCCGCGAGGAGCTTACGAGGTGGACCACTTCATTCCTCTGGAGCTGGGAGGCTCCAATGCGATAAGCAACCTTTGGCCGGAGGCTGCCAAGCCAGTGCCAGGGTTTCATGAGAAAGATAAAGTAGAAAATTACTTACACAGGCAAGTGTGCTCAGGCTCTACGAGCTTGGAGGAGGCCCGAAAGGAGATTACAACCAACTGGCTGGAAGTCTATCAAGTGATACGTTAAGGTG